>NZ_JBNPKM010000031.1:0-551 GCF_050312955.1 Collinsella sp. SGI.241
CCCGCGGTCAATCCGGTCCGACCGGGCCGCGCGGCAAGGAGATATATTGCCAGACCGGAGGGGCCCGCGGGGCGGGAATCACGCACTCCATATTTTGTTCACAAATGAACCAGAGGGCCCTGGAATCCGACAGGGTCTAATCGACGATCATATATCTCAGACAGACCGTATGACCTCGGTGTTCTTGCTATCTGATGTAGACGTATTGGGTATATTCCCAAAACAGAATTGAACAATAGCTAAGGGATGGATTGCAACAGTTTCCCCTTATAGCGCCGTTACACGCTAATAGAGCCCCACCAGACAGTGGCGGGGCCCCAGTGGAGCACAATCTCAAGCCGAATAACGTAAAACGAGAGAAGGTTTTTTGTAATTTAAATTGACGGATTCATCCAATAAATACGCAACCAGTGACGGGAACGTCATAAATTAGGGGCTGTAAAGAATGAGTCCTGCGATAGGCCTCGCATAGGATCGGGGCTTTCCATAGGCTATTGCGACGTCAGAATATAGAGATTGACCACCAAGAGTCATAGCTCGATACAAATACG
>NZ_JBNPKM010000032.1:0-506 GCF_050312955.1 Collinsella sp. SGI.241
TGTTAGCGTCAATCTATTTTTCACCAGTTTCGCTAAACAGGCGCGCCGTTTGCGCAAAGGCGGTTTCACCGGTTGCGCTAACGTATTTTCACCGATTCCGGTCACGGCTTGACGGGGCCGTCCCTCGGCAGGTCCTTCAGCCTGTAGGACCTGCCGGTTATCTTGACCAGGTGGCAGTGGTGGCACACCCTGTCCGCGATCGCGCTCGCCGCCACGTCGTCCCCGAACACCCTGCCCCAGCCGCTGATCCCCACGTTGGTGGTGATGATCGTCGAGCGCTGCTCGTAGCGCGTCGATATCAGCTGGAACAGCAGGTCCGCGCCCGCGCTGCCGACGTCGAGGTAGCCGAGCTCGTCGATGATCAGCAGCCTCGAGTGGGCGTAGTACCTGAGCCTCTTCTTGAGGATGCCGCGCGACGAGGCGTCCTCCAGGTCCTCGACGAGCCGGGCGCAGTCCACGAACCTGACCTCGCGCCCCGCCCTGACGGCCTCGATGCCCAGCGCGAC
>NZ_JBNPKM010000033.1:0-478 GCF_050312955.1 Collinsella sp. SGI.241
GGCTCTTCGGTGGTTTCTGTGGGAGAGATTCCGGCATAGGCCCAGCTCAGCGGGCGAAAACAACGATCTGGAACTGAAACGGCCCCGGGAGGGGCCGTTTCCGCGTCATCCGCCTATGATTGCTAAGCCAAATTCAGACAACCGAAGAGGTGTGACGCATGAAGAGTCTACTACTTCTCGCCCTCGGTCTGGCCCGCACGGTCGTCCTGGGCGCGCGCATCGAGGCCGAGCGCATCGTCGTGAGCGTCCGGCCCTACAAGCGCGAGCAGCGCCGCTGCCCCGTATGCGGCAGGGCCTGCGACTTCTACGACATGGCGAACCGCGGGGCCCCCAGGCTGTGGAGGGCGATGGACCTGGCGCGCTCGGCCTGCTACCTGGAGTACGCGCCCTGCAGGGTGCGCTGCCCGGAGCACGGCGTGCGCACCGAGGCCGTCCCCTGGGCGCGGCACGGGGCGCGCTTCACGCGCGACTTCGAGGA
>NZ_JBNPKM010000034.1:0-399 GCF_050312955.1 Collinsella sp. SGI.241
GGCCTCAGGCGGTCTATCACCAGGGTCTTCTCCCTGTTCGACATCCCGTCGAGGCTCCCGGCTTTTAAAACGTCCTGCACCGCCCTCAGCACCGCGTTCTCGAGCCTGAGCCGCTCGATCAGGGCGTCCTTGTCCTCCGGGTCGATGTCGGGGTAGTCGGGGCCGTCCCCGACGAGTCGCGGCAGGTCCATTCCTCCACCGGCCCTTCCCGCGGGCTTGCGCACGTCCCTGATCCAGCGCCAGACGGACGTCTTGCCGGGCCCGCCGAGTATCTCGGTTATCTCCATGACGGTGAGCCCGGCGCCGCGAAGCGCCCTGGCCCTCTCCACCATTCTCCTACTGTATGCCATGCGGACTCCGTTCCGGACCTCAACGGTCCAACTTTTTGTCCGCAGTCCC
>NZ_JBNPKM010000035.1:0-363 GCF_050312955.1 Collinsella sp. SGI.241
AACTCGCCGCCGTAGGCGAGCAGGCGGTTCAGGAAGCGGTTGGCCGACTCGTCCTTGCCCTTGGTCTGCGGCGAGCGAGGCGCGCAGAGCCTGAGCTCGAAGCCGGCCTCCCGCGCGAACCGCCACGCCCTCTCCTGCCTGGTCCTCCTGCGGCCAGAGACGGTCACCAGGCACGACATGTTGTCCGTGATGCACTCCTCCGGGACGCCGCCGAGGCGGGTGAAGGTGGCGAGCAGGCAGGACAGCAGGTCGTCGAGCGTGCGGCTCCTGACCGGTATGAAGCGGTGCTTCCGGGAGTAGCCGAGCGTCGCGGTGAACACGCTGAACTCGAAGACCTCGCCCTCCGAGTCGACGAGCCTCATG
>NZ_JBNPKM010000036.1:0-288 GCF_050312955.1 Collinsella sp. SGI.241
GTCCACGTGCACGGGGAACTTGAGCGTGGTGACGCGGCCGGCCGAATCGATGGCGTCCACCCAGATGTTGACGTCTCCGGTCACCTCGGGGGTCCAGGGGCAAGACGCGGAGGGCTCGCCCTGGCGTATTGACCCCCAGCGAGACCATCCGCCCTGCTCCCAGACGAACTTGTACCTGACCGAGCCCGTATTGCCGGAGACGGAAAGGCCCAGCTCGCACTCGTCGCCGAGCAGGGGCGACCCGCCGTCGGTAGCCTTCGCGGAGAGGCCGTCGAGGGAGAAGTCCTC
>NZ_JBNPKM010000037.1:0-277 GCF_050312955.1 Collinsella sp. SGI.241
CGCCCTCTGGCCGTCGGTGAGGTCCTCGGGGTTCTTCACGAGCGCGTAGCGGCTGCCCTTGATGGAGGCCGCCTCCTCCTCGAGCGCCCTGACCTCCTCGGGCGGCAGCTCGCCTTTGGCAGGCCTGCCGCGCTTGCCCTCGGGCCTGGGCCTGGCGGCCCTGGCGGCGGCCCTGGCGGCGTTCCACTCCTCGCAGCGCACGGCGTCGAGCGCGTCGTTCATCCACTGGACCACGTGGAAGGGGTCCATGACCCACCTCGCGTTGGGGCAGCGGCGC
>NZ_JBNPKM010000038.1:0-264 GCF_050312955.1 Collinsella sp. SGI.241
GCCTGCCGTCTCTCGGTTGACGGAGGGCCCGACTTGGAGTGGTCCCCCGGTATGAAGGTTTCCATTCATGCGGCGGCCGCGCCCGGCGCGAAGCTCAAGTTCGTCTGGCAGAAGGACTCCTGGGCCGAGTGGGGGGTTGCGCAGGGGGCGTCCGCGGCCACCTCCTGCACCTGGGAGCCCGCGTCGTCCGGTTCGTACAGGGTCTACGTCGACGTCTCCGTCGGCGGCCTCTCCGCGACATCCGTGCTTCCCGTCAGCATAACC
>NZ_JBNPKM010000039.1:0-264 GCF_050312955.1 Collinsella sp. SGI.241
TCGACCGTCACCTTGCGGGTGAGGTGCTTGGCCTGCTCGCCGTCGATCACGTCGAGGTAGAGGGTGTACTCTCCGGGCTCGGAGGGGGTCCACTCGCAGGAGGCGGAGGAGCTGGAGCCGCCGCCGACGGTGCCCCACTTGGCCCAGCCGCCCTTCTCCCAGACGAACTTGTACTTGAGGCCGTCGGTGTCGCCGGAGACCCTGGCCTGGAGCCTGAGCGGCTTGCCGGAGCGCGCCTCGCCGGAGACGTCGAGGCCGTCGACG
>NZ_JBNPKM010000040.1:0-233 GCF_050312955.1 Collinsella sp. SGI.241
GCCGGTGCCCTCGTGCGCCCAGATGAGGCAGCCGCGGTCGTGGTCGACGACCACCGTGACGTACTTGTGGCCCTTCTTGTACGACGTCTCGTCGATGCCGATGCGGCGCACGCCGTCGAACCTCGAGGCGCCGCGCGCGGCCTCCAGCTCGGCGTAGACGCGCCTGCACACGCCGCCCACGCTGTGCCACTCGACGCGGGCGAGCTCGGAGACCGCCGAGGCGGTGCAGCGGA
>NZ_JBNPKM010000005.1:0-152297 GCF_050312955.1 Collinsella sp. SGI.241
TTAGCTACCCCCATCGGCTATCTCCCGCAGCCCACAATTCGGTTGAAAAGTGGGCTGCAGTTTCCTCGGGCTTGCCAAAGAGCGGCGGCTGCCGCGCCTCGCCTACTCCCCCAGCAGGGCCTTCTCGGGCGTGATCGGCAGCGAGCGAACCTGGTGGCCGGTGGCGTGCGCCACGGCCGAGGCAACGGCGGCGAGCGGTGTGTTGATGACGACCTCGCCGATCGACTTGGCGCCAAACGGGCCCGTCGGCTCGTAGCTCGGCTCGAAGGCCACGCGAATGCTGCCGATATCCAGGCGCGTGGGCAGCTTGTAGCTCATAAAGTTACCGGTGCGCAGGCGGCCGCGGTCGTCGTGCTCGACAATCTCGTAGAGCGCGTGACCGATGCCCTGGGCAATGCCGCCCTCGGCCTGGACGCGCGCGAGTGCCTCGTTGATCACGGTGCCGCAGTCCACAGCCGCCGCATAGTCCACCACAGTCACCTTGCCGGTGGCCTTGTCGACCTCGACCTCGGCAATGCCGGCCATAAACGGCGGAGGCGAAACGGGCAGGCAGGCAGAAGCATGCGAGGTGAGCGCGTCGCCGCCCGCGATGTTCTTGACGCACAGGTTGGCAAAGTCGCGCAGCGTGAGGTAGCGACCGCACTCGCGAGCGGCGCGCTCGTCAGACAGACGCACGTACTGGCCGTCGAAGACCACGTCGGCGGCGTCCACGTCCCACATCTGGGCGGCCTTGGCGCAGATCTTCTCGCGCAGCTCGGTCGCGGCATTCTTGGCTGCCAGGCCCGTCACGTACGTGCCCGAGCTCGCGTACGAGCCGGCATCGAACGGCGAGACGTCGGTGTCCACGCCGCGCACCACGATAAGCGAGCTCTCCACGCCCAGCTCCTCGGCGGCAATCTGCGCCAGGATCGTGTCGACACCCATGCCGTTATCGGTGGCGCCGGTGCCGATGGTAATGAAGCCGTCCTCCTCCAGGCGCATGTCGATGCCGCCGATATCCACGTTGGAGATGCCCGAGCCCTGCATGGTGAGCGCGCAGCCCAGAGCACGCACGCGGTCGCCCAGGTCCACGGCCAGCGGCTTGTCGCGCCAGCCGATCATGTCCATCGCACGCAGCAGGCAGCGGTCGAGCGCGCAGGCGTTGAGCTTCTCGTTGTAGTACTGCGGCATAATCTCGCCCTCGCGCACGATGTTCTTAAGGCGCAGGTCGGCGGGATCCATGTGCAGCATATCGGCGAGCTCGTTGACGGCGCTCTCCACGGCAAACTGGCCCTGGGTGGCGCCGTAGCCGCGATACGCACCGCCACGGTTGGTGTTGGTGTAGACGGCGTCCCACCTAAAGCGGCTCGCCTTCACGTGGTTGTAGATGGGCAGACTCTTGTGACCCGAGAGGCCGATCGTCGTGGTGGCATGCTCGCCATACGCGCCGGCGTTGGACAACGTGTGCAGGTCGATGGCCGTGATGGTGCCGTCTTTCATGGCGCCCAGCTTGACGGTCATCTGCATCTGGTGACGCGAGTTGCCCGCAGTGATGGTCTACTCGCGGGTGTAGCAGCAATAGCTCGGACGGCCGGTCTGCTGCGTCACGAACGCCACGAAGATCTCGCAGCAGCCCGTCTGCTTGGAGCCAAAGCCGCCGCCGATGCGCGGCTTAATAACCTGCACCTGCGACTGCGGAATGTCGAGCGACTGCGCGACCATGCGGCGCACATGAAAGGGCACCTGCGTGGAGGTGGTCACCGAGATGCGGCCGAACGCGTCGGTCGTCGCGAAGGCACGGAAGGTCTCCATGGGCGCGGTCTGCGTGGCCTGGCTGGTGTAAGTGCGCTCAAAGACGATGTCGCTCTGGGCGAAGGCCTCGTCCAGGTCGCCAAAATCGCTGGTACCGCTGCACACCAGGTTGCGAGCAACGTCGCCGCCCTGCGGGAACATAAAGGTCACGTCGCCCTCGGGATGGACCACGATGTCGTTATCGAGCGCCTGGGTAAAGTCGAGCAGGGGCTCGAGCACCTCGTAGTCGACCTTGATGAGCTTGAGTGCCTTGTCGGCGGCCTCCTCGGTCTCGGCGGCGACGATCGCAACCTCCTCGTTTTGGTAGCGCACCAGGTTCTCGAGAATCAGGCGATCGTAGGGGCTCGGCTGCGGATAGCTCTGGCCGGCGATGGTAAAGCGGCGCTTGGGCACGTCCTCGTAGGTGTAGACGCCCACGACGCCGGGCACCTTCAGGGCACGCGACGTATCGATGGAGCGGATCTTGGCACGGGCATACGGGCTGCGCTTGAGTTTGACGATAAGGGCGCCGGCGGGCACCAGGTCTCCTGTGTAGACGGGACGCCCCTCGAGCAGGGCCTTCGAGTCCTTCTTGGGCTGCTTATGGGTGATCTGCTTGTACGAGACGCCATCGCAGCTGGTGTCGTTGACCGGAAGCTCGGGCATCTCAAAGCCCACCTGCACACCGGACTCGTTAAGGAAGCGGACGATGGCGCGCAGCTGGCTCTCGTAGCCGCTGCAACGGCAGAGGTTGCCGGCCAGCTGGCGCGAGAGCTCCTCGCCCGTGGCGACGAGGCTCGGGTCCTCCTTGGCGGCGCGGGCAAGCGCCAGCACGTTCATGATGAGGCCGGGGGCGCAAAAACCGCACTGCTCGGCGCCTTCGGCAGCCATTGCGTGGGCGAGCGCCTCGGACTCGGCCTTGAGGCCCTCGAGCGTGGTGACGGAGCGGCCCTCGACGCGCGCAGCGGGAACTGAGCAGCTCAGCACCGGGTCGCCGTCGAGCCACACCGTGCACAGGCCGCAGTTGGTGGTTTCGCAGGCGCAGCGCACCGACGCGCAGCCCTGCTCGCGCAGCAGCGCAAAGAGCATGGTGTCGGGGGCAATCTGAACCTTGACCTTGCGGCCGTTGAGCGTAAAGGAAAGATCGATGAGTTTGGCAGCCATTAGCGCACCTCGCTAGAATCGACGCCGGGCACGCGGCGGCAGGAATACTCGTCCGTGGCAAACTTAGGCACTTGCACGCCCTCGAGCTCGCAGGCAAGCGAAGCCGAAAGCTCGATGCCGGCGGCGCGGCACACGGCCTGAATCGCCAGCGGCGCCGAGATGCAACGGCGATAGTCGGCTGAGCCCCACAGGTTGGTGCCGTAGCTCAGCGCGCGTACGGACGCGGCCAGGGCGCGCAGCTCGTCCTCGGAAGGCTGCTCGCTCACCAGGCCACATGCCTCGCCCTGCAGCAGGGTCGCGCGCAGCGGGCGGGCGCCCACGGTGACATGCCAGCTGTTGTCCCACCAGGCGGCGGTGACGTTTAAGGAGGGGAAGTCGGTCGCGGCCTTGCGCACGGCCTCGTAGCTTGCACGGTAATCGTGCTTAACGACCACGACGCGCTCGATCACGTCGCGCACGTAACCCATATCCACGAACTCGGCGAGCGACACGCGACCGGCCCCCGTCAGCTCAACGTATGAATCGAGCGCCAAAAAGGCCGAGAGCACGTCCGAGAAACCAAAGCGACCGTAGATGCTGCCGCCCACCGTGGCGGTGTTGCGCAGCTGCACGCCCACGATATCGTGGACGGCGAACTCAAAGACATGGTTGACGAGCGCGTTGAGCTCGGCATGGCGCTCGAGCTGTCGCAGGGTGCACATGGCACCGATGCGAAACTCGGTCTCGGTCTCCTCGATCTGATCGAGTCCGCAGGCCGAAAGGTCAATCGCCGTCGCCACGCGACGCGAACCCAGGCGCATCCAGATGCCGCCGCCCACAATCTTGTTGTTGCGGTTCTTCTGTAAGAGCTCATAGGCTTCGGCCGCGTTTCCAACACGAACGTAGGTACCGAACTTGAGCACGTTCTCCCCATCTCTTCACTTGTCCAGTACCTCTAAGTGTACCAAACGAGGGCGCACAGCCCTCGCCACCACAGAAAAAGGCTCCCAGCCGGATGGCTGGGAGCCTCATCACATGCTATGTCAAGCGAAGTTTTAGCAGACGCCCTGGGCGAGCATGGCGTCGGCGACCTTCAGGAAGCCGGCGATGTTGGCGCCCATGACAAAGTTGCCCTCCTGGCCGTACTCCTTGGCGGTGTCGTCCACGTTGTGGAACATGCCGCGCATGAGCTGCTCGAGCTTGCCGTCGACCTCCTCGAAGGTCCAGGACAGGTGCTCGGCGTTCTGGCTCATCTCCAGGCCGGACACGAGCACGCCGCCGGCGTTGGCAGCCTTACCGGGCATAAAGGCGACGCCGTTCTCCTGGAAGTAAGTCGTGGCCTCGATGGTCGTGGGCATGTTCGCGCCCTCGCCGACCACCTTGCAGCCGTTGGCGACGAGCGCCTGGGCGTCCTCGAGCAGCAGCGTGTTCTCGCGAGCGCAGGGCAGCGCGATATCGCAGGGCAGCTGCCACACGCCGCGGCCGTCGCCCTCGTGCCACACGGCGTTGGGCTTCTCGTCAACATACATGGCGAGCGTAACGCCCTTGTCGTGGCCGGAGCGCTTCTTGTTGTAGACGTGCTCGAGCACGGTGCAGTCGATGCCGTCGGGATCCTCGACCCAGCCGTGGGTATCGGAGCAGGCGAGCACCTTGCCGCCGAGCTGGGCGACCTTCTGGACCGCGTAGATAGCGACGTTACCGGAGCCGTGAACGACAACGTTCTTGCCCTCGAAGGAGTCGCCGCGGCTCTTGAGGTACTCGTCCACAAAGTAGACCAGACCGTAACCGGTGGCCTCGGTACGGGCGAGCGAGCCGCCAAAGGAGAGGCCCTTGCCGGTAAGGACGCCGGTCCACTCGTTGGTCAGGCGCTTGTACTGACCGAACATGTAGGCAACCTCGCGGCCGCCAACGCCCAGGTCGCCGGCGGGAACGTCGGTGTTGGGGCCAATGTGGCGATAGAGCTCGGTCATGAAGGACTGGCAGAAGTGCATGATCTCGTTGTTGGACTTGCCCTTGGGGTCAAAGTCGGAGCCGCCCTTGCCGCCGCCCATGGGAAGGGTGGTCAGGCTGTTCTTGAGGATCTGCTCCAGACCCAGGAACTTGAGCATACCCAGGGTGACCGTCGGGTTAAAGCGCAGGCCGCCCTTGTAGGGTCCAATGGCAGAGTTGAACTCGACGCGGTAACCGCGGTTGACCTGAACCTTGCCCTGATCGTCGACCCAGGGAACACGGAACATGACGATGCGCTCGGGCTCGACGAGGCGCTCCAGCAGGGCGGCCTCCTCGTACTCGGGGTGGGCGTCGAGCGCCGGCTGGATGGTGCCGAGGATCTCGGTCGCGGCCTGGATGAACTCAGGCTGCTCGGGATAGCGGGCCTTGAGCTCTTCGAGAACTTTCTGCGTGTAGCTCATGCTTCCTCCAATGATGGGAAACGAAAATGTCGGTCACGGCACCCTATGCGCCGCGAACTTTATCGTGTATGGATAATATCGCACTGTTGCAGCAAAGTTTCGCATAAGCCGACGAGCAGATGTTTCGTTTTGATTACGATGCAGGTAGAAGCGTTTTTGAGCACCCGACGTACAAATCGCGTGTTTCGAAGCTGTTTCGTCCACATGTTTCAAACCACCACATTGGGGACACATGATGCGCCCGGGCACACCGGCGACAAGACAGACGACACGGCCGACCCGCACAAAAACAAAACAGCGCCTTTGCGGCACGCAGCAAGACCGCAAGCACAAAAGCGCTGGTGGCGTGTGGCGGGAACGTATGTGAATCGAACACATCCAAGACGTTTTGCACGCCTCGCAACGGTTTTGAGGACCGCGGAGCCCACCGGAGCCCATCCGTTCCCAAGTGCGGCGGTATTTTACCAAACCGAGCAGCCAATCTAGCGTAGGGACCTCAGGCCGCCGGCTTCCTTGTCGAGCACCGTAAAGCGCACGGCATCCAGGTGCTCCAAGATGCTGATGGCACGTTTGCGCGACACGCCCAGCGCCTCGCGCAGCACGCTCGTGGTGGCAGCGCCGCCGGCTGCCTCAATGGCAGCGGCGACAAGCTCGCGCGCATGGGCTTCCGAGATGGCAGACAGGGCAACGTCGCGCTCGACCTTAACGATCGAGCGGTTGAGCGAAAGCTCGCGCAGGGCGCGCGTCATGGTGTCGCGGTCGAGCTGCAGTCGCTCACCCACCTCGGGCAGCGTCGGCGCATCGAGGCCGGCCCCGTCGAGCAGCGCCACAATGCGCTCACACGCCTCGCGCACCACACGCGCCGCGGCAGCAGCGGAGTGCGGGTCGAACACCTCGGTGCCCTCGGCGGCGCACACGCCACGCGAGCAGCCCTCGGCAATCAGAGCCGCGGCAACGACTTCATCGGCGGCAGGCCACGCAGCATGGGCAACGGCGCCGGGCGTAAAGCCCGTCTCCTTGGGAGCCGCCGCGTGCATGGCAGACAGGGTCGCCGCCAGCACGTCCATGGCGGCATCGAGCACGGCGCCATTCGCATACAACGTGCCGCCCGAGCCGGCAAGCTCGCAAACAGCACCTCGCGCCACCAACTCGCCCAGTGCGGCATCGGCCTCACCGGCAACAAGATCGAGCGCCGCGGCAACATCAGCCGCCGCAACCGGCAGCACTTGCAGCGCCAGCCACGCGTCTACGCCAGCAACGGCATCGCCGGCTTCAAGCGCCGCAAACAGCGCACGCTCGCCGGCCGAAAGCTCGCGCGAGCGACGGCAGCGCGAAAGCAGCGCACGCCCGCCGCCGATGAGCATAACGGGCGAATACGACAGCACCACGGCATGGTCTCCGGCGCGCAGCGGCAATGGCTCCTCCAGGCGCACCTGCACGGTACGGGTCTCGCCCACCGCCATGGGGGCCTCGCCCTCCAAAAGCATGACGCGGCCGATGACCTCGGCCGTGCCGGCCATCACGTGCACGCGCGCGCCCGACTCGAGCACACGCGGCTTGGCGCCCTCGCGGCCCAGGTAGGTAAACGTCATCATAAAGCGCAACGTCTGACCAAAGCGACCCTCCACGCCCAGCATCTCACCACGGTCAAGCGCCGCGACACCGTCACCGACCAGGTTGAGCGCCACGCGTTGCCCAGGCAGCGCGCGCAGCGTATCGCCATGCACCTGAATCCCGCGCACACGACAGACCGTACGCGACGGCAAAGCCATCAGCTCGTCGCCCACCGCAACCGGCGCATCGTGCAGCGTTCCCGTAACGACGGTGCCGACACCCTTGATCGTAAAGCAGCGGTCAATCGGCAGGCGAGACGAGGCATCGCTCCGATCGGAACGGTCGCGGCAAGCATCCCAGCAGGCACTTACCTGCTCGTCGAGCACCGCAAGCAGCCCGTCGATCCCCTCGCCCGTCTTGGACGACACGGGCACAATCGGCGCGCCCGCAAACACGGTACCCGACAAAAAGTCATCGACATCGAGCTCGGCAAGCTCGGTCATCTCGGCATCGGCCAGGTCGCACATCGTCAGCGCGACCACCATATGTGTAACGCCCAGCAGCTCCAGCACATGCACGTGCTCGCGGGTCTGCGGCATCACGCCCTCGACGGCCGAAACCACCAGCACGGCCACGTCGATACCCGTGGCGCCCTGCACCATGGCGCGCAGGTAGTGGGCATGGCCAGGCACGTCGACCAGGCCGACAATCTTGCCACTCGGCAGCGCCAGCTCGCCAAAGCCAAGCTCAACGGTCATACCTCGACGACGCTCAACCTCCAGACGGTCGGGATTCTTGCCGGTCAGTGCCTCGATCAATGCCGACTTACCGTGGTCGACGTGGCCCGCCGTGCCAACGATAACGGGACACTCCACCAGCGCCTGGACCTCACTCATCGAGCAATCGCCTTCTCAACGCATGCGGCAAGCGTCGACGCCGCCGTCTCGATATCGCGGTCGCCCACGAGCGTACGGACGTCAAACAAAATGCGATCGTGCGAGGTTCGCGTGACGACCGGCGTGTCGAAGTCCTGGACAAGCGAGCGCTTGAGCGCATCGACCGTCAGGCGCGCGTCAACAAGACGCACGGCAACGCACATCGTGGGCAGCTCCATGGTAGGCAGCGAGCCGCCACCGGGGGTCGACGATTCCTCGACGATCTCCACCTGAACGGCGCACGGGCAACCGGCCTTATCGAGCCCGGCGACCATACGATCGCGCAGCTTGCGGGCACGTCGCTCCAAATGGGCCTGCGGCAGCGTAAGCATGCTGAGCACCGGAATATCGCGATGGGCAACATCGGCGCCGTCCATGTAGATACGCAGCGTGGCCTCGAGCGCCGTAAGCGCCAACTTGCCCGGACGCAGAGCGCGCATGAGCGGATGTGCGCCGCAGGCCTGGACCAGATCGTGACGGCCCATAATAATGCCCGCCTGCGCCGCGCCCAGCAGCTTATCGCCCGAGCACGACACGATATCGAGCCCCGCCGCGACCGAAGCCGGCGTGGGTTCCTCGCCACCGCGCACCAGGATGTCATCGGGCAGGAGCGCGCCCGACCCCTGGTCCTCATAGAACAGCAGGCCATGCTTGTGAGCAAGCGCCGCAAGCTCCCGAGAGCTCACTTCCTCGTGAAAGCCCTCGATGCGATAGTTGGAAGGATGGACCTTGAGAATCATGGCCGTATCGGGCGTGATGGCTTGCTCATAATCTGCTAGGTGCGTGCGGTTGGTGGCGCCGACCTCGACGAGCTTGGCGCCCGAAGACGCCATGACATCGGGGATGCGAAAGCTGCCGCCGATCTCGACAAGCTCGCCGCGGCTAACGACAACCTCCTTGCCTGCGGCATGGGTCGCCAGCACCAGCAGCACCGCGGCGGCGTTGTTGTTGACCACAAGCGCGTCCTCGGCACCGGTGAGCGAGCGGATCAGCTGCGCGGCGTGTTCCTTGCGCGACCCGCGCGAGCAGGTGTCCACGCTGTACTCGAGCGTACTGTACCCGCGCGCAACCTCGGCCACGGCCTTTGCCGCCGACTCCGCGAGCGGGGCGCGGCCCAAGTTGGTATGGATGACCACGCCCGTGGCGTTGACGGCAGGGCGCAGGCTCGGCAACGCGGAGCGGTGCGCACGCCACTCGATCGCCGAGGCCAGGTCGCGCTTAGAGCGCGGGACGGCACCGGCGCGAATGGCGGCGCGTTCCTCGTCGAGCTCGGCCGTGACGGCGGCATGCACCACCGCGTCGCAGGTCTCCCCCGCCGCCTTCACTACCGGCCACTCGGCGAGCAGCTCGTTGACGGAGGGAATGGCGCGCAGGCGGGCGCGAACCTCATCGGACATGTTCTGGCTATCGCTCATGTACGGCCTTTCAAAACCAAAGGTGAATCAATCGTTCGAACGTCAAACTATCAGCCGATTCGATCGGCTGAATCAATCAATCGCTATTATCCCCGCACGGCGACGCCCCGCGGGAGGTCCAACGTCAAACAAACGATACCTTACGCCTCAGACTTCTTGGCGTAGATAAACCAGTAGCCGAGCGCGACCAGAACCGCACCGCCCACGATGTTGCCCAACGTGGCGGCGGACAGGTTAAACGCAATGCCCGCGGCGTTGAGCGCATCGGCGCCGGCGACGTCGGCACCATAGCCGCACGCGTGCATCACGGCACCCATGGGCAAAAAGTACATATTGGCAACGCAGTGCTCAAAACCGCAGGCCACAAAGGCGGCGATGGGTAGCAGAATGCCCACGACCTTATCGACCACGGTCTTGCCGGCGGTACCGATCCACACGGCCAGGCACACAAAGATGTTACACAGGATGCCGCGGAAGAAGATCGTCAGCCAGTCGATCGTCACCTTGCCGGCGGCGACACTCACCATGGAATTGGCGACCGCCTCGCCGTTGAGCTTGTAAATGCCGGCCATGTACACCAAAAAGACGATGAACAAGGCACCGGCAAAGTTGCCAAGCCATACAACGACCCAAGCCTTGAGCATCTGGACCAGGGTGATCTTTTTGCTCTTGAGCGCGCAGACCATAAGCGAATTACCGGTGAACAACTCGGCGCCACACACCAGCACCAGCACCAGGCCCAGGCAAAAGCACAGGCCGCCCACGACGCGCTGGGCACCCCAGCCCAGCGTGCTGTCGCTCAAAAACACCGTAAAGAACAGACCGCCGAAGGCGATAAACGCACCGGCGAACATTGCCAACAGAAAGGCCTTATCGACCGGCAGGTTAGCCTTGGTCACGCCGGCGGCCTCGGTCTTGGCCTCGATCGCGGCGGGCGCCAGGCAATCGGGAGCAGGGTACTCCACCTTGGAATCTGCCATGTCAATCACTTCTTTCCTAATCACCAGGGACAAGCGCTGCTACAGCTCCTGTCCCAAGCGGACAAAGTGGGAAAAGTCGTTGGCGGCCACGGCGTCGTACACGGCGTCAACGGCGTCAAAGACTTCCGGGGACATGGGGTTGTAGAACTCCGTGTCGCCCGGCTGATCCCCTTGAAGAAGATATCATCGCACGATTGCTCGATTTCTTCGATCAGAATCGACAAAGGGAGCGAATGCGTGGTGAACATCGACTTGCGGGCTACGTCGCGTTTGTCGAGTAGGCGGATGGTGCCACCTGCTGAGCATGCAGGCCAAAGTCGTCGTCAAACACCGAGATGCCGGCCTTGGCCGACCCGCGAAAACCGCGCTCGTCGAGCAGCGCATCGCAGGCCTCGAGTAGCGACGGCACGTGCCAACCATAATCTGCCAGATAATAGCCGGCGTTTCCTGGCCGAGCAATCTCAACCTGAAGCTCAGGTGCAAGTTGCGGTGAAATACGGACTACATGGGCCATAAAAGCCGGAAAACAGTCCGTATTTCACCGCAACTTAGGAGGGGATATGGGGTCCACGGCAGGTATATGAAAATGGCTCTGCTTCCAAAAGGAAGCAGAGCTATTCATCAATCTTATGGAGCGGGCGACGGGAAGTCCAAGGGTTTGCTTCGCAAACCCTTGTTTCGCTGCGGGCCATTGGCCCTTGCGTGCTGCGCTGGAAAATGCTCACGCATTTTCTCAGCTTCGCACCCTGCCGGGTTCGATTCCCGTCGCCCGGCACGCTTATGAAAACGGCTCTGGCACCAAATAGAGCCAAAGCCGTTAAAACTATCCTATGGAGCGGGCGACGGGAATCGAACCCGCGTCATCAGCTTGGAAGGCTGGGGTTCTACCATTGAACTACGCCCGCAAGATATGGTCGGGACGACAGGATTTGAACCTGCGACATCCTGCTCCCAAAGCAGGCGCGCTACCAAACTGCGCCACGTCCCGAAGGTGTTGAGCAGCTAAGGTCTAAACCTTGCGTGTCCCAAAGCGAAGGAAATTATAGGGGAGACTTCTCTCCTGTGCAAGCGACGATACCCTAGCTCCTCGAATGTGTGACAAACTGGCTATGGAGCAGGCCAATCACAAACGCCACCACGGCGGCCGGCGCCCACGCAGCGCCGATATCTGCCAGCGGCAGCGCATCGAATGGCAGCCACGCGCCCGCAAAGAACGCATCGCGGACCGAGGTGATCACGCTCTGCACCGCGACGACGCCGCCGACCCAGACCCACACCTGCGGATGAGCGTCGCAAAAGCCGTGCACCAGGCCCATAAGCACCAGCACGATGGCAACGGGATACAAGGCGTTGAGCATGGGCACCGAGAACATGAGGATCGCGTCGAGACCCACGTTGGAGAGCACGCAAGAAAACGCCGCGAACACAAAGGCGAGAACCGCAAAGGGACGGCGCATAGCCTCCTCGGAAGCCTCCGCTCCCCCTTCGACCACATACGTCTCGCAGAAGTAGCGCGAGCAGCAGCTGATGAGGCCGATGCACACGTTCATGCAGGCGAGGAAAAAGATCGCAAAGACCACGATCGTGCCGGCAAGACCAAAGTGTATGGAGGCAGAGCGGGCAAGGATGGCGGCGCCGTTGGTAGCGTCGGGTATAACCGTGCCGAGCTGCATGCCGGCAAGCGCCAGGCCGCAGTAGATGATGGCCATGAGCACGCCGGCGATCACACCGGAACGCGAAATCTCGAAGGCCACGCGCTTGTCATCGGTCACGCCCAGCTCGTGGATGGTCTCGGCGATGATAATGCCAAAGGCGAGCGACGCAAGCAGGTCCATGGTTTGATAGCCGGTCAAAAAGCCCTGCACGGCAGCGCCTGCATCGTAGGGAGCCTGCGGCGCGCCAGCGGGACCCAACGGCGAGACCACGGCGGCACCCACGACCAGCACGATGAGCGCAATGAGCGCGGGTCCCGTAATACGACCAAGCACGCGCGTGATAACGCCCGGACGCAGCGTGAGCGCAAACGCGACGACAAAGAAGCCAACGGCAAAAACCAAACGTGCCGTGCCGAGCGAGACGCCCTCCGGCAGCAGCGGCACCAGCATCTCGAAGGCCGTGGAGCTCGTGCGCGGAATAGCCAGGCACGGGCCGATGGCTAGATACACCGCCGCAACGAAGAATTCGCCAAACTTAGGATGCACACGCCCGGCCAGCTCGCGCGCCGTTCCGGCAAGCGCCACGGCGATAAAGCCCATGACGGGCAGGCCGATGGCGGCAATCAGAAAGCCGAGCATGGCGAGCGGCGTGGCAGAGCCAGCCTGCAGCGCCAACAGCGGCGGAATAATGAGGTTGCCGGCGCCAAAGAGCATCGAGAACAGGGCGATGCCGACGGTAACGACATGGTCGGAGCGCAGGCCGCGCGGGGCGGATGAGGCCATGGGACCACCTTTCGGGTCGAAACAAAACGGGACGGGCAAAAGACCCGTCCCGCAAGTATATACGCTCTAGCAGGCTAAATCGCGGAGCGCGTCAATCGCGGTGTCGACTTCCTCGTCCGTGTTGAAATACCCAAACGAGAAACGAACGACACCCTGACGCTCGGTCCCGATCGCGCGGTGCATGAGCGGGGCACAATGGGCGCCGGGGCGCGTCGCAATCCCCCACCCCTGCATGAGCGCATCCGAAATCTGGGCAGAGTCGATATCGCCCACGTTGAGTGAGACGATCGCCGAGCGCACGGGCTGGTCAAAGGCACCGTAGAGCTTAATCCCCGGAATCTCGCGCACGCCGGCAAGGAAGCGCTCTGCAAGCGAGCGCTCATGCGCCGCAATCGCCTCGACCCCACCCTGGGCCTCGATAAAGCCGAGTCCGGCAGAAAGGCCCGCGATACCGTGACCGTTGAGCGTGCCCGCCTCAAGGCGCGTGGGCCACTCAAGCGGCTGCAGCGCATCGAAGCTGTGCACGCCCGTGCCGCCCATGGCCCACGGTGCCACGTCAATGCCTTCCGCCACGGCTAGGCCGCCGGTGCCTTGAGGTCCCATGAGCCCCTTGTGACCGGTAAAGCACACGACATCGAGCCCCATGGCGTGCATATCGATATGCGCCGTACCGGCAGACTGCGAGGCATCGACGATCACCAGCGCACCTGCCGCATGGGCCATGGCCGCTACGCGCGCAATGTCGACCGCGTTGCCGGTCACATTGGAGGCGTGCGTCACCACCACAGCACGCGTGTCCGGCGTAACCAACCGCTCGAGCTCGTCGTAGTCGAGCACGCCGTTCGCGTCGCAGCCCGCACGCTCAACCGCCACACCCCGTTCCGCCGCCAGGCGATTGAGCGTGCGTAACACCGAGTTGTGCTCGAGCACCGTCGTGACCACACGGTCGCCGGGGCGCACCACGCCACAGATGGCGGTGTTGAGCGCAGCCGTGGAGTTGGGCGTAAAGCACACATGGTCCGCTCTCGGGCAACCCAAAAGGCGCGCGAGCTTGGCACGGCAACCGTGAATCGTACGAGCCGCATCGAGAGCACCCGACGTGGCGCCGCGCCCGGCATTGCCGAGCGAGCACATCGCCTGCGTCACGGCATCGATGACCGCCTGCGGCTTATGCATGGTCGTCGCCGCGTTATCCAGATAGATCATCGCACGACCTCCCACATGTCAATCACCGTAAAGCCCTCGGTGGGAACACCAGCTGCGGCAAGCTCGGCGCGCAGCAGCTCCTCATCGGCAGGCAACGCCTTCCACGCCAAGCCGCAGCCGGCAGCGACCTCCCCGGGCACGGGAATCGTGCGCCCGGGAAGGCCGCGCTCGATGCATAGGGTCTCGCAGCCCATGGCGGCCGCCGTGGTGGGAAACGTGATGACAAGCGCCGGGCGCTTCTCCCTCATGGCAACTCCAACCAATACGCTACGGGCGCACGACGCGCACGGCCTGCTCCATCTTCTCCACGATCACGTACATGTTGGTGACCTCGCCCACCGCAAGCTGGTCTTTAATGCCAAAGTGGTCCAGGCAGGTACCACAGGTGAGAATCTCGACGCCCTGCTCGGCCAGGCCCTTCAGGTCATCGAGCACCGGAGAGCCCTCGACGGTGAGCTTGGCGCCGCCGTTGTAGAACAGCATGGTTGCGGGCAGCTCCTCCTGCTGCGTCACGGCAAAGATAAACGCCTTCATGAGCTTGTGGCCCAGCTCGTCGTCGCCGCGGCCCATGCAGTCGGTGTAGACGGAAATGACAAGCTTGCCCTTGCCGGCGCTGGCATCACAGAAGGCAGCGCCATCCTGCTCGGGATCAGCCACGGCAACGGCGCCAGAGGTCGCCACGGTCACGTGCCACTCGGCGTCAGAAACCTTCTCGAACGAGGCCGTGCAGCCCTTCTCCTGCGCCATCTTGGAGATGTTCTTGACGGCGGTCTCGTTATCGACCGAGGTCACGACAACGCCCTCGCCATCGAGCTGCTTGAGCGCCTTAAGCGTCTTGACGACGGGCAGCGGGCAGGCATCGCCCATGGCATTGACTTCAATCTTGGTAGACATAGCATTTCCTTTCGAAAGAACCGTTCTAGAGAACGGTAAACAGTTACATAAACGTGCGGGCTAGCGGACAACGTGGACGGCAGGACCGCCCGGCACCGGCTCGCACACGCGGCCGACGACGGCGGCAACGCGCCCCTCGGCATGCAGACGGCGCGCAAGCTCATCCACATCGGCAGCAGGTGCCGCGATAAGCAGGCCGCCCGAGGTCTGCGGATCGTACAGCGCGTCGAGCATGCCCGGCTCCAGACCATCGTCGACTGCCACGCGCGGGCCAAAAAAGTCCTGGTTACGGTAGGCGCCGGCAGGGATAATGCCAAGGCGTGCCATGTCGAGCACCTGGTCAAAGAGCGGCACCGCCCCCGACACAAGCTCAATCTGCACGCCCGAGCCCTCGGCCATCTCGCACGCATGTCCGATCAGGCCAAAGCCCGTGATGTCGGTGCAGCCATGAAGCTCGAGGTCCTCGGCCAGACGAATCGGAGCCTCGTTGAGGGTCCGCATCGAGTCAAACATGGCTGCGGCCTCGTCCTGTTCGATGAGCTCGCCCTTAATGGCCGTAGTGATGATGCCCGAGCCGATCGCCTTGGTCAGCAGCAGAACATCACCTACGCGTGCGCCGCTGTTGGCGAGCATACGGTCAAGCGCGACAAAGCCACTCACGGACAGGCCGTACTTGGGCTCGTCGTCGTTGATGGTGTGGCCGCCCGCGATGGCACAGCAGGCCTCGACGCACTTGTCGGCGCCGCCCGCCAGAATCTGGCCGGCAACCTCAACGCCCAGGCAACTGGGTATGCAAAGCAGGTTCATGGCATGGCTCGGCCGTCCGCCCATGGCGTATATGTCCGACAGCGAGTTTGCCGCGGCGATCTGGCCAAACAGGAACGGGTCGTCGACCATCGGTGGGAAGAAGTCGATGGACTGCACGAGGCCCAAGTTATCGCCAACGCGGAAGACACTCGCATCGTCGGAGGTATCGAACCCCACGAGCAGGTTGTCGTTATGCACATTGGGTAAGTCGCCCAGGACCTGGGCGAGGGCTCCAGGAGCCAGCTTAGCGGCTCAACCGCTCGCGGCAGTCATCTGCGTGAGCTTCATGAGATCGTCAGCCATCGATACCTCCTCTCATCGGTCAATCAGTTCCTCCCAGTATACGCATGGCGGCGCCGAGAGCGGGCAATTTATCGCACCGGCCCCCTACGCGAGCGCCTGGGCTCGAATGGCCGCGCCGATGGCACCGGCAAAGCGGGCCTGGGGCGAGGTGGTGACTGGCGAGCCCACCAATGCGCCAAGACGCTCGACGACATAGGCGTTTTCGCACAGACCACCGGTCAGATAGTACGGGGCGCCCGCGGCTTGCGAGGCCATGGTCGCCACACGCGAGACCACGCTGTCGATCACGCCACGCGCAATGTTCTCGCGTGGCTCGCCGCGGCCGATCAGACTAATGACCTCGCTCTCGGCAAACACCGTGCACATGCTGCTGATCTTGGTGGGCTCGCCGGAACGCGCCAGGTCGGCAGCCACGTCATAGCCAGCCGCGGCAAGCTCGCCACGCAAACGCTCGGCCGCATCGACCGACGAGAACCCGGTTGGCTGCACGCACGTCCACGCCACCAAACCCTCCCCATCGACCACAGCGGCCTTAGCCGCCGTAGATCCAATATCGATCCCGATCCCTATCATGGCTCTCTCCTAATCTAAACATCAAAGGTAGCGGCGCGTTCAGGCGCCTTAGCTCTAGGTTTCTCAGGTGCCGGAGATTGCCCCGAAAGAGGAGCGCAGCGTACTTTGGGTACGCAAGCGACGGTTTGAGGGGCAAGATCCGGTACCTGAGGAAGCTAGAGGGTTTCGATGAAGGCGGCGATGCGCGTCTCGATCTGGCCCATGTCGCCATTGCTGTAATCGGTCTCGATCTTCATATACGGAATGCCTGCGCCCTCAACGGCCTCCTGCATGCGTGCACTCTCCACGTTAAAGGTGTGACAAGCCTGCAGCACGCTCTCCACTACACCATCGACGTGGTACTTCTCGCACATGGCCAGCGTGTTTTCCATACGACCGTCGTTGGGCGTCATGACCGAGCAGTTGATGTCCAGGTAGCGGTCGGCGATGGCGCGCAGAATGTCGGGCGCGTCCGGGTCGATCATCATGGCCGCCGTGCGCTCGCCCGAGCAATCGTCCATGCACACGACCAAGCCGCCGTTGGACTCGATGGTGCGACCGATCTTGTTGATCACGCCGCCCACCGGGCAGCCGGTGATCAGAATGCGCTTGGCATCCGCCGCAACTGGGCGCTCGCCCGCGTCATAGGCCTCGCGCAGCTTGGCAACCTTTTGCTCTAGCTGCTGCGTATAGGCCTCGATATCAAAGCTGAACGTACCGGCAAACATGGTGCTCATCAGGTCGACGCCGCTCATGGCCGCCGGCTGATTGGCCTGCAGCGCAAACATGTCGAGCTGGGCCGCACGCAAGCGGTTGCGACGACGGACGGCAGCGCGCAGGTCATCGTCGGTAATCGTGATGCCGTAGAAGCCCTCGAGCTCCTCCTTGAGCAGGCGGCACTCCTCGTACCAGCCTTCACGCTCGTAGGCGCGGTCGCGACCCTGAGGAAGATGCAGAATGTGCGTGCGCTTGAGCTCCCCCAGCAGCTCGTACATCTTCTTCTTGCCGTCACAGGTGGTCTCGCCGATGATCATGTCGCTAAAGTACGTAAACGGGCACTTTTGCGAGTAGGCAAAGCCGTACGTCGACTTGATGAGCGGACATAGATTTGCCGGCAGCACCTTCTCGGCCTCGGGAATCACCTCGTCGGACGTACCGCACAGAGCCACGCTTGCAGCCCCGCGGCATCGGTAATCTCGAGCGGCGTATAGCTGCACAAAAAGCCGACCAGGCGATTGCCCGCCTGCTTATAATCCTTGACGCGAATAAACGCCGCCTTGCGCTGCTCGTTGAACTCCTCAAACGTGCTGGGCAGCTTAACCTCTTCGATCGCTTCAGTCATAACGGTTCCCCTCTCGAACCAAAAACGGATAACAGCGGTATCGATGCACGACGGACGGCGATTGCCCGGCCGCGCTCAAACCCGGAATTTTGGGGAACCTGCTTTGCAGCTGATTATTTAGTTGTGCGTCGTCTCTCCCGGAGCCGTGAACATACCTGCTCATATGCGGCTCCGAGCCATATATAGGGCACGCGCGGCAACGCGGCGAATGTATGTCGTCTGCGGCATGTGCGCACCCTCCTTAACCAGTTGAGGTCAACTATATCAACGGTCATCGACCATGCGAACACCGTTGACATTCGTACGACAGCGTCGTGTGCCGTCGTTTAATAAATAATTATCTTAATTGATAAGAATTTGTCATCCCTCATTCGGCGAACGGCAAGACAAAGCCGCCGAGACTTATATCCCCGACGGCATTACCCGGCGCTATCGACAGACCAAATGAATCCTGCTCGCATCAAAATGCATGCGCAGCGTCTCGCCCGCTTGCGGCAGCCCGTCGACAGGTACGCTCACCTTGTTGACCTTCCACTGCAGACGCGTTGGCGCATCGACGCGCGGTACGTCCAGCAGCACCAGGCGCTCAAAGCGCGAATCGCTCACTCGGGCCACGTGCAAATCATAGCTGTTGCGGCCCCGCTCGGCACGGTTGTCCACATGGAAGTAACTTGCGCGAATGCCCAGGTACACCACATTATCGGGAACCTCGCGACCCACGTTAAAGGTCATGCCCCAGTCGAGGGCCTCAACTTCCTCGGGCCCGATCTTTCGTGCGCGGCTTGTGTTCTTGCAGCCCGTCAGGCGCAGCGCCGCCAGCGTCTGCGGACGGCGGACCACGTCCTCGACGGAGCCGATCTCCTCCACATGCCCGTTATGCATCACGCAGATGCGCTGGCAGAGGCGGCACGCTTCGTCAATGTCATGGCTCACGTAGAGCACGGTGCGGTTGCAGACATCGAACAAGTCGAGCATGTTCTGCTCGAGGGCGCTCTTAAGATAGGAATCAAGCGCGCTCATGGGCTCGTCGAACATAAAGATGCCCGGATGCGCCGCCACCATGCGGGCGAGCGCCACGCGTTGCTGCTGCCCGCCCGAAAGGCGCGCGGGGTAGCGGTCGGCAAAATCGGCCAGGCCGAAAATGCCCAGATAGCGCTCCGCCAACCTTTTGCGCGCCGCGGCGTCGCCCGCGTCCTTTACGCCGGCACATACGTTATCGGCCACCGTCATGTTGGGAAAGAGCTGATAGTTTTGGAACAGCAGGGCACATTTTCGCTCCTGGGGCGACAGGTTGATGCCCGCCGCCGAGTCAAAAAAGGTCACACCGTTGACGACGATCTTGCCCTCGTCGGGCGTCTCCACGCCGGCAATGCAGCGCAACGTACAGCTCTTGCCGCAGCCCGAGGCGCCCAGCAGCGCCACACGCTCCTCGCCGGCCTCAAGCTGCATGTCGAGTGTAAACCCGGGATAGTGCTTTTTGATATCCAGAACGAGCGACATGGCCTATCGACTTCCCTCCGAGACGGCGTCATCGCGCATGAGCTCGGCCAGCGCCTCGCGATCGATACGCAAGGCATCGCCGCCCGCCGGGTCGAGCGAATCGCCCTGTCCGGCGAGATCTTTGGCCTGCTTGCGCTCCGCACGGGAAAGGCCGCGCTCGCGGTACTTTTGCGAATGCGCCGTGTACATGTTGATGAACAGGATGACCAGGAAGCAGAACATGATCACGACGGCGACCCAAAAGAGGGCCACCGACGTGTTGCCGCCCATCCATTCAAAGTAAATGGCGATGGGAATGGTCTGCGTAATGCCGGCGTAGTTGCCCGCAAAGAACAGGGTGCAGCCAAACTCGCCCATCGCGCGGGCAAAGGCGAGCACCGTGCCGGCGGCGATGGAGGGCCAGCCGAGCGGCATCATGAGCTTGGCAAAGATGCGACGTTCGGACCATCCCAAGGTTCGCGCGGCGTCGAGCATCTGCGTGTCGAGGCTCTCGAAGGCACCGAGTGCCGTACGGTAGACCAGGGGAAACGACACCACCACGGCAGATATCACCGCCGCCGGCCACGTAAAGACAATCGAGATGCCGTGCGCGATGAGCCACTGGCCCACCCCGGTCGAGCGGCCAAACAGCATGAGGAGCAGAAAGCCGCAGACCGTGGGCGGCAATACCATAGGAATCGTAAAAACCGAATCGAGCAGGCCCTTGATGTGGCTCGAGGTACCCATAGTCTTCCACGCGGCGAACAGCCCCAGCGCAAAGGAGATCAGCAGGGCAAGGCCGCTCGTTTTAATGGACACCCAAAACGGGCGATAGTCGATGTCGCCCAAGAAGGCTGCGGCGCGCTCCGCCAGCGACGGCGGCACCGTCGTCGACACGTCCGCATACCGCACGAGGGCGGCGTTATCGCTCCACAGGACGCCGTCACCCAAATCTAGCTCGGCATTCGCGGCGTCGGCGGCATTCACTACCGTGTAGTAATCGCCGTTGCCGCCCTTCACCTTAAACTGATAGCGGTAATCGCTCTGCACCAGCGCGTTATCCGAGGTAAAGACCCATTCGAGATTAGAGTCCTCCAGCAACGCCCCACCCATGGAGTGTGACTTGTCGAGCCCCACGAGCATCTTCTTGAGCGCCTTTTGGTCATCTGCCTTTGAGATATCGAGCCCCGCGTCTTTGGCGGCATGGGCGTCGAGCCAGACCACGATGCTCTCAGGCGTCGTCACCGTCACGAGGGTCGTCTTCTTGTAGATAGGAAAACGGTAGCCCTCGGGCTGACCCGCAAACGAACGGGCCGTGCCCTTGGCATTGCGCTCAAACGCGTTGAGGCCAAACCCGACGCCATCGATAAGCGCGGAATCTTCGGTCGCCTGGCGGCCATCGGCGGTGGTGAAGAGCGCCTCGGCCCGAGCAACCCCGGGCGGTGCGGTCAGCACGCACAGAACCGCAGCCAGCACGGCGAGCAGGCGAATCGTTTTCCTTGACACGGGCGACTCCTCAAACACAGGGCAACGGCGCGCGGACACGCCGGTTCAATCAAAAGGGCGGGCGATCGCGAGAACGCCCGCCCTCAAGCATATCGTTATGCAGCGATGTTGCGAACTACGCGGAAAGCTCAAAGCCGTACTTAGCCCAAATCTTCTGGGCTTTCTTGTTGGTCAGGCAGAAGTCGATGAACGCCTTGGCCTCGTCGGCGTGCTCGGAGCTCTCGGCAACAGCGCCGGGATACACGATGGGCTTGTGCGAGTCCTCGGGGCACACGAAGGTCTCCTCGATGCCGACGTAGCGGAAGATATCGGAGCTGTAGACAAAACCGGCCACGCAGTCGCCCGTAGAGACGTAAGACGCAGCGGTGCCGACCTTGTCGGCCAGAGCCACCTTGTCGGCGAGATCGGGCGCATACTCGCCGTCGTCGCCCTCGGTGCCGGTGTAGAGGCCCACAGAAGCCAGCGCCTGGTTGGCGTACTTGCCGGCGGGAACGGTCTTGGCGTCGCCGATGGCGATCTTGCCGTCCAGGTTCGCGACGTCGGCGATGGCCTCGACCCTGGTTTCGGAGCCCTCGGCACGAATGACCACGAGGTCGTTGACGAACATGTCCTCACGCGTGTCGGCGTCGACGAGCTCGGCGGCCTCGGCGTCGTCCATGGTGCCCTTGGAGGCCGTGATGAGTACGTCGACCGCAGCACCGGCGCGCATCTGTTCGACAAGGTCGCCAGACGCCTTAAACTGCGTGTCGGCAAACGTGGTGCCGGTCTGGTCGGCATAGAGCTTCTGAACCTCGGGCAGGGCCTTCTCGAGCGAGTTGGCAGCAAAGACTTGCAGCTCGACAGCCTTCTTGGAAGATGCCTTAGCAAAACCGGCATCGGAGCCAGTCGGCCCAGACGTCTTGCTGCCGGAACAGCCGGCAAGCCCAAGGCCGGCAGCGGCGACAGCGGAAAGTGAAACGAACCCGCGGCGAGAAACCGTATCGAACATGTTCAACCCTTTCGAACGCTACGCCCGGGCACCCCGCCGCAAGCTTTATTCTGTAACTAGATTATACTTTTGCGCGAATAGTGTTTGTGATAAATATTTCTCGTCTAATAATTTTCCTTTACCGATAACCACGAGACGGCCCGCACTGTCGCTGCATAAAAAAGGCGGAGCAGCCCGTAAGGTCACTCCGCCGCAGGTAATGCGCTTATTTGGCGTGCCCGCCCCCCGCCGTCATTTGAGCTGCGTGCTCCAGCTGGTCGCTCACAGCCTCCCAGCTTTCGCGGGCCGCTTTCGTTGATCCCGGAAAGTTGATGACAAGCGTATGCCCACGCTGCATGCACACGGCGCGCGAAAGCATAGCGCGGCGCGTCTTGGTCATGGAGTACGCACGGATTGCCTCTGCAATACCCGGTACATCGCGGTCGCAGACGGCACGCGTCGCCTCGGGCGTCACGTCACGCATCGAAAGGCCCGTGCCGCCGCAGGTAAGCACGACATTGGCGTGGTACTCATCGGCCGCTTCCACAATGGCATCACCGATCTCGCTGATGTCGTCGCGCACGACCACATGTGAGGCGACCGCCCAGCCCTGCGCCGCGATGAGTTCCTCGAGCGCAGCACCCGCCTCGTCCTGGGCAAGATCGCGCGTATCCGAGCACGTCACAATCGAAATCTTCAACTCCATAGCGTTCCTCCTATAGCACCGCGCCCTCAGGCAAGTCGACACGCACGACATCCACGACGTCGCCCGCCCTGAGGTCACACGGGCCTTCGTCAATACGCAGCAGGCAGTTGGCCCGCTGCATCGTGCCGAGCAGCGCCGAATTCTGCGTCTTGGCCTCGGTCACCAACAGCTCACCGGTCTCGGGGTCGCGCAAAACCGTGGCACGATCGAAGAAGCGGCGATGCTGTCGCTTCTTCACGCCGTGTGTGAGCTTCGCCTGCTGCACGGGACGCACGCCCTCGGCAAAGCCGCGCATCTTGCGGATCGCCGGACGGGCGAGCATCTCAAAGCCCACATACGCCGCCGCGGGATTGCCCGAAAGTCCCAAATATGGCTTGCCCCCAAGCAGGCCAAACGTGATGGCCTTGCCGGGACGCATCGAGATGCGGTCGAACAGCACCTCGCCCTCGCGCCGAACGAGCGCCGTCACATAGTCGTAATCACCCGCAGAGGCGCCACCACTCGTAATGACAAAATCGCACTCCTGCGCGGCGCGATGCACCAACTCGGCAATCGCCCGCTCATCATCGGGCGCAATGCCGTAGAACACGGGCTCGGCTCCTGCATCGAGCGCCTCGGCCATCAACGCCGACGAGTTGGAGTCGCGAATCTGCCCGCGCGCCGGCACGTTACTCGGTGCGACCAGTTCCGTCCCCAGCGAGATAATGCCCACGCGCGGCGCGGCATGCACCTTCACGCTCGCATACCCGGCGCTCGCCAGCAAGCCGGCGCCCGCCGGAGCCACAACCTCCCCGGCGTACATCACGACGTCGCCAGTATGCGCTTCCTCAGCAGCCGATCGAACGTTCTCCCCCACCTTGGCCGGCGCCGAGAATCTCACACGCGAGCCCTCGTTGCCGTCACCGTCGAGCACATCGACGATCTCGTACTTCACCACGGCATCGGCACCTTCGGGTACCGGCGCGCCCGTCATGATACGAACCGTGTCGCCCGCGCCGATTGCGCCCTCAAACACATGGCCCGCAGCCTCGTGCCCCACGACAGAAAGCGTCACGGGCGCATCGGTGGACGCTTTGGCGAGGTCGACGGCGCGTACGGCATATCCGTCCATAGCGCTGTTAGCAAACGGCGAAATGTCGATATCGGCCACCGCGTCCTCGGCCAAGGGAAGACCGGCGGCCTGCCACACGGGAATCTCGACGAGATCGGTCGGAGCAACGTGCGACAGAACAATCGACTGCGCGTCCTCCAGCGGAATGAGTTTCTCTGCCATATGCACCTCTTAATGCCACAGCGCACAACGGGGGCGCCAATTCTTTATGCTTGTCTCAGTATAATCCCCTGCCGCACGACGGCGAAACGGCCCACGTTCTCGAATACATCTGACGGCCGCAAGCCGCGAAACAGAACCGAAACCAACCTGCCGGTTTGTCACGTTTGGCACGTTCTATAATGCTCGTGTTGCAACCTAAAAGAGGAGCGTATGGCTTTTACCGACAAACCCGAAAGCGCAAACGAGGCGCAGGATCATTCCCAGCCGCTCGACGACGGCGGCTTTTTCTCCCTTAACGACGTCATCATGGCAGGCAGGCAACAGCTCACCCGCTCCGAGCATCTCTTGGCTGCCGACACGCGCCGCAATGCCCACAACCTACTCGCGAGCGCTAAGTTGCTCGTACTCGTCGTCATCGTCTCGCTCGCCATGGGCGTTGCCGCTTGGGCGTTTTTGGCCTCGTTGAATATCGCGACCGACTATCGCGAGCACCATACGTGGATCTACGCGCTGCTTCCCGTTGTGGGCGTTGCCACCGCATGGGTGTACAAAAACCACGGTCTTGCCGCCAAACGCGGTAACAACCTGGTCATCGACTCCGCTCTGGGTACACGCCTCATCCATATGCGCATGGCCGTCCTCACCTTCGTCTGCTCCACGCTCACGCACCTAACGGGCGGATCGGCCGGTCGCGAGGGAGCCGCGGTGCAGATTGGCGGCACCATCGCCAGCAACATCTCAAGCCTCGCCCACCTCAAAAAGCATGACCACCACGACCTCATGCTCGCCGGCATCTCGTCGGCCTTTGGCGCCGTATTCGGTTCGCCCCTTGCCGGAGCTTTCTTTGGCATGGAGATGTGCTTTATCGGCAAGATCGACTACACCGCAGGGATCTACTGCCTGGTCGCCTCGTTTACCGGCTACTTTACATCACTCGCCCTGGGTACCGAGTACGAAGCGAATGCCATCGCCAGCGTTCCCGCCATGACGCCCAAAACGGTCGTTATCGTTGTTATCAGCGCCATTATCTTCGGTCTGACGGCACGCCTCTTTGCCTGGTCGGTTCGAACCGTCAAGAGCCTGTACGGTCGCTTTATCACCAATTACCTCGTTCGCGCACTTATAGGCGCACTCGTGGTTTTGGCTGTCTATGCCCTCCTCGACGCCTGGGACTACGCCGGCCTTTCCACGTGGCTTTCGGGCGCCGGGTTTGCCGGCAACACCACCCTCGCCGACGCCGGCATCAAGCTCGTCGTAACGGCACTCACCCTGGGTGCCGGTTTCCAAGGCGGCGAGGTCACGCCCCTGTTTGGCATCGGTGCGGCACTCGGTGGCTGGATCGGTTGCCTTACCGGGCTCGACCCCAGTTTTCTGGCGGCTCTCGGCATGCTCGGCGTGTTCTGCGCCGGCCTTAACGTGCCCATCACCACCTGCATGATGGCCATCGACCTGTTCCACGGCACGGCCGCCGGGTTCTTTGTCATCGTGGCCTTTATCAGCTATCTCGCCGGCGGACACCGCGGCGTGTACCCTGCCCAGCGCATCATCTCACCCAAGCGCCGTTCGCTTATAGTGGATGAGGGCGGTACGGTAGCGGATGCTATCGAGCGCCACAACGACCTGATAGAGTAGACGTAAGTATTCGCCGTGCAGCCACAATCGGGGGGCAATTCGACCCGAGCGTGACCGCACCGTCACGCCATATGCCGGGAGTCGCCCATGCACGCAACTGATTTTGGTCGCACGCTCATCATCGCCAACCCAGCCGCCCAATCGGGTGCGGCGCGCGAAGTTGCCGAGCGCCTGCAACGCTTTTTGGACATGACTGCACGCGCATCCCAGTTTGACCTGGTATTGACCGAGCGTATGGGGCACGCCAAGGAGCTGGCCGCACGGGCTCAGGGCTATCGCACCGTTATCGCCCTTGGCGGCGACGGCGTGATCCACGAGGTCCTCAACGGGCTTATGGCACAAAAGGAGGACCCCCGCCCCGCTCTTGCCATCCTACCCGTGGGTTCCGGCAACGATTTTGCCCAAACGCTCGGTATAGAAGATTTCTCCGGCAAGGATTTTGGCGCGCTGCTCACCTGCGAGCTGCAGCGTCAGGACATCGGTCGCATTCGCTCATGGAACCCTGCAAGCGGTAGCGGCGAGGCTTCCGTTGAGTACTACGACCAGACGCTCTCCGTCGGTATTGACGCCGCCATCGGCCTGGGCACCACCGAGCTGCGCAAAAAGACGGGCCTCACCGGCGCTCCGCTCTACACCCTCTCGGGACTTGAACAGTTTGGCCTGCGCTATCGCAACTACCCCATGACAGTCAGCTTTGACGGCGCGCCCACCGAGCGCGTGAGGGCGATCATCATGGCGATTCAGCTGGGCCCCACCTATGGCTCGGGCTATCGCATCTGTCCCGACGCCGACCCGTGCGACGGCATGCTCGACGTTTGCTACGCCTGCGGCCCCGTTCCGCGCGCGGTCGCGCTTCCCATGTTCCTTTCGGCCAAGGACGGCCACCATACCAAGTTGCCGCCGGTTTGCATGCGTCGCTGCCGCCATGCCGTGCTTACCTTTGAGGAGCCCGACTACCCCATCCAGGCCGACGGCGAACCTGTTATCGCCTCGCGCATCGAAGTCGACATCCTACCCCGCGCCCTCCAAGTCTGGCGTCCAACCCGCTAACCACCCCTAAGTTGCGGTGAAATAGGGACTGTTTATGCAGGTAAAGCCGCAAAACAGCCCCTACTTCACCGCAACTTATCGAGAAGATCACTCCTCCCCGCCCGGCTTGCGGCGGTTGGCCTTTTTAATGGCGTTGAAGTGCTTGTCATTAAGTCTGCGCTGGCGAGAGCGCTGAGGCACCTTGGTCTTTACGCGTCGACGCGGTGGACGCCCACGACGCTCAAGCTCAGCGCGCAGCTTACGCAAACAGCAGCTACGATTTTGGAACTGACTGCGACTCTCGCGCGCCGTCACGGTAATCCCCGTAGGGATGTGTTTCATGCGCACCGCCGAGTCCGTCGTGTTCACGCCTTGCCCGCCCGGGCCCGTCGCGCGAAACACCTGCACCTCGCAATCGCGCGCCAGCTCCTCGACCGACATCTCGGCATAGCGCGCATACTCACGCCATCCCATCGTGTTCTCATCCATATCAACACCTCCCCTCATACAAAAAATGTGACAAAGGGACAGTCCCTTTGTCACATCGCATACCAATCGCTTGTGTTGCGCGCTTAGGCGAAGGTGATCTCGCCGTTCTCACAGTCCATATCGGCGATACGGGCCAGGCTCTCAACACGGAAGCCGCGCTCGCGGAGCTTATCGCCACCGCCCTGGAAACCCTTCTCCACCGCAATGCCAATGCCGGCAACCTCTGCACCCGCGGCCTCGCAGATCTTGATAAGACCCTCGAGCGCGCATCCGTTGGCCAGGAAGTCGTCGATAATCAGGACCTTGTCGCCCTCGGACAGGAAGCGCTTGCCAACGATGACCGGGTACTCCCTCTGCTTGGTAAAGGAATAGATGGTCGTGGCATACTGCTCGCCGTCGAGGTTGATGGACTGCGCCTTCTTGGCAAAGACCACCGGCACGCCGCCAAAATGCTGGGCTGCAATGCAAGCCATGCCAATGCCCGAAGCCTCGATCGTAAGGATCTTGTTAATCTCGACATCCTCGAACAGACGGGCCCACTCGGCGCCCATGTGGTCAAACAGCTCAACGTCGCACTGGTGGTTGAGGAAAGCATCAACCTTAAGGACATTACCGGCCTTTACGATGCCGTCATGGCGAATACGGTCCTCAAGCTCCTGCATGGCGCAACCCCTTCTCGCGGCAACGATACCGCGCGATTAATAAACGTTGCTCGATAGTCTACCACGGACCGACCCCCGCCCGCCCCACAAGCCGCATCGCACCACAAAGCCGCATCGCCGCACAAGCCGCAAGCAGATACACCGAGCTTACCAGCTGAATGCGATCGAGGCCCAAGCCCAGCTCCTTTTGCATCACGGGCAGCGCCACGGTCACGACGGTCGAATCCAGAGACACCATAAACGTCATGATGAGCACCGTAAACAGAATCGCCCATTTGTTCTTGCCATGGGTGTCTCCCTCAAGAGCGATGTGTTCGCGGCGCAGTTGCTCTGCGGTTTTCTCCATATCCATCCTTTCGAGTGGCGCAACACAAAAACGGGGCCCCAATCGCCTGCAAACAGTCGCGATTGGGGCCCCGCCTACGGTATCGGAGCTAAAGGTCGCCGAAGCTTTCTGCCGGCATCGGCGCCTTGCACGAACGCTAGCCTAGCACTGCTCGAGCGCCTGCTCAAGGTCGGCAATCAGATCGGCCGTGTCCTCGAGGCCGCACGACAGGCGCACCATGTCGGCGGAGATGCCACAGGCGATAAGCTCCTCATCGTTCATCTGGCGGTGCGTGGCGTTAGCGGGATGCAGGCAGCAAGTGCGGGCGTCGGCCACATGCGTGGCGATCTGAGCGAGCTTGAGGCTCTTCATAAAGGTCTCGGCCGCCGCGCGACCACCGTTAAAGCCAAAGCTCACAACGCCGCAGGTACCGTTGGGCATGTACTTTTGAGCTAAGTCATAGTACTTGTCGCCCTCCAGACCCGGATAGCTCACGAAGCGCACCTTGGGATGGCTCTGCAGGAACTTGGCAACAGCCAGGCCGTTCTCGCAATGACGCGGCATGCGCACATGCAGGCTCTCGAGCGAGCTGTTCAGGAAAAACGCCGCCTGCGGGTTCTGCATGGGGCCGAGGTCGCGCATGAGCTGAGCGGTTGCCTTGGTAATGAAGGCGCCCTCGCGACCGAACTTCTCGGCATAGGTCACGCCGTGGTAGCTCTCATCGGGCGTGGTGAGACCCGGGAACTTGTCCGCATGGGCCATCCAGTCAAACTGGCCGTGGTCGACGATCACGCCGCCCAGGCAGGCCCCATGTCCATCCATGTACTTGGTGGTGGAGTGCGTAACGATATCGGCGCCCCACTCAAAGGGACGGCACATCACGGGCGTCGGGAAGGTGTTGTCGACCATCAGCGGCACGCCGTGGTCATGCGCGGCCTTGGCAAAGCGCTCAATATCGAGCACGGCAAGGGCGGGGTTGGCGATCGTCTCGCCAAAGACGAGCTTGGTATTGGGCTCAAAGGCTGCCTCGAGCTCCTCATCGGTGCAATCGGGCGCAACGAACGTGCAGGTAACGCCCATACGACCCATGGTATGGGCAAGCAGGTTGTAGGTACCGCCGTAGATGGCCGAGCTTGCGACCACATGATCGCCGGCGCCGGCCACGTTAAAGATCGCGAGGAAGTTCGCAGCCATGCCCGAGCTCGTGAGCATCGCAGCGGTGCCGCCCTCCATCTCGCAGATCTTGGCGGCAACCAGATCGCACGTAGGGTTCTGCAGACGGCTGTAGAAATAGCCAGACTCCTCCAGGTCAAACAGCTTGCCCATGTGCTCGGACGTGTCGTACTTCCACGTGGTGGACTGGTAGATGGGCACCTGGCGCGGCTCCGCATCTCCCGGGTGATAGCCGCCCTGAACACATGTAGTACCGATGGTCTGCTCGCTCATATCTAGCTCCCTTGCCTGGGTTACATTTTTATCCGGTTCACGATACCGCTACCCCGCACCCCTCTCAACCCATCCCCAAGGTAGGTTATGGGACAAATCAACCGGGGGCATTTATCGCAGATCTTGGCATTTATTCGATAGATAAAAATGAGGCATACATGAGGCTTTCGATGAACAAATGCATCGGCAAGGGTACCATAGGCGAGTACACCGTTACCGAGGAGACAACGATGAAGCAAATCGATACTGCCCAGCTCGACATCACCGCCTGTCAGGCTCAGGCTGCCGAATACCACGCCCGTGGCTTTAACTGCGCACAGGCCGTCGCCTGCACGCTCGCACCCGCCGTCGGGCTCGACCCCCAGACCGCCTTTATCCTCACCGAGGGCTTTGGCGCCGGCATGGGCGGCATGACCGAGACCTGCGGCGCTATCTCGGGCGCCGTGGCCATCATGGGCTTTGTAATGAGCGACGGCATGGATAACCCCAAGACCAAGGGCCAGACTTACAAGCTGTCGCGCGAAATCGCCAAGCGTTTTAAAACGAAAAACACGACGACCGTCTGCGGCACGCTCAAGGGCATCGGATCGGACAATGGTCCGCTCCGCAGCTGCCCCGGCTGCATCGACGACGCCATCGAGATCGCCTGCGATGTGCTAAAGCAGCTCGCCGAGTAAACGGCGGCAACAGAAAACGACGGCCGGCGTGCTTGGGATTCATCCAAAAGCACGCCGGCCGTCGCCGTTAGAACTCGGCAAATTTGGGAGCGCCGACCTCAATCTCCTCGCGCCCCGCCATAAGCTCGCGCATCTTAGCGCAAAAAGGCTCCTGCTCCCCCGCCTTAAACACCAAATGAATCGTCACGGCATCCGCGTAATCGGTATCCGAAACCTTGGCACCCGAATCCTGCGCCAAACGAAGCACCTGCTCATACTGCGGATAGGCCACGTGAACGTCAACAGGCACGACGCTCGTCATCTCAACGACCTGCCCTGCCTCCTGAGCAGCTGCCACCGCCGCCTGCGTCGCCGCGGTATAGGCGCGCACCAAGCCACCGGGCCCCAACAGCGTGCCGCCAAAATAGCGCGTCACCACGCAGCAAACATTTTTGAGCCCAGCGCCGCGCAACACCTCGAGCGTCGGCATGCCGCTCGTGCGGCTCGGCTCACCGTCATCACTCTGACGCTCGCGTCCATCGACCAAAATCCACGCGGGAACATTGTGTCGAGCGTCGTAATGACGCTTGCGAACCATCTCGATGAAGGCATTCGCCTCATCCTCGGATTCAATATGGACCAGCTGGGCAATAAACCGGCTCTTGCGATCCACAAACTCGCCAGAAGCCTCAATATTCGATCGCAGAGTAAAACAACTGTCCAACAAAGCCCCTCAACAAAACTAAGCGCGGCAACAAACAGCCTCAATAATACGGCAAAGACAGCACCGTTGTCCTCGCCAACAAGAGCGAAAACGCCAATGAGGCCGTCACCAACAGCGAGAACCCGCCAGCGCGAGCAAGGTGCCTTGAAAGACGAGATTGCAACAGAAATGAGGCTGCCGATGACCAGGCAAAAACAGCGAGATGCCAAGAGCGGAACCGCCGATGATTCCGTCAACGAAAGCGAGAACCCGTCAGCGCGAGCAAGGTGCCTTGAAAGACGAGGGCATTGACCTTATGGTCATGCCCGAAGGCTTGAAAGGCAGATTGTCGCGCTGACGGGTTCGCAGCGTCAACAAAGTGCCGAGTGGGCCTATAAGCCGGGTTCTGTCGTGAACGGTCATTTATCTTGTCTGCACGTTACCGTGCAGCTCCACGCACGCTACCCGAACGCGGACCGGGCCGGCCCATAGCGTTCCTATTCGCGCTTGCTCCGGATGGGGCTTGCCAAGCCGCCGTGTTGCCACGACGCTGGTGGTCTCTTACACCACCGTTTCAGCTTTTCCCTTTACGCCTTGCGGCGCAGGTGGGAGTCTTCTTTTCTGCGGCGCTTTCCGTCGGATCACTCCGCCCGGCCGTTAGCCGGCATCCCGCCCTCTGGAGCCCGGACTTTCCTCACGCGTGCCGCAAGCAGCACATCGCGCGACCGTCTGGCCCACTCAGCAGTGCAAGAGTGTAACATACCGTTGCCGCAGGCAAAGGCACAACACAAGCCTTCGACACGATATACCAAGAACCATGCCATGCAGTACAATAGGGTTGTCGATGGGCAACGTCGCCAGTCGAGACGCGACCGCGCTCCGCACCCCTCCGTCTACTCGGTGCGTTCCCGCCTCCTCCCCGAGGCGGGATGTCGGCATTTTCATGCACCGACAACCCAATAGCCCCCGTGAACAGCCCGGACAGCATTGCGCACGAGTGGCATTGCGCACCTCACCGGCAGACGCAAAAAGGGACCCGTCCATTGCGGACGGATCCCTTAAAGCAAGTGATCGTCAAACCGATTTACTCGGCGTCGGTCTCCTCGTCCTTCTTCTCGGAAGGCAGCGGGGTAACCTCGATCTCGACGCCCAGAGTCTCAGCAGCGGACTTCATAGACAGGGAGATACGACGACGGTCGAGGTCGATCTCCATGACCTTGACCTGAACCTTGTCGCCCACGTGGGTGACCTGAGAAGGCTGGTCGACGTGCTTGTTGGCCATCTCGGAGATGTGCACCAGGCCCTCGATGCCCTCGCCCAGATCGACGAAAGCGCCAAACGGGACAAGCTTGGTCACAGTGCCCTCGACGATAGCGCCGACGGGGTACTTCTTGACCAGTGCGCGCCACGGATCCTCGGTGGTCTGCTTGAGACCCAGGGAGATGCGCTCGCGGTTGAGATCGACGTCGAGAACCTCGACCTCGACCTCCTGGCCGACCTTGACAACCTCGGAAGGATGGTTGACGTGGTTCCAGGAGAGCTCGGAGATGTGGATGAGACCGTCGATACCGCCGAGGTCGACGAAGGCGCCGAAGTCGACGATGGAGGAAACGGTGCCCTGGAGACGCATGCCAGACTTGAGCTTGGACAGGATCTCGGAACGCTCGGCCTTACGGGACTCCTCAAGCACGACGCGACGGGAGAGAACGACGTTGTTGCGGTTGCGGTCCATCTCGATGACGCGGGCCTCGATGCGGGTGCCCATGTAGGAGGTGAGGTCCTTGACGCGACGGAGGTCGACGAGGGAAGCGGGCAGGAAGCCACGCAGGCCGATGTCGAGGATCAGGCCGCCCTTGACAACCTCGATAACCTCGCCCTCGACGTTCTCGCCGGAGTTGAACTTCTCCTCGATGCGGTTCCAAGCACGCTCGTACTCGGCACGCTTCTTGGAAAGGACCAGACGACCGTCCTTGTCCTCCTTCTGGAGAACCAGGGCCTCGATGGAATCACCGAGTGCAACGATGTCTGCAGGGTTAGCGTCCTTGCGGATGGACAGCTCGCGGACCGGGATAACGCCCTCGGACTTGAATCCGATGTCAACGAGCACCTCGTCATGCTCGATCTTAACGACAGTACCGTTAACGAGATCGCCCTCATCAAAGTCGGTAATCGTACCGTCGATGAGGTTGTTCATCTCCTCCTCGTTGACATCGTCAAGAGAGAAAATGGACGAGTTCTGAATCTCACTCAAAGGTGGACCCCTTTCGAACTACGGGGCCCCGATTGCTAGGACCTACAGAAGGGTGCGACAAGCACACAACGTTTAGGAACACTCGGGAGCCGACAGATACTAATGTGACGCTTATGCAATCACGTTCGTATAGGTTACGTGGAAATCACTTCGATTTCAAGCGTGAACTGCGATTTTTTACTCGTATGGAGACTTTTTCGCAATCTTGTGAACGACCGTCTCCATAAGTTGACGATAAGCAGTTGAGTATACGGCTTTGGGGTAAAGTATCCGGAGCCAACGTTCTAAACGATTTTTCGAGAAAGGTGCCCGCGTGCTCAAAGCAGTCGTTTTCGATATGGACGAGACGCTTCTCAGCATCAATCTCAACGCGTTTATCCTTCGCTATTTTAAGGATGTCTCGTCAATGCTCGCGGATATCGGACGATGCAGCCGCGGTGGCACGATGGCACGCCTCGGCACCATCCTGGTCGACCTCAACGCCAATCGCCGAAGCAGCACGGACAATCGCACCAATCTTGAGTTTTACCGCACCGAGGTCGAGCGCAGGTGCGGCATCTGCCTCTCGGACCCACTCATCTACGAGGCGTTTACCTACTATGAACGCGAAGTTCTCCCGTACAAGAATGACGATGCCATCAATGCCCACGCCATGCCGGGCGCACACGCCGCGCTCCAGGCTGTACGGGACGCAGGACTGCGTTGCGCACTCTTTACCAACCCCAGCTTTCCCCAGGGGGCCATCGAATGCCGCATGGGTTGGGGTGACCTGGCCGACGCCCCCTTTGAGCTCGTGACGCACATGGGAAACGCCACCCGTTGCAAGCCCGATGCCACCTATTACCTGGAGCAGCTGCAGGCCATGGGACTCGAACCGCACGAGGTCCTTATGGTGGGCAACGACCCCAAGCGCGACTTCCCCAGCCCCGCCTGCGGTATTCAAACTGCCTATGTGGGCCAGGGAAAACCCAGTCGAGCCACCTGGCGCGGAACCATGGAAGACTTCGCCCGCGACTTTAACGCCGTAATCGATGCCTTCTACGAGCACCAAGTAGCCAACGAACTAAGCTAGTCCCCAAATCAGGAATGGGGCGCACGTTTGCCCCACGCTTCGTTACGTGGGCAACGGCTTGAGGGCAAGATGCGATGCCCCAGTGTCCTAGGCCGTGATCATTTTGACGCGTTCGCCGATTTTGGAGTCGCGCCTGTCGGAAATAACAGTAAAGCCCTCCAGGTCGCACACCTTTACATTTGAAAACACGTGGAACTTGGAGCTATCGGCGAGTACGTAACTCGCCTGGGAATTCTGCATCACGATACGTTTTTTGATAGCCTCGGGATAACCTGGCGTCATGATACCGCGGTCCTCGTCCACCGCGTTGACACCTATAAACGCCCGGTCAAAGTACAGCTCGCGCAGCGCGCTCTCAACCATAGGACCGGTGAGCGAGCAGGTAACGGGGTTGAAGTCGCCGCCAATTACCACCACCTTAGCAGCAAGCTCGCCCGTAAACCGACATGCATAGCCGTTGGTGGTGTAGATAGTCACCGGCTTGTCGACGAGCAGGCTCAGGAGCGCCGTCGCGGTGGTACCGGAGTCGACAGCGAGATGAGACCGTCACGCCCGAAGACTCCGCTTTCGCCGCCGAGGAGCGCGCGGCGCACGTGGCCCATGAGGAGCGGCTCGAGCATATCGAGGGGCTCCTTCCCAAGAAGGGAAACGGCCCTGCGGGACGACACGGCGAAAACCATCGTTGATTCCGGCAAGAGACGCCGTTTCTCTGGTAGCTTCATCTTCAACCAAGACCGACAATGCCGGCCAGGCACTCAACCCAAAAGGAGACAGCATGCCCAACGAGCTCAGCTATGAGGTCAGCCTCGAGCGCAGCAACCAGATCCGCGCCGACCTGCCGCAGCACCCCGAGAAGTACACCATGCTCACCGGCGACCGCCCCACCGGCCGTCTGCACCTGGGCCACTACTTCGGCACGCTCAAGAGCCGTGTCGAGCTGCAGGACATGGGCGTGCACACCAACGTGCTCATCGCCGACTACCAGGTCATCACCGACCGCGACAGCACCGATAACATCCAGGACAACGTCTACAACATGGTCATCGACTACCTGGCCTGCGGCCTGGACCCCGACAAGACGATGATCTACACGCACTCCGCCGTGCCCGCGGCAAACCAGCTCATGCTGCCGTTCTTGCCGCTCGTCTCCGAGGCCCTGCTGCAGCGCAACCCCACCGTCAAGGCCGAGATGGAGGCCAGCGGCCATGAGCTCACCGGCCTTTTGCTCACCTACCCCGTGCACCAGGCGTGCGACATCTTGTTCTGCAAGGGCAACGTGGTGCCGGTCGGGCGCGACCAGCTGCCGCACATCGAGCTCACCCGCACCATCGCACGCAAGTTCAACAACCGCTACGGCAAGGTGTTCTCCGAGGTCGACGCGCTGCTGTCCGACACGCCGCTGCTGCCCGGCCTTGACGGGCGCAAGATGAGCAAGTCCTACGGCAACGCCATCAACATCTCCATGACCGCCGAGGAGACGGCCAAGCGCATCAAGAAGAGCCAGACCGACGGCGAGCGCATGATCACGTTCGACCCCGAAGCCCGTCCCGGTGTGTCCGGCCTGCTCTCCACCGCCGCCATCTGTACCGGCCGCTCCGAGGTCGAGATCGCCGAGGAGATCGGCATGGGCGGCGCAGGCGCGCTCAAGAAGTACGTCACCGAGAGCGTGAACGAGCACTTCGCCCCCATCCGCGCGCGCCGCGAGGAGCTCGTGCAGGATATGGACTACGTCAAGGACGTCCTGCACGAGGGCAACCGCCGCGCTAACGAGGTCGCCGAGGCCACGCTCGCCGAGGTGCGCGAGGCCATGGGCATGGTGTACTAGCATGTACCGCCTTGTTGCAAGCGATATGGACGAGACCTTCCTCGACTCCAATCACGCCATCCCCGAGGCGAACATCCGCGCGCTCAAGCGCATGAAGGAGCTGGGGGTTCTGTTCGTCCCCTCAAGCGGGCGCTGGTACTCGTCCATCATGCACAATTTCGCGGCCGTCGATGCGTCGCTGCTCGAAGGCGGATACGTTCTGTCGTACAACGGCGGGTTTATCAACCGCGTGGGCGACCCCTGCCCGCTCACCACCTGCGGACTCTCGCGCGACTGTGCCGAGCAGCTCTATCAAAAGGGCCTTGAGCTGGGGCTTAGCATGCACATCAACGTCGCTGACGGACACGTCTTCGTGCCCGATGCGGACGACGACGAGCGTGCGTACCTCACCTCGATCAGCGGCGTGACGCATATCTCGAGCGCAGACCACCCCGACCTGTCCTTCCTGGATGGGCGCGACATCGTGAAGATCCTGTTTGTGAACAGGGACTTTGACGCACTGCAGAAGCTCGGGGGTGATCTTGAGCCCCTGGCGCAGCGCCTTGGCGTCGAGATCACGTTCTCCTCGAAGCGCTACCTCGAGTTCATGCCCGCAGGCGTGAACAAGGGAGCCGGCCTGACGCGCCTGGCCGAGATGCTCGGTATCCCCATGAGCGAGGTCATCGCGGTGGGTGACTCCGCCAACGACCTCTCCATGATCCAGGCCGCTGGACTCGGCGTGGGCGTGGCGAACGTCACCGACGACGTGCGCCCCCACTGCGACGGCGCGCTCGAGACCACGGGCATGGACGGCGCGTTTGAGGAGCTTGTCGAGAGGTATTTGGAGGCGTAGCGCGTCCGCTGCTCGCGGGCGCGCCGATACCCGCGCACTGAAAGGTTTGTGATGGCTGATAGGAACCGCGAGGGCTTCTTCGGGAGCGTCTACGAGATGGTCGCACAGGTTCCCGCGGGCATGGTCGCCACCTACGGGCAGATCGCCAAGCTCGTCGGCGAGCCCAGGCGAGCCCGTTACGTGGGATATGCCCTGCACGTCAACCCTCAACCGGGCGTCATCCCCTGCCATCGCATCGTGTTTGCCGACGGCCGCCTCGCTGCGGGCTTCGCCTTCGGTGGGCCCGAGGCGCAGCGCACACTGCTCGAGGACGAAGGCGTTGCCTTCCTCGCCAACGGACATGTCGACCTGCAGGCCTCTCGCTGGCCAGCGGGCCTGGTATGACAAGGGGCGCCGACAGCGCCCCTTCCCGTTTTGGATCCTAGGCAGGCAACCCAATCAAACGGTCGCCTCGAGTGCGTCCCCCGCGCGGTCGAGTGTGCTTCTGACCTTGGCACCCTGTTTGAACCACGTGCGCAGGTCCTCGAGCGTGCTGCCCGCTTGCATACACCTTGATTTTGCGACCACCCCTCGTGGTCACCGTGCAGCGGTCGCCGCTCTCGCTGTTCTCGTGCGCCGTGATCTTCTTGAGGTAATCGCGGCGAAACGCCACGACGCGGGCGTTGCTGATCTCGATGAACCAATCGTCATCGACAAGCGAAGTACCCGTGGCACCTCGGCTTGCCATCTCCTCGGAGAAGGAGAAACCGAGCGCGCGCTCCTGCCTGCCGATCTCGAGGATGCCGCGGGCCGGCATGCCGAGCATGAGCAGGGGCAGGAACCCCCCTATGAACAGGAACAGGAACGGGATGAGCACGAGCAGGCGCGCACCCTCGTCGGTGAAGACCGCCATGAAGGCGAGGACGAGCGAGAAGACGAGGGCCATGCCGTTGAAAACAATCGTCAACGGCTTGATGGCAGACCAACACAGGCCCGCCTTGGTCATGGGACCGTCGACGGCGTCCGAGACTTCGATGCCCTCTTCCTCCAGACGGGCGAGGAGGTTGAGCGAGCACACCCCCTCGAGGCTTATCGAGCAGAACTTCCGGTCGCCCTCGAACAGGTCGATCCTCATCATCTGCGCGTGAAGCGTTGCACGGGTGATGTTGCCAAACGTCGTCTCCTTGCGGATGCCGAAGGCGTTACGCGAGAGAATGCGCCCACCGTCCACGTCGATACGCGGGATGCTCAGCAAGGCCCAGATAGCCATACCCGCGAGCGCCATGGCATGACCGAACCACACAAGTTCGTGGTCCCACTCGCCCAGCGAGACGCCCTGCCAGACGTAGACACCCAGCATGAGCAGTTCGAACGCGACGGCGCAGCAGGCGATGATCGTGCGGATGGCTGCGGGCATGCGCACCGTGAAGCAATCGAGGCTGTCCGTTGCCTCGCTGCGCTCGCTCGCGCCGCGGCGGGCGACCCATGCAGTGAGCGGGCCGACGATGAACACGGTCATACCGACGCGCAGAATGGATTCGAGCAGATTACTCATAGGGGCCACCGCCTCGAGCTCTGGAGATTAACTGCAGGAAACGCTGCCAGAACGATGGGATGCGCACAACGTAAGGAGCCGCGTATCGGCAAGCGGCGGCATCGCAATCGCCCGGCGAACAGATGATGATCGGCGCCGGGCCAGACGAATTAAACAAAAGGGTGGTCGACGGCGCCCTCGCAGGCGCACCGTCGACCACCCTTCACGTCGCAGCGACCCTACGAGCCGTCCGAAACGAAACGCACTCCGCCAGAGCGCTACCCAATCTTGCGGATGCTCGGGATCGCCCAGGTGATGCCTGCTAGGATCACCATTGCAGCACCGATGAGCACGAAGCACGCGCTTACGCCGATGGCGTCCGCGAACAAGGTCGATGCGACGAGCCCCACGGGCATAGCCCAGCTGCAGACCGCTCCGTACAGACCGAAGACGCGGCCCATGCACTCGGGATCGACGCGCTCCTGCATGAGCGCCATCTGCGGCGCGCTGTACAGCGGACTCGAGACCCCCATCGCGAACGTAAGCCCCAGAAACACAACGAGCGCGGAAGGGGGCACGAGGCCGCCCGCGAGCGTGCCCGCTCCGAAGAGGCCGATGGCCAGCGTGCACGAAAGAGCGCGGTTCTTAAGGCCACCCGTCGCCCCGATCCAGCCGCTCGCCGCGATCATGCCGACCGAGAACGCGATCTCCGCGATAGCCGACTGCGTAGTGGTGCCCCCAAAATGGTCGAACACCATGAGCGGGAACAGCGCGGATATGGGCGAGAACAGGACCGAGAAGGCGAAGCCGATCCAGAGCATGGCGAACAGACCGTGATGGCGTTTGAGCTCGCGGTACCCGTTGGCCGTCTCCAATAGGAAGGCCCGCACCGCGCGGTGCGACGCCTCGGCGTTCTCCTCGGGCGTATGGCGCTCGGGCGCCGGCGTCTTGATGCCGGAGGTCGCCACCGCGATGCTCGCGAGCACCGCCCCGGCGACATCGAGCGCGATCATGAAAGTCAGACCAAACGCCGGGTAGACCGCCGCGGCGATGGCGTTGCCGATGATATAGCTACCCGACTGCATGAACTGCAGCATGCCCGCCAGCTTGCCGAGCACCTCGGGCGGGGCGATGAGCGGTGTGAGCGCGTTGAAGGCGGGCGTATGGAGCGTGCTGCCCAGCGCACGGACGAACAGCACCGCCGCCACAACGGCGACAGAAAGGTCGCCCCGAAGCGAGCCGAAGACAAGCGTGAGGCTCACGGCCGCGATGAAGAGATCGGCGCCGATCATGAGACGCTTGATGGACGTGCGGTCCACGATGGTGCCCGCGAAGGCGCCGAGGAGCGCCATGGGCAAGAAGGCCGCCAGGCTCACGAACGACAGGGCGCTCGCGGAGCCGGTGGTGAGGGTGACGTGCCAGATGAGACCCATCTGCAGAATGGAGCTCGTGAGCACGGAGAAGAACTCGCCGATCCAGACGATGGCGAGCGAGCGCTTCCAAGAAGCGCAGGGATTCGGTTGTGTCATGGAATAATCCTTTGATGCGATCGGTGGTATGCAGCGAAGTACCGGTCGCTCACGCGACCGTGGCTAGAGCCAAATCCTCATGGAAGCAAGCATGGTGCAGCTCCCCTTTCCAAATCTCGAGGTAAACCTTCAGCCGTGAGTGGGGCTATTATAGGGACTTGCGAGCCAAGATGCAACAGGAAGACCTCTACGGAGCGTAGATGCCGGGCGCCCCGAACCACTTATGCCATGAGAGACGGCATCCGATTCTCCTTGACTTGGTCTCAATGTGATATCACAATGCAATCAGCAGCCGCACGGACTGCTCGGGGACTCGCCTCCTCCCCATCGCAATCTGGAGCGCGGCGCCGGGGACGTCACGCAAACGCCGGCGCAGTCGTGAAAGGAACTCACAATGAGCGTGGAAAAGCAACTCAAGGCCAAGTCGGGCTACGGCATGCTCGTCGCCGTGGCGGTGGCGCTCATCGCCATCATCGGCCTCTTTATCTGGAGCACCATCGGGCTCGCGAGCACGCCCGACGGCGTCGACGCGCCCGCAGTCTACGGATGGGGGCTCGGCCTCAGCATCCTCGCGTTTTGCCTGTGGTTCATCCCACTCAACGGATTCTTCTCGCTGCAGCCCGGCCAGGCGCGCGTGTGCATCCTGTTCGGCAAGTACGTGGGCACCGTCCGCGACGAGGGCTTCTTCTGGGCCAACCCGTTCTTTAGCAAGAGCATGGGCGGATCGGCCGGGATCGGCGAGATGATCGAGCTCGAGATGAGCGATTCCAAGGCCGCCAAGGCCGCGGCGCAGAAGGCCGCCAAGGGCAACCCCACCACCATCTCCACCCGCGTGCGCACCCTGAATGGCGAGCGCCTGAAGGTCAACGACAAAATGGGCAACCCCATCGAGATCGCAACCGTCGTGGTGTGGCACGTCGCCGATACCGCCAAGGCGCTCTTCGACGTCGACGACTACCAGAGCTATGTCGCCATGCAGGCCGAGACGGCGCTGCGCCACGTGGCGAGCGTGTACGCCTACGACCACCTGGAGGACGAGTCCGATGCCGCCGGCGCCATCACGCTGCGCGCCAATGTGGAAGAGGTCTCCGAAGCCCTGCGCCGCGAGCTCGCGATGCGCCTGGCGCCCGCCGGCGTCGAGGTCGACGATGCACGTCTCACGCACCTCGCCTACTCCCCCGAGATCGCCCAGGCGATGCTGCGCCGCCAGCAGGCCGAGGCCGTCATCGCCGCACGCAAGAAGATCGTCGAGGGCGCGGTCTCCATGGTCGACATGGCCGTGAAGGAGATGGCTGCCGGCGGCACCATCGAGCTCGACGACGAGCGCAAGGCGCAGATGGCCAGCAACCTCATGGTGGTGCTCTGCGGTGAATCCGAGGCGCACCCGGTGCTCAACGCAGGCTCGCTGTACTAACCCCAACACCAATGAGTAATTTGGGGACGGGTGCAAAATTGCACATTCGACAAGAAGGCACGTCATGGCACGCAAGCAGTATCCACTTCGTATAGACCCCGCTATCTGGGAGGCCGTCCAACGCTGGGCGGACGATGAGATGCGCAGCGCCAACGGTCAGGTGGAATGGATCTTGCGAGACGCCCTCAAACGCGCGGGAAGGCTGCCAAAGAAAGAGCCCTCGTTCAAGGGCACGCCCAAAGGCGAAGAGGGCTAAGCCGGGAAGACAGGGCTCGGCCGCTGCCGACGTCGGGGCAAAGCCGCGCTCTGCCTCGCCAGCGCCGAGGCAGAGCTGAGCCCCGCCGCTCCAAAGTCGAGCCGAGCGGCGGGGCCAACACCAACCCAAAGCAAGCTCGCCCCCTCTATACGCACCAACCGGTCCCCGGAGGCATCCGCCTTTGGGGACCGTTCTTTTCCCAGCTAGATGTCGTATATAAAGCCTTTTGACAGCTCGATTTTGCCCCGTGGGGGTCAAATATAAAGACCTTTGATGGTACGATGCTCGCGTCAATGACATGGTGGCTCTCGACAGGGGTCACCCCGACCCTCTAGGGAGCAAACGCATGGAGCTGGGCTCGCACATCAAGGAGCATCGCACGGAGCTCGGACTGTCCCAAGACGATCTGGCGGAGCGCATCTACGTGTCGCGCCAGACCATCAGCAACTGGGAATGCGGCCGTACGTATCCGGATGTCCAGAGCCTGCTGCTGCTTTCCAACGTGTTCGGGGTGACCGTGGACTCCCTCATCAAAGGAGATGTAGAAACCATGGCACAGGTAATGAACAAAGCGGTCAAGAAGTACAACGCCCTCTCCACAATCACGGTCGTGAGCGCGGTCGTGTTTTTGGTGCTGAGCGCGTGGGCGGCGTTCCAGTTCGAATGGGGCTGGGGCATGCACATCGCGCCCACCGCGGCGTTTGCCGCCGTGGCGCTCGTCGTGATGCTCGTGGCGTTCGTGTATATGGAACGCATGAAGAAGCAGCACGACCTCGTCACGTACCGCGAGGTGTTGGCGTTTAGCCGCGGCGAGCAGGTCGATCGCGACACGCTCGAGGGGCGCCGTGAGCGCGAGATGAACCCTTGGGTCAAGGGCACGCGCAACGCGGTGCAGATCATCATCGGCGCCATCGCCGGCGGACTGGTGGGCGTCGGCATCGGCATGCTCGCCAAGATGCTGAGTTAAAAGCGCGGGTACGCACCCGTTCCCCGAAATGGTATCCCCCTTAGCCCCCATTCTGAAGATGTATGCCAGAATGGGGGCGATTCCCGTTAGGAGGTGCCCCATGAACGTCACCGTACGCGCGTCCCTCATCGCATTGATCGCAATCGTTGGCGCCTGCTGGGCAATCCCCGTCCTCCTGGTGAGGGTCGTCCCATCCGATGCCGGCATGATCGCCATGATGACGCTGATCTACCTCGTGCTCCCCGTAACTGCAATCGCCCTCGGCCTGCTCGCCGCGAACTCCGCGAGGACGCTCTTCTGGATACCCGCGGCGCTCGGAATCGGATCCGCGCTCCTGTTTCCCCTCGCGGTCGAGGGCAGCCGGGACCTTGCGTTCCATGGGGTTGCCTATACCGCAATCGGCTACGCCGCCATGGGCCTGCGCACTTGGACGATTGCTCGACAGCATCGCTAAGCCATCGCCCCGCAAGCCTCCACAAGCCAGATCTCCCCGCGGCGATGGCACGCATCGCAGTAACAATCATGCGGGTAAACCCCGTGCAAAACAGTTTTCGCAGCGCCCGGCAAGCCATGCCGCATATGATGTACAACAGATTCGATAGCGCACCCTACGTGTTCGCGGGACGCTCCTTCACGACCGGGAGGTGACGATGGACATCAGCAACCAGATCAAGACGAGGCGCGAGGCGATGGGGCTCTCCCAAGAACAACTCGCCGAGAAACTCTACGTGTCGCGTCAGACGATCAGCAACTGGGAGCGGGACAAGACGTATCCGGACGTCCAGAGTCTGCTCATGCTGAGCATCCTATTCGACACCTCCATAGACACGCTCGTGAAGGGAGACGTGACCGTTATGGAAGAGGCAGTCGAAAGAGATCGCAAGCGCATGGGAACGCGGATGCTATGGCTGGCCGTGCTGATGCTCGCGTTGCTGGCGGTGGCGTTCGCGCTGATACTGTCGCCGGCGTTTAACTGGATGGAGGGCACCTGGGGCGCCGGCGTCGCCGCGGCTGCGGCGTTCCTGCCGGCGATAGCGGCGCTTGTTGTCGCAACCGTCCTCGAGCGCATCAAGCGCGAGAACGACCTGGTGACATACCGCGAGATCCTCGCTGTCCGCAATGCAGACAGGTGCTTTACAGCCACAAGCGCGATAGTTTCAACAACAAGATGCAGTGCCCCAGAGCCCCTAGCAGTCGACGATGGTCTTGCCGATCATGATGTTGAGGATCTCGACGTCGGTATCCTTCATGCCAACGCGGCCCACATAGCCCATGCTGGCGATCGTCTCTTCCACCGTATCCTGAATCAGGCCCTCGCCGGCACGGAAGCCGCGGCCCTGCATGGCCATATCGTGGCCCAGAATCGCCGCATCAACGGCAGCGGAAATCTTAGCGGCGCAGCTTGCCTTGGCGCCATCGCACACGATGCCGCCCACGTTACCGAGCGTATTGGAGACCGTCGCGCCGATCTGCTCGCGCGTGCCACCGCACAGCCAGGTAATCGCCGCGCCGGCACCGCACGCAGCGCAAATAGCACCGCAAAACGCCGAGAGCGCACCAATATAGCTCTTGATATGCACAGCAATAAGATCGGACAGCATCACGGCGCGCACCAGGCGCTCGTGGTCGCAGCGCAGGTAGTCGGCATATTCCATAACGGGCAACGCACAGGTAATACCCTGGTTGCCCGAGCCGCACACAATGGCGACCGGCAGTGCGCAGCCGTTCATGCGGGCGTCGGACCCGGCGGCTGCACGGGCACGGGCACGGCAGGCGACGTCATCGGCACGAGCGCCCAGCAGCGTACGGCCCACCTCGGCACCCCAAGCGTGCGCCAAGCCCTCTGCGCTAATGGCGCCGTTCAGCTCGATCTGACGCTCAACGGCAGCGCGAGCACCCTCAACATCGCCGTCCTCAATAAAGTCGATGATGGTCTCAATCGACATGGGCGTGTCGGCGCTATCTGCCGCGCGCTCGGCCACCACGCGCTCGGCGCAGGCGGCACACTCCCCCACCGACTTGCCGCATACCGGAATACCGTCGAGTGTATGGCACGTAACATTGGTGTGGTGGTCGGTAATCTCGACGACCGCGGTATGCCCCCCGGCTGTGGCAGTCACCTTGATGTAGAGGTTGGGCACGTCCTCGACAAGCGACACATCGCAGTAGCCGGCATCGGCGAGGAGCTCGGCCACGCGAGCACGGTCTTTATCGTCAACACTCTCGAGCACCTCGAGCGCGCTCTTGGCGTCGCCGCCCACGGCACCCAGCACGGCCGCGGCTTCAATACCATGCATACCGCCCGAGTTAGGCACGGTCACGCTCTTTACGTTCTTGATGATGTTGCCCGAGCAGGCAACATCCATATGATCGGGTTCGCAACCGAGCGTCTGGCTCGCCAGCGCCGCTGCATAGGCAACGGCAATGGGCTCGGTGCAGCCGAGCGCACAGACAAGCTCGCGGTTCAAAACATCGCAAAACGCGGTATCACGAAGGGAATCGGCAGGCATAGGTATCTCCTACTTGTATAACGGGCTGGGCTCTCAAAATAGTTCGCTATTTTATTTGATAACAATGCATCAAAAACCACAACCATGGTTCCGGCGGACGGCGCTCGAGCACAAATTGGCGGCATTATTCATGAGAAGCCGGTCTTATTGCATGCTAAAGCGTTTGAGCAAAAAACGCCCGAGCGTTTATACAAAAGTCGCGCTATCATGCAGTCGAACGCGGTAAAACCTTTAGCAATCTCGCCGCACAGACCAGAGAGGAAGCATCCATGAAGATCGGTATCGGTAACGACCACGCCGCCGTCGAGCTCAAGAACATCATCTCCGAGCACCTGAAGGAGCGCGGCTGCGAGGTCGTGAACTTTGGCACCGACACCTCCGAGAGCTTTGACTACCCCATCGCCGGCTACAAGGTGGGTAAGGCCGTTGCCAACGGCGACGTCGACCTGGGCATCATCATCTGTGGCACCGGCGTCGGGATTAGCCTGGCTGCCAACAAGGTCGAGGGCGTACGCGCCGTCGTGTGCTCCGAGCCCTTCAGCGCCAAGCTCTCCCGCATGCACAACAACACCAACGTGCTCGCCTTTGGTGCCCGCGTCGTGGGCTCCGAGCTCGCCAAGATGATTGTCGACGAGTGGCTCGACGCCGAGTTTGAGGGCGGCCGCCACGAGCGTCGCGTCAATCTCATCAACGAGATCGACCAGACCCGCGGACTCAAGGTCGTCGATGAGGCCTAAAGACCTACAACACCATACGTTAACGACAGCCCCCGTCCGGAACACACATCCGGACGGGGGCTGTTTAGTAGATTTTTGAGATATACCTAGAAATCTACTGGAATAAAAAGGGCGCCGCGGATGGAATTCCGCGGCGCCAAAGCCACACGCTAACAGCTTTGAGGAGTCAAAGCTGGTTTAGCCAAAGAAGCGCTTGATCTCGATCTCGGCGTTCTCCAGGCAGTCGGAGCCGTGGATCACGTTGGCGTTGACATCGACAGCGAAGTCGCCGCGAATGGTGCCGGGGGCAGCGTCAAGCGGGTTGGTAGCGCCCATAAGGGTGCGCATCTTGGAGACGGCGGAGAGACCGGAAACGACCATCTTGACGACCGGACCGCTCGTCATAAAGTCGCAGAGACCGCCAAAGAAGGGCTTGTCGGCCAGATGGGCGTAGTGCTCCTCGACGGTAGCACGCTCGAGCGTGGTCATCTCCATGCGCTCGATGACAAGGCCGCTACGCTCAATGCGAGCGACGATCTCACCGATCTTGCGATCGCGCACAGCGTCGGGCTTAATCATGATGAAGGTCTTCTCGATAGCCATAAGGTAGCCTTTCAAGTAGGTTCGCGCGTGCCCAAGTCCCATTCCGGCACCCGCCTGGACTGCATCGTAACAGAGTTTTAGCTGCAGTTAAACAAAAAACTGTTTATTGAAACACTACAATTTATTAAAACGTTCCATATGTGTCACTTCTGTTTCGAAGCCCGATTAGAGTACCATCCGACCGCTCATCAACCGCACCGAACCGAGCGGACGGTCGGTTGCCGCCCGTGAACGTACCCCCTTCACAACCTGCCCAAAGGTCCTACAGAAGTTCTCGACAAGCCCCTTTCCCATTGCAACAAAATACGGGCGTCCGCTGCAGCAGGCGCCCGTAAAGGCAAAAACGATTTATCAATAAATGGCCAAAGCCGCTTCAACTAAACCCTTACTTTGCCCCGTGGCCCATCTCGACGACCTTGGTCAGCGATCCAAGCACACCTTCGTCGGCAACGAGTTGTGCCTGGGCACGCTGCAGCTGCACGGCAACGGCGGCAGGGGCGGTACCGCCCTCGGTCGTGCGTGCAGCGACAATCGACGGGATGTCGAGCGCCTCGGTAATGTCGTGCTCAAAGAGCGGGCTAGCCTCTTGGAACACCTCAAACGGCAGGTCCTCAAGATTGCAGTCGCGCTTCTCGCACATCAGGACCAAATGGCCCACCACGGCGTGGGCCTCGCGGAACGGCAGGCCACGCTTGGCCAGGTAATCGGCAACATCGGTGGCGGCAAGGTGCCCCACGCCGCACTCGCGCGCCATGGCATCCTCGTTGACGGTCCAGGTCGAAATCATACCGGCCATAACGGACAGGCACTGCATGAGCGTATGGGCGGTATCGAGCGCGCCCTCCTTGTCCTCCTGCAAGTCCTTGTTATAAGCGAGCGGCAGGCCCTTCATGGTCACGAGCAGCTGCACCAGGTTGCCATAGACTCGGCCGCTCTTGCCGCGGATAAGCTCGGCAAAATCGGGGTTCTTCTTCTGCGGCATGATGGACGAGCCAGTGGAATACGAGTCGGAAAGCGTGATAAAGCCAAACTCGGAGCTCGACCACAGCACGATCTCCTCGGAAAGACGCGACAGGTGCATCGCCATGACGGAGCCGGCGTAATGCAGGTCGAGGAGGAAATCACGGTCGGAAACCGCATCGAGCGAGTTGGGAATCACGCCCGCAAAGCCAAGTTCAGCGGCCGTCATCTGACGATCGAGCGGATAGCTCGTACCGGCAAGCGCGGCAGCGCCCAGCGGGCAGTTGTCGGCAGCATCAAAGGCGGCCTTCAGGCGTGTAAAGTCGCGCGCGAACATCCAAGAATACGCCAGCAGATGATGCGACAGCAGCACGGGCTGAGCATGCTGCATGTGCGTGTAACCCGGCAGAATCACCTTGTCGTACTGTTTGGCCGCATCCACCAGCACGTGGCGCAGCTCAAGATTGGCCTCCATGAGCTCCTTTGCCAGCGCCTTGACGCCCAGGCGCGTATCGGTCGCCACCTGGTCGTTGCGCGAACGCCCGGTATGCAGGCGCTTGCCCGCCTCGCCGATGCGACGGGTCAGCTCGCTTTCGATGGACATATGGATGTCCTCGTCGTTGATATCGAAGGTGAAGTTGCCGGCATCGATATCCTGTTCGATTGCGGTCAGACCCTCGGCAATCGCCTGCTCGTCCTTTGCACTGATAATGCCCTGGGCCGCCAGCATCTTGGCATGTGCCTTAGAGCCAGCGATATCCTGCTTATAGAGATGTTTGTCGACCGGCAGCGACGCGCCAAACTCCTGCGTGACCTCGGCCACGCCTGTCTCAAAACGACCGCCCCAAAGAGCCATGGAACCGTCCCCTTTCTCCAAATACCAAAACAAGCGCCCAAAGCAAAGCGCCATGTCGCTAAAGCGATTTATCAACCGTTAGTTTTGCACATTCCCCGCCGTGCGCGAGGCCATGTGGCTAATTTGCAAAGAAGTGACGCACCAGGCACTTGGCGCCCATCGACTCCCGCCAGCCGTTGCTCGCCGAGCCGTCAATCCATGCCTTCAGGCTCATAGGGACATCCTCGACCTTTGCAGCATCGAACTCGGGCGCGAGGGCAAGTAAAGCATGCGCGATAGCATTGAACATAATGGATACTCCTCAGATATATATAGGCGCAGAGCCGCCAAATTGATAGAAGGAGCCCCGCCGGACAACCCCGGCGGGGCTCGGACTCAGCCGCAGACGCGGCATCATATATGCGGGCGGAATGTAGGGGCCACCGATGTTAAGAAGTGTCAGCAAGCATAACGAAAGGTAGGGACCCCATGCGCCCGTTATGTATCACGCGGATGGGCCGCGCGGATACCAAGGGAGAAAGACTTAAGCCTGAGCGGCAGCAGAGCTGGGACCCTGGACCTTGGCCCACGTCTTGAGCGACAGCGTGTCGATCTCGATAAAGCCGGCGCTGGCCTTCTCGTCAAACGTGGTGTCGCGGTCGTAGGTGGCCAGACCGTAGTCATAGAGGCTGAAGGGGCTCTTGCGGCCGACAACATGGCAGTTGCCCTTAAAGAACTTCAGACGAACGGTACCGGTCACGAACTTCTGGGTATCGGCCATAAAGGCGTCGAGTGCGTTTTTGAGCGGGCTGTACCACTGGCCGTTGTACACGGCGGTGGCCCAATCCTGCTCGAGCTTAATCTTGGTCTTGAGCAGATCGCCCTCGACGCAAATATCCTCGAGCGCCTTGTGGGCGGTGATAAGCGTCAGGGCGCCGGGAACCTCATAGCACTCGCGGCTCTTGAGGCCCACCAGACGATCCTCGACCAGGTCGAGACGACCAAAGCCGTTATCGCCCGAAATCTTGTTGAGGGCGATGACGATCTCGGAGAGCTTCATCTTCTTGCCGTCGACGGCGACGGGCTTGCCGGCCTCAAACTCAATCTCGGTGTAGGTCGGGGTGTCGGGCGTGTCCTCGGGATTCTTGGTCATAACCCAGGCGTCGTCGAGCGGCTCGTTCCAGGGATCCTCCAGGTGGCCGCACTCAATGGCACGACCCCACAGGTTGTCGTCGATGGAATAGGGGTTGTCGTTGGCACCCTCGGGAACCGGCACGTTGTGGGCGTGAGCATAGGCGACCTCGTCGGGACGGCACTTCAGATCCCACTCGCGAACCGGGGCGATAACCTTAAGCTCGGGGTCGAGGGCCTTGACGGCAGCCTCAAAACGAACCTGGTCGTTACCCTTGCCGGTGCAGCCGTGGGCGACGTAGGTCGCGCCAAACTCGTGGGCGACCTCGACAAGCTTCTTGGCGAGCAGCGGGCGAGACAGAGCGGAAAGCAGCGGGTACTTGTTCTCGTACATGGAATTTGCGGCGATGGCCTTGGTCAGGAACTCATCGGAGAACTCATCGCGCAGGTCGAGCACCTGGCAATCAAGAACGCCCAGGTCGAGCGCTTTCTGTTTCTTGGCATCCAGGCCGGTCTCCTCCTGGCCCACGTTGCCGCAGACGCAAACGACATCGAGATTCTTCTCGTCCTGGAGCCACTTGACACATACGGATGTATCAAGACCACCGGAATATGCGAGAACTACTTTTTCCTTGCTCATGGCTGTTTCCTTTCGCCCTTGGTAGCTAGTTAGAACATCGGTCAGTTGCAAGTCATTTCAAGGTCACGTACCGTGCAATATCAGGTTAAATAGCAAAAATCAGCACATACATGCCCTAGAAACATGCAGCAATGTCGTGCTAAAACCCAACGACCTTAAAATGACTCTGTTGAGGCAATTCGCCCCATGCGGACAGAGACGATTGTTATCGTCGTCGGGAAATTGCGCGCTGGCGTCGGAGGGCATTGTCTGCAGTGGTGATGATCTGTACGAACTGCATCTGCCTCTCCTTTCACACATCGCCGGGCGCAATTCTAATATCGCAAACGGTACCTTTTCCTCGGTAAGCGGCTCTTTTGCCGTCTCCGTTTTCGATGGTCGCTATATTACGCTAAAGTGCCTGCTGCACAAGCGACAAATTCAAATTTCTGAAAAGTTTTTTCATTAGTTTGTGAAATGCAGTGCAAATACGCTCCGTTCCTGCGAAAATACGCCTGGTTACGAGTTGTTGGTTATAACGTCTGAAACAATTTCGAAACGAAAGGCTCGCTTTTATGCAAACTTACGAATCGGACGCCAATATCGGAAACATTAAGCTCATCGCCGTCGACATGGACAAGACGCTGCTGACCGACGAGCGCGTGCTGCCGCAAGGACTTGACGAGCGCCTGGACAAGCTCGCCGAAGCCGGCATCGTATTCTGCCCCGCCAGTGGACGTCCCGCCCCCAAGCTCGAGGAGATGTTCGAGGGCATCAAGAACCGCCTCGCCTTTTGTCCCGACAACGGCGCGTGCGTGATATATCGCGGCAACTATATCTATAAGAGCAATATCGATGTGGCGCTGTATCAACAGGTGCTCGCTCGTGCCTCGGAGGATTCTCGCGCCGTTCCCGTCCTGTGCTGCTTCGACGAGTTCTACGTGCTTGCCCGCGACCATCAATACCACGACGAGATCAGCGTCTACTACAACACAATCAACTACGTCGACAGCTTTGAGGGCATTGATTTCGAGTCCAACAAGATTTCGATCTTCTTCCCCGCCTACGACGCTGAGCCTGCGTTCCGCGAGACCTATAACCCCGCGTTCTCGGATCAGCTCTACGTCACCAATGCGGGCCGCGAGTGGATCGACTTTATGAACCTGGGCGTCGACAAGGGCGCCGGCGTCGCGCACCTGTGCGAGCACTTGGGCATCGATATCGCCGATGCCGCCGCCGTGGGCGACACCTACAACGATATCCCTATGCTCGAGCGCGTCGGGCATAGCTTTATCGTGGACAATGCCGAAGAGCATATGAATGCGCACGCCAAGTGGCGCATTCCGAGCAACAACGACGGGGGCGTACTGACGCTCATCGACGCCATCTTGGCGGCTCGGTAATCTATCTCGTCGCCATGCCCGGGGCCGGCCGTTTGATTTTTGCTCGGTCAGGTCCTGGGCTCGCTCGAAGGCCACATTAAGTGGCCTTCGGCTCGTGCGGAATCTACGAAAAACTTACCCGCCTCGCCCGGCCAGGTCCTTGGGTGACTTGCTTGCCGCCTGGATGGCATCTTGGCGCCTAGATACTTTGGCTGAATTTAATTGAACGAAGGACGCTCCTTGTTGATGAGGGGCGTCCTTCTGTTTTTAGTTACTTTGGAACTGTGGTTGCTTTCCTATTTCGCGTCGGCCCAGGTTATGCCGGTGCTGGCTTCGGCGATGAGGGGTACGCGGAGGTCTACGACGTGCTCCATGACGTCGCGGACCATGGCGGTCAGGCGCTCGACTTCGTCGACGGGGCACTCAAAGTCCAGTTCGTCGTGCACTTGCAAGATCATGTGGGCGGCAAAGCCCTCTTCTTCCAGGCGGCGGCTTACGCGGGCCATGGCGATCTTGATGATGTCGGCCGCAGTGCCCTGCATGGGATGGTTCATGGCCGTGCGCTCGCCAAAGCCGCGGAGCTGTGGGTTTTTAGCCTTGAGCTCCGGAATATGACGCCGGCGACCGTACATGGTCTCGGCGTAGCCCGTCTGCTTGGCGCGCGCCACCACGTTGTCGAGGAACGTGCGCACGCCCGGGTAGGCCTCGTAGTAGCGATCGATCATGCCACGCGCCTCGGCCATCGAGATGTGCAGCGACTGCGACAGACCGTACGCCTGCTGACCATACACAATGCCAAAATTCACGGCCTTGGCGCGACTGCGCAGGTCGGGCGTTACCTCGGACACGGAAACGCCAAACACGCGCGCGGCCGTCTCGGCATGGAAGTCCTCGCCCTCGTTAAAGGCGCGCACCAGGTGCTCGTCACCCGAGAGATGCGCGAGTAGACGCAGCTCGATCTGCGAGTAGTCCACCGCCAAAAAGACGCTGCCCTCGCCTGCCGAAAACGCCGTCTTAACGGTACGGCCCAGCTCAGAGCGCGTCGGGATGTTCTGCAGGTTCGGGTCGCTCGAGGACAGGCGACCCGTTGCCGTGATGGTCTGGTTGTACGTGGTGTGCACGCGACCGTCACCACGGCGCAGCGGACCTAGCGTGTCCAGATAGGTCGACTTAATCTTGGACTTCTCACGCCAGTCCAGAATCAGGCGCACGATTTCGTGGTCGCGCGCAAGGTCGCTCAGCACCTTGGCGTTGGTCGAATAGTACCCGCGCTTGGTCTTTTTGAGGCCCTTGGTCGGAAGCCCCATAACGTCAAAGAGCACGTGCGAGAGCTGCATGGGACTGCCGATGTTAAACGTCTCATCACCTGCCAGGTCGCGAATGCTGCGCTCGACCTCGGTGATCTGGGTCGCCAGGCCCTCGGACAGGCTGCGCAGCCGGTCGGGATCTACGAGCATGCCCGCGCGCTCCATCTTGGCAAGCACCGGCACGAGCGGCATCTCAATGCCATCGAACACGTTGGCAGCGTTCTCGCGGGCCATGCGGTCGCGAAGCGGCGCCACGAGTTCCAGCGTCAACGCCGCGGTACGGGCAGCAGGAGCAGGAGCGTCCTCGCCAGCACCATCCGCACCGCGCGCCGCAGGCAGCGCCATCTGCAGATAGGTATCGGCCAGATATGCCTCGTCAAACTCGGAACGGTCGGAATCCAACAGGTACGCGGCAACCACGGTATCAAAGATGCGCACGGAATCGACTGCCAGCGGGTCCATAAGCTCGGGCTCAGAAGAATCGATGGGCGAAAGCTCATGCAGCAACGCCTTCATGTCCGGGCTCGCCACGCGGCCCTCCATAAACAGGCGCGCGAGCACGCCAGCGATAACGCCGTGGGCAGAATTGAAGCCCTCGACAGCGGCAGGCGTGCCGTCATCGGCTTCCTCGAGCGCAAAGAGCCCCTTGGGCGTCGCCAGCCACAGCGTACGCGTCAGGCCAAAGAGCGCACCCTCCTCCTTGTCATCGTCCACCACGGCGGCGACCCACTCGCCCGCATCAATCGCGCGAGAGATCTCGGCCGCCACAGCAGCAAGTGCCTCAGCGTCGCCGGCGGCGGCACGCGAAACCGCGGGTATCTCGAACGCGCTGGCAGCGGGCACGACCCCGCCCTCGCCGCCAATCAGCGCCAGGAAGCGGTTCTGCATGGCCGTAATGCCAAGTGAGCCCAGCGCCGCGGACACCTCATCGGCAGAAAACGATGGGAAGGACGTCGCGTCAAAGTCGAGCTCGACAGGTGCATCGGTGCGGATGGTCGCAACCTTGCGGCTCAGCAGCGCATCGTCGATGTGTGCACGCAGGTTCTCGCCCATCTTGCCCTTGACCTCGTCAGCATGCGCAATGACCTCGTCCAAGCTGCCGTACTGCGCGATGAGCGCGCTCGCCTTTTTGGGGCCGATGCCCGGTACGCCGGGAATGTTGTCCGACGTATCGCCCTTCAGACCGTAAAAATCGGGCACAAGCGCCGGCGTAATGCCGTGATACAGGTCGTCCACGCTCTCGGGCGTCATGATCGCCACGTCGGACAGGCCCTTGCGAGTCGAGACCACGTTGACGTGCTCGGTCACAAGCTGATACATGTCACGGTCGCCGGTCACCAGCAGCATGTCGCAGCCGGCCTCCTCACCCAGGCGCGCCATGGTTCCCAGGATATCGTCGCCTTCCCAACCCTCGGACTGCAGAATTGGCACGTTGATCGCCGTGAGCAGCTCCTTAATCATGGGAAACTGCGCATGCAGATCGGGGTCCATGGGCGGGCGCTGCGCCTTATACTGCGGCAGCATCTCCATGCGCACGCGCGGCTTGCCCTTGTCAAACGCCACGACCACACCGTCGGGGCTAAAGGCATCGATCATCTTAAGAAACATGTTCAGAAAGCCAAAGATCGCGTTGGTGGGGCGACCGTCCGGCGCGTTCATGGTCGGCGGCACGGCGTGGAAGGCGCGGTGCATGAGCGAGTTGCCGTCGATAACGGCAAAGGTGCGGCGCTTGTCAGACATATTGAATACCTCGCTTTGGACTGGACACGGTTTGCTCACCCCAGTTTACACGCTCCCCGCCCCGCGGCCACCGCACATCAAGCTCCCCCGCCACCGTGAGCCCGCGCGTGATACGATGGCTCACGGTACTACAACCAGCACGACCAATCCGAAAGGAGCCTGCGTCATGGAGCGTCCCTGCGCATGGAAAAAGTACACGCCAAAGCAAATCGAGGAGCTCGAGGAGCTTTGCCGCGGCTATAAGCAGTTTTTGAGCGAGAACAAGACCGAGCGCCTGTGCGTCAAGACCGGCATCAAGATGGCCGAGGAGGCGGGATACGTCGACCTGGAGACCGTGATCGCCGAAGGCCGCGAGCTCAAGGCAGGCGACAAGGTGTACGCCGCCAACCATGGCAAGGATCTTATGCTCGTCAACCTGGGCACCGCCCCGCTCGAGCAGGGCTTTAACATCCTGGGTGCCCACGTGGACTCGCCGCGCCTGGACCTCAAGCAGAATCCCGCGTTCGAAGCCGGCGACATGGCCTACCTCGACACGCACTACTACGGTGGCGTCAAGAGCTACCACTGGGTGGCCTCCCCGCTCGCACTCGTGGGCGTCATCTGCAAAAAGGACGGCACCACCGTCGACATCAACATCGGCGACAAGGCCGACGATCCGGTCTTTACCATCTCCGACCTGCTGATCCACCTCTCGAGCGAGCAGATGTCCAAGCCCGCCAAGGACGCCGTCGACGCCGAGATCCTCGACGTGATCGTGGGCGGCCGTCCCGTAAAATTTGACGAGGACGACAAGGACGCCCCCACCGAGCCCGTCAAGCAGATGTTCCTGGATATCCTCAAGGAGCAGTACGACGTCGAGGAGGAGGACTTCCTCTCCGCCGAAATCGAGGTCGTGCCCGCCGGCCCCGCCCGCGACATGGGCCTCGACCGCTCCATGATTTTGGGCTATGGCCACGACGACCGCGTCTGCGCCTACCCCTCCATGCTCGCCCAGATCAATGTGGCCAACGTGGAGCGCACGAGCATCACGCTCATCGTCGACAAGGAGGAGATTGGCTCCGTGGGAGCCACCGGCATGACAAGCCGCTTCTTCGAGAACACCGTCGCCGAGATCATGACGCTCGCCGGCGAGGGCAGCCCGCTGGCCCTGCGCCGCGCACTCGCCCGCAGCCGCATGCTCTCCTCTGACGTATCCGCCGGCTTCGACCCGGGCTACGCCGGCAAGTTCGAGACCAAGAATGCAGCCTTTATGGGTCGCGGCCTGTGCTTTAACAAGTACACGGGCAGCCGCGGCAAGGGCGGTTCCAACGACGCCGACGCCGAGTATATGGCCCTCATCCGCGACATTATGGACGAGGCCGGCGTGGACTTCCAGACCTGCGAGCTCGGTCGCGTCAACGCGGGCGGCGGCGGCACCATCGCCTACATCATGGCCAAGTACGGCATGAACGTCATCGACTCCGGCGTTGCCGTCCTGTCCATGCACGCCCTGTGGGAGGTCGCCAACAAGGCCGATATCTACGAGGCCTATCGCGGCTACAAGGCCTTCCTCGAGCGCGCATAATCAACCCTTCATCAGTTGCGGTGAGATACGGACTAAACTGGCCCATAAACGGCCAAAACAGACCGTATTACACCGCAACTTCCTTTTTGGCAGAGGAGAGTCCATGCTGCAGGTCATCATTTCGCCCGCCAAGCAGATGCGCGCGGCCCAAGATGCTTTTGAAGTCCTGGGCATTCCACCTTTTGTGCGCGAGACGGCTCGCCTCCACCGCGCACTGCTAGATATCGAGCGGAATGAAGGCAGCGGCAGCCTGCAGGCGCTGTGGAACGTGAGTGACAAACTGCTGGGGCCCTGCCTCAACACCCTGCATGAGTTTGAGCCCATCTTGCAAAGCGGCGATCTCGACAATCCCGCACTCGCCCGTCACCTCTCCCCTGCCGTCATGTCCTATCACGGCATTCAATACCAAAGCATGGCGCCCGAGGTGATGGATTCCGCACAGCTCGCATGGCTGCAAGACCATCTGTGGATCCTCTCGGGCCTTTACGGATGCGTACGCCCCTTTCATGCCGTTGAACCGTATCGGCTGGAGATGGGCGCGAAGCTTGCCGTCGACGACGCCCGAGACCTCTACGCGTTTTGGGGCGACAAGCTCGCACGGGTCATCGCTCCGGCAGGCTCCAACGCCACGATCGTCAACCTCGCCAGCGCGGAATACGCCAAAGCCGTTCTGACCCGTCTCACCACCGACGCCACGGTCGTCACATGTCTCTTTGGCGAAGGCATCCGCAACGGCAAGCCCATCCAACGCTCGACCGCCAGCAAAAAAGCGCGCGGCTCCATGGTGCGCTGGATGGCAGAAAACAAGTTCGAGGATGTAAGCGGGCTCACCGCGTTCGACGTTGGTTATCGTTACTTTCCCGAGCTTTCAAATAAAAACACTTTGGTCTTCCTGAACGAACAGGCCTTGTAGGACTACCACTACTTTTGAATGTGCTGCCTAGGCACGGCGTCTATTCCGCCAGGCCGTCGGCTTTTGCAATCTCGCTCGTCGAGCCATCCTGGTAGGTAACCTTAACGTGCTCCACCTCGGACGCCTCAACACCCGACGGAGGCTCCAGGCGCCATTCCGTCAGGGCTATATCCATGGTCGTGGGTACATCCCCCTGATCTTTGAGCTCGACCGACAGCGTCCTAAGCGACGCATCGAAGGTCACACGCTCGATCTCTTCACCAGGAATGGAACCACCGCTCAGCTGCAGTTGCACAAACTTGTCGCGCGGATACCAATAGTCGCCCGGCGCGGCAACGGTATTGCCACCCGCGACCTTCGCCGTCATAATCGGCAGGCTATCGTCCGCCTCAAACGTCCAGGAAACTCCTCCACGCCCGCCAAATGTCCAGATACAACAGGCAATCACCATCACGACAAGAATCGCGAAACCAATTGCGACCAGCCCATGATGGGCGCGGCTCTCCTCGGCCGACACATCCCACTGCGTCTCTCGATACAGATGCTTGTCTTCCATGTTCGCCTCCCCGCGGGCATGCTCGTCGCGTCAATCGTACCCATTCGAGCTATACTTGAGCCCACCACATAAACGGGGAGCTTGCAGGACAAGACGGCAGGCTGAGACTGGGCGCGCCCGCCCTGACCCGCAAACCTGATATGGGTAATGCCAACGAAGGGAGCCGTGCCAATGAGCACACAGACCGAGCCCAAGCTCGTCACGCAAATCGACTTCGCCCGCGCCGGGCAAATCACACCGCAGATGAAGGAGGTTGCCGAGCGCGAGCATCGCGACCCCGAGTACATCCGCGAGCGCGTGGCCGACGGCCGCATCGCCATTCCCGCCAATATCGTGCATATCAAAAAGGGCATGCGTGCCTTTGGCGTCGGCGAGGGCCTGTCTACCAAGGTCAACGTCAACCTGGGCATCTCGGGCGACAAGGCCGATGCCGCTGAGGAATGGAAGAAGGTCAAGATCGCCGAGGACTTTGGCGCCGACGCCATCATGGACCTCTCCAACTCGGGCAAGACGCGCCAATTCCGCCAGCAGCTCATCGACGAGACGCCGCTCATGGTGGGCACCGTCCCCATGTACGACGCCATCGGCTACATGGAAAAGCCGCTTGTCAAGCTTACCAAGGACGACCTGTTCGAGGTCGTGCGCGCGCACGCCGAGGACGGCGTGGACTTTATGACCATCCACTGCGGCATCAATAAGTCGGTCACCAAAACCTTTAAGGAGACCGGCCGTCTCATGAACATCGTCAGCCGCGGCGGCTCACTGCTGTTTGGCTGGATGGAGGTCACCGGCAACGAGAACCCCTTCTACGAGTACTTTGACGAGCTGCTCGAAATCTGCCACGAGTACGACGTGACGATTTCGCTCGGCGACTCCTGCCGCCCGGGCTGCCTCTACGACTCCAACGACGCCACCGAGACCGCCGAGATGATCGAGCTGGGCAAGCTGTGCAAGCGCGCTTGGGCCGCCGGCGTCCAGGTCATGGTCGAGGGCCCGGGTCACATGGCGCTCGACGAGATCGCCGCCAACATGAAACTGCAGAAGCGCCTGTGCCACAACGCCCCGTTCTACGTGCTCGGGCCGCTGGTGACCGATATCGGCGTGGGCTACGACCACATCACCGCAGCCATCGGTGGCGCCATCTCCGCGAGCTCGGGTGCCGACTTTTTGTGCTACGTGACACCGGCAGAGCACCTATGCCTGCCTAACGCCCAGGATGTGCTCGACGGCCTCATGGCCACCAAGATTGCCGCACACGCCGCCGACATCGCCAAAAAGGTGCCCCACGCCCGCGACATGGACGACAAGATGGGCCAGGCACGCCGCAAGCTCGACTGGGACGCCATGTGGAAGTGCGCGCTCGACCCGGTCACCGGCAAGAAGCGCTACGAGGAATCCCCTGCTGCCACCGAGGGCACCTGCACCATGTGCGGCAAGATGTGCGCCGTCCGCACCGTCAACAAGGTGTTCGAGGGCACGACGATCGACCTCGGCATGGAGGACTAACTCGTCACCGGACCCATAATCGGCCACAAGGCGTTCGTCAATTGTTGACGTGTGAACATTTTCTTACTTTTACGTAAAGATTGCACCACCCGCCCGGGATCGGCATACAGCCGGCCCGGGCAACTTTATAATGTGGGCAGGAGACCCATTTGAATCCGACCGAACAAGGGAGCGAACATGGATCGCAGCAAGGTACCAGCCGTTCTATCCATCGCAGGATCCGATTCCAGCGGCGGTGCCGGCATTCAGGCCGACATCAAGACCATCACGGCGCACCGCCTGTATGCCGAGACGGTCATCACGGCCATCACCGCACAGAACACCCTAGGCGTCACCGCCGTGCAGAACATCTCCCCGGATATTGTCGCGGCGCAAATCGATGCCGTTTTTGACGATATCCGCCCCAGTGCCGTCAAGATCGGCATGGTTTCTTCTGCCGAGATTATCGAAGTCATAGCCGACCGCCTGAGCGCCTGGGACGCACAAAATATCGTCGTCGACCCCGTCATGGTCGCCACTTCGGGTGCTCGTCTCATCGCCGAGGACGCCGCCGAAGCGCTTACACGCCGCCTGTTCCCGCTGGCGACCGTCATCACGCCCAATATTCCCGAGGCCATGGCGCTGCTCGACTACGAGGTCGATTCCGAGCGCACACAGCAAAACGCTGCCATGCTCCTCACCCGCCGCTTTGGCTGCGCGTCCCTCGTTAAGGGCGGGCATTTTGTCAACGAGGCCAACGATGTGCTAGCAGAGCCCGCGCCGCTCGATGACGAGGGCAACCACCTGGGCGATCCGCTCACCACGTGGTTCCGCCACAAGCGCATCGAGACCGACAACACGCATGGTACCGGCTGTACGCTTTCGTCCGCCATCGCCTGCGCGCTGGCCCAGGGCATGGATCTTGCCGATGCCGTCAACGCCGGCAAGGCCTACCTAACCGGCGCTCTCGCCGCCGGCCTGAACATGGGCAAGGGCTCCGGCCCCGTCAACCACATGTGGCAGTACTAAAAAGCCAGCAGCCAAAACCACCGCACAAACCACCGCAAAGGCGCCTGTCCCTTTGTGGTGGTTTGGGGTCGCGCTACTGACCGAGCATCTCTTGGAGCTTGGCTGCCACGGCGTGGCCCAGGTTCTCATGGCTTTCGGGCATCATGTGCAGATAATCGATATCGCCCGGCTCGGCAAAATCGGCGGCATTCAAAAAGTCGCAGCCAAACTGCTCAGCGACATACGCATAGTATTCGGCAAAATGCTCCGAGGCCTCGACGGAACGCTCGTCAAAGTCGGTCATGTACACATCGGCGATCTGCGGTTTAATCTTGATAGGCGCCATCAGCAGAATGCGCGGGCAGGGCGCAGCGTCGGTCCACGGGAACGCGCGGACGGCGCGAATCAGCGCCATGGCGCCACGGGCGATATCGGAAGCTGTCACGTTAAAGACCGTCTTGCAGTCGTTGGTGCCCAGCATGATCACAATGGCGTCCAGCGGCTTATGGGCCTCGAGCAGCATCGGCAACGCGCGGATGCCGTTGAGATTAGTGTCCAGATGACACATATCGTCGCGCACCGTTGTGCGGCCGTTTAGGCCTTCCTCAATCACATGCCAGCCCTCGCCCAGGTCGCGCTGGGCCACGCCGCACCAGCGCACATCGTGCGCATAGCGCACCGCGGTGCCATCGCGCATGCCCGCCGGATCGTAGCCATAGGTATTGCTGTCACCAAAGCACAGGACGTTTTTCATCGCAAACCCCTCCTTCAGCAAAAAGCCGACGGGAGCAGCCCCTCCCGCCGGCTCGACCTATCTGTCAGCGCGCACCGATTACAGATACTTGCGCCAGTCGTCATCATCCTCGTCGTCCTCGGCAGCGGCATGAGCCTGCTCGGCGGCACGGGCGGCCGCGGCACGGGCGGCAACCTGGGCATAGGACTCCTCGTTGCGCTCGGGGAAGCTTGCCAGCACGTGCTCGAACTTGGCAAAATCCTCGTCCCAGCGCGTAGAGGGCACGGCAAAGAAGACCTGCTTGACCTTAAAGTCGCCCGATGCGAGCTCCTTGCGGAAGAGCTCGGCCACGGCCTCGGCGTCAAAGCCGTTGTTGTCACAGCCCCAGGCGCCCAGCACGAGCTTCTCGCGACCAAGCTCGTCGCAGATGGCCAGCACAAAGCGGATACGATCGCGCAGGGCGTCCAGCAGGGCATCGTCACCCACGCGATACTCCTGGCGAGCGCGCTTGGCGTTGGGCGCAGCGGCAACGATCACGTCGGCGTACGCATGCACGTGGTTACGGTCGAAGCGCACCGCAGGCACCACCAGCGCGCGGTTGCGGTACAGCTCACAGTTGATGTTGCGGCGACGGTTCTCGCCGTACCATTTGCGCTGCTTATCGAGCACATTGTACAGATACGAATCGGCACAGAGCGTGGCCTCCTGACCCAGATAGCCCTGGATGTAGCCACCGCCCGGGTTGGTGAACGAGGCAAAGGCGAGCACGGCCATGTCGCAGAACTGCGCGTAGCCTCGGCCGTTATCCAGAATGGCCTGCGTGGCAGAGGCGTCGAGCACGGTGACCTCGGGCAGGACCGGAGCGGGCTCCTCGGCAGCAGGCGCGGGCTCGGTCTCCGTGGCTTCCTCTGCGGGCACAGGCTCGGCCACGACCTCGGTCTCGGCAGGCGCAACCTCGGCGGACTCAGACTCATCGGCAACCTGCTCTTCGGCAGCAGCCACCTGGGCCTTAGCCTTCATCGCCGCGACAAATCCGGCAGGCATGCCCTCGAACTCGCGCACGCCGGCAAGCGAGCGCTCGATATCCTTTGCGCACGCTTCGGACACAGTCGCCACGTGACGCTCGGCGGCCTTGGCACGGGCCTCGCGCTTGGGATTGGGCTGTCCCGCGCGGTTGGGTCTACGGTTACGGTTCCTGTTGTCGACGTCTGCCATAAGTGGTCACCTTTCTCGGTCGCTGCCGCTATCGGCTTTTCCCATCCATGATACCCCGCCGCGTACAAAAAAGGCGGCCCCGAAGGACCGCCTTTCGCATCGATTTGCGCGCGGCAAGCACCGCTGCAATCTGGCACTAGTCGCGACGACCAAGGATGTTCAGGATGCGCAGGAACACGTTGATAATGTCCACGAACAGGTTGGACGCCATGAGCACGGCGTTGGGCAGCGTGGGCGGCACCGTCGTGGCCACATAGGTGTCGTAGCCAATAAAGCCGGCGAACACCACAATCACGATCAGGTCGGTGATGGTCTGCGAGACGCCCATGAACATCAGCACGATCTCGACCAGAATCGTGGCAAGCAGAATGCCAAAACCAATGCCATACACACGCTGGAAGAATTTGGGGAAGGTCACGCCCAGTGCGCCAAAGACAAAGGTGATGGCGGCAGTGGCGATAAAGGCGGTGTTGATGGTGGGCAGGTCGTAGTTGGCAAGGCCAAACGACGCGGTCAGACCAAAGGTGCTCGCAAAGATCGCGTAACCCGCGAGCGACAGGCCCACGGACTGCTTGCTGGCGGCGGCCGACATCATGACGATGCCGACAATGGTCAGGATAAACGAGCCAAAGACCAGCGGCAGGGCGGCGCCACTCATCATCATGCGCGCAAACGACATGGTGCCCGTAAAGTAGGCACCAGCGCCCATAGCGCAAAAACCCAAAAAGATCAGGGCAGACATGGCAAGGTTGTACGCGCGCGGCGACATCTCCTTGGCACGGCTTGCGCCGGTCTCGATGGGGCCGTTCTGATAGCCCTGGATATCGTTCATAATTTCGTCCTTTCAAAAAGCGCCGCGACAGCGCCGTAGGTGACAAGATTCCTGCCATTGTACCCGAATGGCGCGCGCTCTTACCCGCGGCGCTCACTCTCGAGTGTGCGGTCGAACGCCCACACCCACCACCGCATCAGATGAGCCTGCGAGCCATCCGGTCGCTCACGCGCCTGGTCTTCCAGATACAGCTCGGTCGTATGTCCGCCAAAACGAACCTTATAGGTTGCCGTACGAATGCCGTGAACCGTCAGGCCAAAACCGGTAGACGAGACAATCTCGTCAATCGTAAAGCAGCGACCGTCGACCCAGCAGACGGTAACCGGCACAACTTGTCCGCCCGCGAGGATGCGGGCCACGACGTCCACATACTGCTTGTGCACGCGCCGAGTTTTGCCATCTGTCTGTCGATATTCCATGCCCCTATTATCGAACGCATGTTTGCATATTGTAAAGCGAACAGACTGTGGTTTTGGGGTGTCGGAGCGAGCGCACGTGTCCTCACGGCGTGTTAGCAAAAAGAACACCCGCGGTCAACAGGGCTAATATTCAATTTTAGTGCCAAAAAATTCACTTCTCCCGTCAGAACTCGGTAAAGAAACCCGCAGGAGGTGATACGATTTATCATGTTTTTGTAACGTTTCTGCAAACTTCGAGAAAGCCCATATATGGACGTAACGTTCTCAGCCTTCCTCGGCCAACTTGTTTCGAACCCAGTCCTTGCCGTCACCGTGTTCCTCGCGCTCGGCGCCATCTTCGTTAACGGATGGACCGACGCGCCCAACGCCATCGCGACCTGTGTCACCACGCGTTGCATGCCCGCCCGCGCCGCCATTCTCATGAGTGCCGCGTTCAACTTTTTGGGCGTGCTCATCATGACGCACTTTAATGCCAGCGTTGCCAACACCATCTCCCATATCGTCGACTTTGGCGGAAACAGCACCATGGCGCTCGCGTGCCTCTGCGCAGCCCTGTTCTCCATCGTCGTCTACGGCGCCACGGCATCGCGTTTTGGCATCCCCACCTCGCAGAGCCACAGCCTCATCGCCGGCCTGACCGGCGCTGCCATCGCCCTCGGCGGCGCCAGCAGCGTCAATGTCCACGAGTGGATGAAGGTCATCTACGGCCTGGCGCTCTCCATCGGTCTGGGCTTTGTCATGGGCTGGGTCCTGTGCAAGCTCGTCTCGATTCTTTTCGCTGCCGCCAACAGGCGACGTGCCAACGTCTTCTTTAAATATGCTCAGATCGCGAGCGCCGCGGCCATGAGCTTTATGCACGGCGCGCAGGATGGACAAAAGTTCATCGGCGTGCTCTTTTTAGGTGTCGCCTTTGCCAACGGACAGACCGGCGTCGGCAACGCCGGCATCCCCATCTGGATCATGCTGCTGTGCTCGGCCACCATGGGCATCGGCACCAGCGTGGGCGGTGAGCGTATCATCAAGTCCGTCGGCCAGAGCATGGTTAAGCTCGAGAAGTATCAGGGCTTCTCTGCCGACCTGGCAGGAGCCGCAAACCTGCTGCTTGCCACGCTCACCGGTATCCCCGTGTCCTCCACGCACATCAAGACCTGCGCCATCATGGGCGTCGGCGCCGTCAAGCGCCTCTCGGCCATCAACTTCGGCGTGGTCAAGGACATGATGTTCACGTGGTTCTTCACCTTCCCCGCCTGTGGACTCATCAGCTTTGTTATGGCCAGGCTGTTCATGATGTTCCTCTAGTCAAACCGAATGTCCATCCGGACCGCATTACCTCGCCCACCCGTCTTCGCCCCGAAAGGATCACTCATGGCAAAGAAACCCGATTCGTTCTACTTTGACAACTACGTCGCCTGCGCCGACTTCGCCGTTCAGGCAGCCGAGCTGCTCACCAAGATTTTTGAGAACTTTGACCCCGCGCAGATCCACGACATGCTCGAGAAGATGCATGCGATTGAGCATGCAGCAGACAAGAAGCACCATGAGCTCGAAGACGCCCTGCTCACGGCCTTTATCACCCCGCTTGAGCGCGAGGACCTTAACCTCATGAGCTGCTCGCTCGATACCGTGCTCGACCGTATTGAGGGCGTCGTGCAGCGCCTCTACTTCACCAACATCCAGAGCATCCACCCTGATGCCATCGTGATCGCCCACAAGGTGACCGACGCCTGCCGCGCCATGAAGGACCTGATGGTCGAGTTGCCCAACTACCGCAAGTCCAAAACGCTGCGCGAGCTCGTCATTCAGATCAACACCATCGAGTCCGAGGCCGACGAACTCTACATCAACGCCATGCGTAACCTGCACGTCAACGGCAAGGACCCGCTCGAGGTCATCGCCTGGCGTGACGTGTACGCCTTCTTGGAGTACTGTGCCGACTGCTGCGAGAATGTGGCCGATGTCGTGGATTCGATTGTCATGAAGAACAGTTAATTGGGGGTACGTATCCCACCGGTCGCGGGCCCGGCCACTGATAGCCTTTTTCACTCCGGCTGCAAGCAGAGTCGTTCAAAAGGTTATCAGTGGTCGGGCCCGCTCCCTTATGTACCACCATTGGGAACTTTGGCTGATAGTTAGAGCGCAATGGGGGTTTGGCCGAGGGGCCCTTTAGTACCCAATTGAGCACTTTGGCATTCGGTGGGCGTTTGGGTTGAAGGAGCTTTGGGTACCCTTTGTTTTACTTTGGGTTGTTTTGCTGACTTTGGAGGGTTTGGTTATGGGGTATTTGGATCTGGCTCGGTCTCGGTATTCTTGTCGTTTGTTTGAGGATCGTTCTGTTGAGCAGGCTGTGGTGGATACCATTGTTGAGGCTGGGCGCATTGCTCCTTCTGCTTGCAATAATCATCCAACCCGTGTGATGGTGTTGGATACGCCTGAGCTTCTGGAAAAGGCAGCTGCTTGTCAGCCTCGGTTTGCTCGTGATGGGTCCATCTTTGGCGCTCCGCTCATCTTCCTCGTTTGCAGCGTTACCAACGATGCTTGGGTGCGTCCCTATGACCAGATGAACTCCAGCGCTATCGACACCTCGATTGTTTGCGATCAGATGATGATGGAGGCCGAGGAACAGGGCCTGGGAACGTGCTGGGTATGCCATTTTAAGCCTGAGCTAGCCCGCGAGCAGTTCAACCTGCCCGAGGGCGTTTATCCCCACCACATGCTCGTCTGCGGCTATCCCGCCGACCATATCGCCGACCCCGAGCATCGCGAGGCCCGCACCATTCCCCTATCCAATTTCCTCCTCAAGTAGTTTTTGGCCCATGCCCTAAAATCTACCTTTTACCGCTCAAACGTTCGCCGAGTTCTGCCCTATCGCACGCAGAGCTCGGCGTTTTGTTTCCCAACCCGTATACAGCTACAAAAAAGGAGCTCGCAAGCGCGAGCTCCTTTTAAGGGGCTAGATTGTAGTTTTAGCGCTAGTCCAGGTCGTCCGCGGCAAAGTTGTCAATCGGGGCGAAGGGGTCGGCCACGGGGACAACCGGATCAGCGACAGGCAGCGGCTCGGCGGCAGGCATGGTCACGGCAGGAGAAGCCGCAGAACCGACCGGCGTAGAAGCCAGCAGATCGGCCGGGAAGGAATTCTGAGCATCGTCCATAAAGTGCTGAATGAGCTTGAGATACTCGGCCTTGAACTCCTCGCGGGAAGCCTTCAGACGGTCAATCTCCTCGAGCTCGGCCTGCTTCTCGGTCAGGGCCTGACGGATGACCTCGCGGGCCTTGGCGTCGGCCTCGTTGCGGATGCGGTCAGCATTCTCGTTAGCGTCGTTGACAATCGCCTCGGCGGTCTGCTGAGCCGCAATGAGAGCGGCGGAAATCTGACGCTCCTGAGCGGAGAAATCGGGAGCGGGAGTAGCGACAGGGGCAGCCTGAGCGGCAGAATCCTGGGCCTGCGCAAGCTGAGCCTGCGTATCGGCAAGCTGCTGCTCGGTGGCGGTCAGGCGACCCTTAAGATCAACGATCTTGGCAAGCATAGCGTCGACCTCGGAGGACAGGGTCTCCAGGAAGACGTCGACCTCGGCGGGATCGTAGCCGCGCTTGGCCTCAGAGAAGGTCTGAGCCTGGATGTCAGCAGGGGTAATAGCCATAACAAGTTCTCCTTTATCATCGCCTTGGCGCTAAGCGCCCGACATAGGTTACTGAGCCAGTCCTATACGAGTATACCTATAAGTAGCTGCAGAATGAGCTTCTGCACCAACTGCAACGCAATAATCGCAACGACCGGTGAAAAATCGATACCGCCCATCGGCGGCATAAACCGGCGAAACAGGTTGAGCCAAGGGCCGCAAACGCTGTCGAGCACCGCCGCGATATCCTGTAGCAAACCACCCTGCTTCATGGGAATCCACGTCATAAAGCAGTAGACCACAATCAACGTGGAATAAAAATTAAACAGCGTGTTGACAAGCTGAACGATGGTGTAGATGTTGATGGGAATCTCCTCGCCTTGTCTTTACTTGAGATAGCCGTCGGCGCGAAGCTTCTTAAGATCCGAATCCTTGACCTCGCAGCCGGCGGGCAGCACCATAAACACGCGATCGCCCACTTCTTTGACCGAAGCGCCCAGGCCGCAGGCAAAGCCATAGCTAAAGTCCAGGACGCGTTTGGCGACCTCGGTGCGAACGCCCACAAAGATCAGCGCGACAGGCTGCTTGGTACGCACGCGGCGCACGACCGTCTCCACGTCGTCATAACTCTCCGGACGAAGAACGTAGGCCGGCAACTGAGGCGTGGCGTTGATGATATTGCTCGCATAGGCAGAGGTATCGCTCGGCGTTGAAGCAGGAGCGGGCACAGCGGCAGCGCGGACCCGAGCGTTCTCGGCGTAGCTTGACGGCGTGTCATAGGCGCCGGGACGATAACCGCCCGCAGCGGCATCCTGAGAGCGCGAAGGCGGATTGTACGTCGTAGCGTGACGGGAGTCGTCGCCGATCAGTTGACCGGAACGCGTGTACACAGCAACCGACTCGGCCTCTCCGCGGCGTGTCTGCCCCAGCAGTCCATTGCTCGGTTCATCTTGCGTGTAGAAGCCCTCGCCCGAAGCACCGCCGTAGCCGTTGTTCTGATAGCCGTCGTCATAGCCGTCATCGTAACCGTAGTCATCATCCTGGCCATAACCCTGGTCATAACCCTGCTGGCCGCCTAGGTGCATTTTATTTTTAATTTCGTCAAGGAAACCCATGGTTGTGTCCTCTCACGGTCTAATGCAGGCGCTCTGATAATCAGCGCGCACTCCAGGCTCTTATTTTACTTCAAACTCCGGGCTAAATACTACCCTGCCCAGGCGAACAAGCGTCGAGCCTTCCTCAAGGGCGGGCTCAAAGTCCTCGCTCATGCCGCAAGAAAGCTCAGGCAGACACAAATCGGGGTGTGCCGTCTCCAGCTCATCCCTCAACTCACGCAGCCCGGCAAAGGTGCGGCGTGCCACATCCTTATTCCCCCGGGGCGCCATGGTCATAAGCCCCTGCACACAAATTCCCTCAAGTTCCGCAAGCTCGCCGGCGGAGGCACGAACCTCATCGGGCGAAAAGCCGCCCTTGGACTCCTCGCCGCTTACATTGACCTCGATCAGCACATGCTGAGGACCGGCAAGCTCGCCCGCCTCAATCTTGCGGACGGCACGGCTCGAGATAGCCTGCGCCAAATGAAGCGACCCCACCGAATGAATCAGCTCGGCCGCACCCAGCACCGCATTGATCTTGTTGGTCTGAAGATTACCGATCATATCGAAGCGCACCTCGGGCAGCTCCGGATGCTCCGCCAGCCCCGCAAGCTTGCGAACAAGCTCCTGCGGACGGTTCTCGGCAAAATGACGATACCCTGCCTGGATGGCGGCAACGGTCTCATCGACGCCAACGGTCTTGGAGACGGCAATCAGACGTGCGGCATTGTGTGGACGCCCCGCGCGATCGAGTGCGGCATAAAAGCGTTCGAGAATCTGCTCGCGGCGAGCGCGCATCACGTTCAAATAATTATCCATTGCCAATCGCCTCCGCTAACAGCCATACAAGTAGTCCCATGCTAACGCAAGAGCGCGGCCCTGCATGTGCAAGGCCGCGCTCACTTAGGTATTTACAATCTTTCGACGAACGGAGCTACCCTACTCCTCGTCATCCTCGGTATCGTCCTCGTCCTCGAGGTGCTCGAGCAGGTAGCGAAGACCCTCGCTCACCTCGTTAGCGGGCACCTTGGCAACAAAGCGCGCATCGACAGCGGGCCTCATGATGACGCCCTCGCCCGAAGGTACGCGCATGCTCTCGAGCTCATCCTCGTCCGTACGGGCGATATCGCCGGCGTTCATGCGCTGGCCGGTCAAAAGGAAGGTCAGACGGCAGGCGGCATCGATGGAAATCGAGGCGATGCGATCGAGGTAGCGCGAAACCATGATGGCGCGGCGCAGATCGTCATAGTTGCTGTCGTCGTCCATAAACTCGCCCGCGTCCATGCGGTTGAAGGTACGGAAGAACTTCTCATAGGCCGCATGCACCGGCTCGTCCTCGACGGCCAGGTTGCAGATGATGGACATGTCGTTGGTGACGAGCGCGGAAAGCGACGAGCCCAGCACCTGGTATACGGCTTCGGCCTCGGCCTCAACCGTACCGACGAGCTCCTGGGGCAGCGAGATATCGGCCTTGACCATATGACGCGTGGCGCGGCAGATCTGGCGAACCTTATCGGTCATGCGCTGCAGGTTAAAGTCGACGTAGATGATCGTCTGCAGCAAGCGGAAGTCGGAGGCGACCGGCGACTGTGTAGCGATCAGGTTGTAGCACACGGCCTCCAGGTTGGCGCAGCGCGCGTCAATCGAAAGCGTGCGCTTCTTGGTCTTGGTGGCGAGCTTGCGGTCGTCGGTCACATAGGCCTTCACGGCGTCGTGAAGAGCCAGGTCTACAGCCTCGTAGATGCTCAACATCTCGTGACGAGCCTCGACGAGCTGACGGGAAAACAGTTTGCGCATGGTTCACTCCAATCAGTTGGGTGCGGTCATGCCGCCCGCACAGTGAATACGCACCGGACCAGGTCCGATCGGCTTGGGACTAGTCGCACCGATCAGCCAAAGCGGCCGGTGATATAGTCTTCCGTCCGCGAATCCACCGGGCTGGTGAAGATCGCGTCGGTTTGACCATACTCGATGAGCGTGGCGGGCTCGCCGGCAACCTCCTGCAAGAAGAAGGCGGTGTAGTCGCTAATGCGAGCTGCCTGCTGCATTGAATGTGTGACGATGATGATCGTCATCTCGGGCGCCAGCTCGGCCATCAGATCCTCGACCTTGGAGACGGACGTGGGGTCGATGGCGGAGCAGGGCTCGTCCATCAGAAGGACATCGGGCTGCACCGCGAGCACACGCGCGATGCACAGACGCTGCTGCTGACCGCCCGAAAGCGCCAAACCATCCTTGTTGAGCTGATTGGATACCTCTTTCCAGAGGTTGGCGCGCTTGAGCGATTCTTCCACGATGTCATCGAGGTCGCTTTTGCTAGTCACGCCCTGCAGACGAGGGCCAAAAGCAACATTCTCGTAGATGGATTTAGGGAACGGGTTGGGCTGCTGAAAAATCATGCCCACGCGGCGGCGAAGGTCGACCGGGTCGACGCCCTCGGCATAGATATCGTTGCCGTCGAGCGTCATGGTGCCCTCGACGCGCGTGCCCTCGATAAGGTCGTTCATACGGTTGATACAGCGCAAAAACGTCGATTTGCCGCAGCCCGAAGGGCCGATAAACGAGGTAATGGCGTTTTTGGCGATGTTGAGGTCGAGCCCCGTCAGCGCATGAAAGTCACCGTACCAAAAGTTGAAATCCTTGGCCGTGATGGCCGCTTGCTCCAGCGTGGGAGCGGACTGATAGACGGACATGGGACTCCTTAACTAGCGGCGTTTGCGCGACAGATAACGCGCAAACAGGTTGAAGGCCAGAATAATCGCCATCAGCAAAAGCGCGGTGCCGTAGGCTGCGTTCATGTTGATGCCGTCATTGGCAAGCAGATAAAGGTGAACGGTCATGGGGCGACCGGAATCGAGCGGCGAAATAGGCAGGTTGATGGCCTGGCCCATGGTGTAGAGCACCACGGCGGTCTCGCCGATGGCGCGGCCGATGGCAAGTACGATGCCGGTGGCGATGCGGCCAAAAGCCGAAGGAAGCACGATCTTGGAGACGACCTGCCACTTGGTGGCACCCAGGCCATATGCGCCCCAACGGATATAGCGCGGAACGGCGCGGATTGCCTCCTCGGTGGTACGCATGACAATGGGCAGCATCAGAAGTGCGAGCGCCAGGGCGGCCGAAACCATCGAAAGACCCAGGCCCATGGCCTCGACAAACAAGGCGTAGCCAAAAAGGCCCATAACAATGGAGGGCACCGAGGCCAGGGCATCGGCAGCATAGCGAATGATGTCGACAACCTTGCCCTGCTTGGCATACTCGGCCAGATAGACCGCAGCCAAGACGGCAACCGGCGTGCAGATGAGCATGGCGAGCGCCGTCACGTAGACGGTCGAGACGATAGTGGGCCAAATGCCGCCCTCGGCGTTTACTCCCTGCGGCCAGCCAAAGATAAAGTCGAGCGAGATGTGCGGCAGACCGTTGATAACTACGTAGGCGATGATGGCGACCAGCACCAGCGTGGTGATATAGGCCGCAGCGCGAAACACGCCGAGCATAATCTTGTTGGACAGATCCTTGTTGATGCGGCCCTTCTTACCATGGGAAAGGGCACGCTTGATGCGTTCGCGCGACGAGGTCGTATCGACCGTCGTGTCAACGGAATCGGACATAGCCTACCCCCTCTTCTTCTTGGAAATCAGACGGACGATGCCCACCAATGCGGCGGAAATGATAAACAGGACCACGCCCATGCCAAACAGAGCCGAGCGGTGCAGGCCCGAGGAATAGCTCATGTCGAGCGCGATCTGGCTCGTGAGCGTCGAGATGGGGCTCGAGATGCTGTCCGGGATGACCGGAGCGTTGCCAACGACCATGAGCACGGCCATGGTCTCACCGATGGCACGACCCATGCCCAAGACAATCGCATCGACGATGCCCAACTTGGCTGCAGGCAGCACGACCTTGTAGATGGTCTGCCACTTGGTGGCACCCATGGCATAGGATGCCTCGCGAATACCCATGGGAATGGAATTGAGGGCATCGATGGTGAGCGTGGTGATGGTGGGAACGATCATGATGGCGAGCACGAACCACGCTGTCAGCGCACCAAAGCCAAGACCGCCGGTCAGCTGCGCGATAAACGGACGGATGATGACCATGCCAAAGAAACCGTAGATGATGGAGGGGATACCCGCCAGCAGGTCGACGGCGGGGCTGATGAGACTGCGCACGCGCTTGCCGGCGATCTCGACCAGATACACGGCCGTGCCCACACCCAGGGGCACACCCATGGCGAGCGCACCGACCGTCACCAGACCAGAGCCCGCCAGCAGCGACATGATGCCGTAGTGGCCCTCGGAGGGCGCCCACGTAAAGCTAAAGAAGTCCGCCAGACCGATGTCGGTAAAGACGGGCAGCGCCGAGTACGTGGTAAAGACAAAAATCAGGATGACGGTGACGACCGCCAAGAACGCGCAAGCAAAGAAAATCCACTGCAGCGCCTTCTCTTTGAGATAGGTGCTGCGCGACACCAACGCCAACTCACGCTTTTTGGGCGCCTGAGCCTCTCGCTCAATCTGGGGGGTTTCCTGCGCTTCCATGCTACTCACTCCCCTTTCCGTCGTTGGTGACGGGAATAAAGCCCGCCTCGCGAATCTGCTTGTCCATCTTCTCCGACGTCACATAGTCAATGTAGTCCTGTGCACGCTGCGAAGGCGTACCCTTCACAAAGAAGTAAAGGTCGCGCGAGATGGGGTAGCCGCCACTTGCGACCGTCTTCTCGGATGCCTCGACATGGTTGACCGAAACAGCCTTAACCGAAGTCTTAGCGTTGAGGCTCTCGACAAAACCCAGCGAGATGTAGCCAATAGCACCACGCGAACGGGACACGACATCGCGTACCTGGCCCGTGCCCGAAAGAACGGCAGAGCGACGATCGAACGGCGTGCCGTCCATCACGATGGTACGGAAGGCCTCGCGCGTACCGGACGCCTCATCGCGGTTAATAACCTGAATCTTCAGGTCCTCTCCGCCGACTTCCTTCCAGTTGGTAATCTTACCGGCGTATATGTCGCGAAGCTGCTCGGTCGAGAGGTTGTCGACCGGATTACCGTCGTTCACGATGACTGCGATGCCGTCGTGCGCGATTACAATCGGGGTCAGGCCCAGATCCTGCTCGTCGGCATTGAGGCCACGAGACGAGCTGGCGATGTCAGCCGTGCCGTTGCTGACGGCCTCGATACCGGCAGAAGAGCCAAGGCCAGAGACGAGCACGTCGGTGCCGGTCTCCTCCTTAAAGCCCTCGGCCGCAATCTCGGCAATGGGAAGGCAGGTGGTCGAGCCGGCCACGGTGATAGAAGACGTGGAAGATCCCGAGGAGCAGGCACACAGCGTAAGCGTGAGCACTGCCGCGCTTAGGACCGATGCGATCTTTCTCATAGCATCACGCCGATCGCAGCATGGCGCCCACAGGTGCCGCCCTCGTTGCGGTAGGAATAAAAGCGGTCGTTCTGACGAACGGTGGAGAGCTTGGTGTCCACAATGCCGTTCGCTTCGACGCCGGCGTCCATCAACGCCTCGCGAATGGCGGCGGAAAGATCGAGCATACGAGAAGCGGCAGCATCGATGCACGCGAACTCGGAGGCAAAGCGGTCCATAAGTTCTTGGGACACCTCGTACTCGTCACCCAGGATATGGGGCCCAATATAGGCAGAGATGTCGTCTGGCTTGCAGCCAGCCGCCTCGCAGAGCGCTTGGCACGCCTTGGCGGAAATGCGCGCAATCGTGCCCTTCCAGCCAGAATGCACCACGGCAAAGCCGCCGGGAGCCACCAGCACAACGGGAACACAATCGGCAAAGCAAAGCATCACGGGCACCTCATGCGCCGTGCAGACGAGGGCATCGCAGCCCTCGGCAATCTGCTCGCGAATGTTCTCGAGATCATCGGCGCCGTTCGAGGTCACCGTCACGACATTGTCACCGTGTACCTGATTGGGGACAAGCAGGTTGTGCTCGCACTCGGCAATACCCATGGCCTCGAGTACGCGGCGACGATTTTCTTGAACGGCAAAGGGGTCATCGCCAACATGCGAGCCCAGATTGAGTGAGGAGTACGCATCTTCGGAAACACCGCCAGTGCGTTCGGTGAAGGCAAAGCGGACATCGTGCGTCGCGCCCTCTACCAACGTAACTCCATCATGGTCGACACGCGAAACGTTGTCCGCACGTGCTGCCATACTAAAGCCTCCTAATAACACGAGTATCGCGGCCAAGCCGCAGCAGTCCGTGCCATACGGCTGCCATACTTCTACAAAAGGATACCCGCAGCGGTAGGAACCAAACGTAAGGGGAACGTAAAGAGATTGGAGACTTTCGTTTACAAACGAGAAACAAAACGGGGTGCATCCAAATGGATACACCCCGTGCAGGTCGTTGAGAAAAACGAACTAGAAGCTACCACGCTTAAGGAAGTCGGGAAGCTCAAACTGGTCGTTACCAAAATTGGGAAGTTCCGTACCGCCGACGTTGCGGGTCGGGGCAGACTGAGCCGAGCTTGCAGCGGGAGCGGTACGCTGAGGCTCGACAACGGAAGCCTTGCTCTGGGACTGCTGGGCAGCGAAGAGCTCGTCCTGACGGTTGACATTAGAGTCGGAGAAGCCCGTAGCGATAACGGTGATGCGCACCTGATCGCCCAGGGACTCGTCGACAACGGTACCGAAGATGATGTTGGCCTCGGGATCGACGGCGTTGGCGACAACGTCGGCAGCGTCGCTGATCTCCTGGATGCCCAGATCCTTGGAGCCGGCGATGGAGAGCAGGACGCGCGTAGCACCATCGATAGAGCTCTCGAGCAGCGGGCTGGAAATAGCCTGCTGGGCGGCGTCGACGGCACGGGTGTCCCCAGAAGAAGTACCGATACCCATCATGGCGGTGCCGGCCTGCTTCATGATGGTCTTAACATCAGCGAAGTCCAGGTTGATGATGCCCGGGACGGTGATGAGGTCGGTGATGCCCTGGGTGCCCTGGGAAAGGACGCCATCGGCAATCGCGAAGGCCTCGAGCATGGTGGTCTTCTTCTCGGCGATGTCGAGCAGTTTGTCGTTAGGGATAACGATCATGGTGTCGACGCAATCGGAAAGGGTCTTAATGCCCTCTTCGGCGCTCTTCTTACGCTTGCGGCCCTCGAAGGTGAAGGGCTTGGTCACGACGGCGACGGTCAGCGCACCGACCTCGTTCATCGCGATATCGGCAACGATGGGAGCGGCGCCGGTGCCGGTGCCACCGCCCTCACCGCAGGTGATGAACACCATGTCGGCGCCAGCGAGCGCCTCGGCGATGTCATCGCGGGACTCATCGGCAGCCTTGCGACCAACCTCGGGGTTGGCGCCAGCGCCCAAGCCGCGGGTAAGGTCGGTACCGATGTGGACCTTGATATCGGCATCAGAGATCGCGAGCGCCTGAGCATCGGTGTTGATGGCAACAAACTCGACGCCACGAATGCCCTCTTCGATCATTCGATTGACCGCGTTGGTACCGCCGCCGCCGACGCCGACCACCTTAATGACGGCAAGGTAGTTGTTGATCTCTGTCTCGTGCATGTCGGTCCTCCGAACAAAGGTTATAGCCATAGCATGGGTTGACCCCTGCGCACATTAACCTTCAGGTTGAAAGTAAATGCAAAGGTAAACCGTATTATGTTTGCACATTATGAACGTATCAGTCAAATAATTGACCGTGAAAACCAAACAAACCAGATAAACGGCGTGGTATGGCCCCTCAACAAAGCCACGCACCGACGCTAAGCGGTCGGTGCGTTTCTAAACGTATAGTTGCCGGGAGACCGAACGTTAATGTAGGTTACGCCCTCTACCTGCGACAGAAGCTTGGTCACGACGCGTTCCTTCTTGGCGATATCATCAGAATCGCCCAGCGAGACCTCAACGCCATTATCAAGATTCGCCGAGATGGCCTCGACCGAAGGTATAGAAATATCCTTGATCTGCGCCAAGAATTCGCCGGAAAAACCACGCACGTAATCCAGGCCCGCTTTAACGGCCTTGGAAGAAACAGCCCGCCCCGAGACCGGCTCGACATCAGCCGAGACATCGGTAAGCAGCACGGCCCCGTAGTGCTTGGCCAGCGCCAACGCAGCATCGATACCGCTCAATGTGTTGGCGCCCTCACCCGAAGTGACGACATTTCCCTGGTCGTCCACCTCCACAGAGGTCGAAAGCGGTGCGATCCAGGTGTCATCGTCGCCGATGGCCCAGGCAAGATCGTCGGAACTTATATAAGCGATCGCGGTGACCTTGCGCTCCGTCGGCGTAATGACGAGCGTGTGGGGAAACTGCCGTTGAACGTCCACGCCCGAAACCCACGGGTTCTGCTTGAGATCTTCGGTAATCTGGTCGGGATTTACGTTGAAGAGCGATGTGTTCTCGGGCAGACTGATCAGCTGCATGGCATCGTGCTTGGTCACATGCTCGCTGCCCTCGATCTGAATATCGGTAGCGGCAAACAGGCCGGAATTGATAACGACGATGGCAACGACGGCAAGCACGGCCACAGCTGCCAAGATTCCGCCCACGATTTTGCCCTTGCCCTTAACGGCAGAGGCGGCCTCGGACGTCTTACTCGCCATGGCGCCAAGCGACGACAGCGGATTGATACCCTTATTGGTCGAAGGTACCTTAGTGGCGGGCACCGACGTCAACGAGCGCGGCTTGGCAGCGCCCAACGTACGACCGGGATGCGTCGCTTTAGCCCCCAGCGAGGGCTTGGGCGTCACTATGGGGCGAGAGGGCTTGGCACCCATCGCCGACTTAGACGTCACCGAGGGGCGCGGAGCCGGGTGAACCGTCTTTTTTGCGGCAGGGCGTCCACCAAGTTGCGAGCCGACGACCGGACGTTTGGCGGACCGTACGGATCCAGCGGGCTTGGAGGACACAGGGGGCTTGCGTTGAGGCTGGACGGGTGCGCCGGAACGCCCTCCGGCGCGGCGGAAGGTAGGTTTCGATGCTCTAGAAGCCGAGGAATTTGACTTCCGGTCTGAGCTCGATGCCATACGCCTCCCTCACCTTTCCGTGCACATGCCTGATAACCGCGGCCACATCATCGGCCGAGGCGGTACCGTTATTAACGATAAAATTAGCGTGTACGGGCGAAACTTCCGCACCGCCAACCGAAAAACCCTTTAATCCACAATCCTCAATCAGCTTGCCAACGCTCGCGTCGGGTGGATTGCGAAAGACCGACCCGCAAGAAGCGCGACCCATGGGCTGCGTGCGTTTGCGCCTCGTCAGGTACCGCTCCATACGCTCGCGAATGTCGGCCTTAGGCGCAGGCTTGAGCTTAAGCACGCACTCGAGAATAATCTCGTTACGCGGCAGGCTGCACTCACGGTAGCCCCAGGCAATCTCGGACCCCGCATAATGCTTAATGCCGGATGCCGGGTCAAACGTGACCACATCCTCGACAAGCGAACCTATCCACTCGGTCCGCGTACCGGCGTTCATAGATACGGCGCCGCCGACCGAGCCGGGGATGCCAACCGCAAACTCAAGGCCCGAAAGCCCGCGCGACAGGGCATCGTTGACCAAACGTGCGAACATAACGCCCGCGCCAACGGTCAGCGTGCAACCGTCCTCGGCAATAACGGTGCGCTGAAACTCACGCCCCAGCGAAATGACGGCGCCGCGATAGCCCGCATCGGCAACGAGCAGATTAGATCCCTTGCCGATAATGACCCACGGCACCTGCTCACGGTCGAGCACTGCCACGGCACGACGAAGGGCATGATAGCTATGGCACGTCACGAAGAGGTCGGCCTTGCCGCCGATACGATAACTCGTATGACGCGCAAGGCGTTCATCCTCGACTACATCCGTGTCGATCATGCCCGAAAGCGCCATGACGGCGTTAAACAGACCCATAGGGGCTAAGCGTCTTTCTTGACAGTCAGATACTCGATGAACTCAGGTCCAACGGTCGTAACGTCGCCGGCGCCCATAGTAAGCAGCAGATCGCCCTCACCTACCATCTTCTCGAGCTCACGATTGAGCTCGAGACGGCTGGAGCAGTACACGACCTCCTTGCCAGGGTGCTTGGCGCGCACAGTATCAGCGAGCATCTTGGAGGTTACGCCCGGAATCGGCATCTCGCCGGCAGAGAACACATCGATGAGCAGCAGCTTATCGGCATTGGCGAAGGCATCGGCAAAGTCATCGCACAGCGCCTGCAAACGCGAATAGCGGTGCGGCTGGAACACGACGTCAACATGCTTATAGCCCAGCGACGAGGCGGCGGCAAGCGTCGCCTTGATCTCGGTGGGGTGATGGCCGTAGTCATCGACCACGGTGATGCCGTCAATATCGCCCACATGGGTAAAGCGGCGGCGGACGCCCTCAAAGCTCGAAAGCGCCTCGGCTGCGGCATCGACGTCGAGACCCAGGACATGGGCAACGGTTAGCACTGCCGTGGCGTTGAGCATGTTGTGGCGACCGGGGTTGCTCTTGATCTCGACAGCATGCTCGGTCCCATCCTCAAAGCGAACGATAAAGTCGCTCTGAATGCCCTTGACATCCGGATGCACGCAGACGACGTCGTTGGTTTCGGCAAAGCCATAGGAAAGCATGTGGCGACCCGTCGACTTGGCGAGTTCGACCAGATGCGGGTCCTCACCGCAAACGATGACGGTACCGCTCTCTCCAACCAGGCCCATAAACTTGGCAAAGGTGGCCTCGATCTCCTCGATGCCCGAGTAGTGGTCGAGATGGTCGGCCTCGACGTTGGTCACGATGACCACGTTGGGGTTCAGGAACAGGAACGAGCTGTCGGACTCATCGGCCTCGGCGACAAAGTAGTCACCCGAGCCGTTCTTTCCGTTGGTATCGTAACCCTCGACGATACCGCCGATCAAAAAGCTGGGATCCAGACCCATGCGGTCGAGCATGGTGGCACACATCGAGGACGTCGTGGTCTTGCCGTGCGTGCCGGCAACAGCGATGGTGGTGTAGCCGTGGCCCAGAGCCGAGAGCATCTTGGCGCGGGGCCACACAGGAATACCGAGCTCGCGAGCACGCACAAGCTCGGGGTTGGACTCGGGAATAGCGGTAGAGACCACGACCACGTCGGGCTTGACCTCATCGATCGTGGCGGCCTCGTGGCCCACGTGAACCTTCACGCCAGCACGGGTAAGCTGACGAATGTAGCGCGAGGTCTTAAGGTCGGAACCGGTAACGGCATAGCCACGCTCGTGCAAAACGAGAGCGATGCCGCTCATGCCGGCGCCACCGATACCGATAAAGTGGGCGCTCTTGAACTCGGGCGCGGAGGTTGCAGTCTGGGAATCAGCCATGTGCTCGTGTACTCCTTGCGTAAACACTGCCTGTAACCCGTTAACTGTACCGCACCTACCGCATCCGCGCGAGCGCAAGCTCGATATCCCGTCTAACTAACGCAAACCCTCTACCGCATCGGCCAAAAGTGCGGCGGCGCGGTCCTGAGCCAACCCGCGCGCCGCCTGACGCATGGCATCGCGCGCCGCGGCGTCATCGACCAGATGCAGCAGCTCCTCGGCAAACGCCGGAGCATCGATATCGGCATCGGCACAAAGCACGCCGGCACCGGCATCGACCAGATAACGCGCATTGGTCGTCTGGTGGTCGGCCGTGGCATGCGGATACGGCACGAGCACCGAAGGCACGGCGAGGGCGGCAATCTCGGCCACGCTCGAGGCGCCGGAGCGCGAGAGCACCAGGTCAGCTGCAGCTAGCATGTCGCCCATGTTGTCAATGTAGGGCTGGACGCGATAGCGCTTCATCTCATCGGACGTCAGCGCCAAAGCGCGCTCGGTGTCCTCAAAGCCGTCGGCTCCCGTCGAATGCAAAATGTAGAGATTCTCGCGGGCCAGCAGCTCGCCCTTGAGCGAGGCTACTCGCTCGTTAAGATGCTGGGCACCGAGTGAACCGCCAAAGACGAGCAGCAGCACAGCGTCCTCGGGCACGCCAAGTGCCTCGCGGCCGCGGGCGCGATCGCCCTCAATGACCGAGCGGCGCACCGGATTACCGGTCATGAGCACATGCTCGGGGTCGCCCTCGCGCTCAAAGACAGAGCGCGCAGCCGGCACCGAGATACACACGCGGGCGGCATGGGAACTCATCATCTTATTGGCCAGGCCCGGAACAGAGTTCTGCTCGTGCAGCAGATACGGAACGCCCGCATCCTTGCACCAGCCCAGCAGCGGGACCTCGACGTAGGCACCAAAACCGATGGCAGCATCGGGCTTGCCAACCTTTGAGAAATGGCTGGCGAGCGAGCGCTTGGCCTTATTGACGCGCCACAGCGAGCTCAGCGCGGTCCAAGGACGGGAGCGGTCGAAGCCCGTGACCGTGATAGGTACAAAATCGAACCCGGCCTCGGGAACCAAACGACCCTCGAGCTTGTGCGACTGGCCCACGAACACAACATGATGTCCGCGGTCGCGCAACTCCTCAGCCAAGGCAAGCGCAGGGTTGATATGTCCCGCCGTGCCGCCGGCTGCGATAGCAACGGTCATCTTATCGGTCATGAAAATCCCTTCGTACGCGCGGTCCCTGATCGTCGGTGCGCAGACGCGCCGACGGGTCCGAATTCAAATTGATTCGATTATATCCGCCGCCCGAGCTTCGGGGGTTCGGGCGTTGGGGACGCCCCTGCGGAGCCGTTCGCGGGCGCGGACGAGCCGCCGGCTCGGACGCAGAGCCATCCAAGACGGTAAAACCGTTGCGCGAAGGGCGATCGCCGCGCACATGGGGCACGCCGGCGGTGCTCTCGTCCATAACGGCAAAGCTCTCGCGGCGACGGTCGTACTCATCACGACGGGCGCTCTCGTGCGAGACGCGCAAGATCAGCCCCGCAAGCATAAGCGATACGATAATCGACGAACCGCCGTAGCTGATAAACGGCAGCGGCTTACCCGTCATGGGAAACACGTTGAGGATGCCCAGCGCATTGATCAAAAACTGTACCGCGAGAATGACTGCGGAACCCGATGCCATGAGCGCTCCGCGACGGTCCGCAGCCTGTTCGGCAATGCGAAACGCTGAATAAATCAGCATCGCAAAGACCAAGAAGAGCAGCGCGGTCCCGACAAAACCGACCTCCTCGCCGATAATGGCCAGAATATAGTCGTTGTGTGCCTCGGGCAGATACGAATACTTCATGGTGGAGTTACCGATGCCGCGGCCGAACAAGCCGCCCGAAGCAAACGCCATGATGGCAAGCGTTGCCTGATAGCCATCGCCATACTCGTCGGCCCAAGGGTTCAGGGCAACCTGAACACGCACCATGCGGTACGGCTCTGCAACAAGCGCAAACACACTCATGACAATGACGAGAATGATCACGCCGATGATAAACTTGGGGTCTAGGCCCGCAAATAACGCCATACACATGAGGGTCAGCGAGATGATCAAGACGGTGCCATAATCGGGCTGGATAAAGATCAAAAAGAGCGAAATGCCCAAGTAGACGACCATCTTACGAAGGAACTCGTTGATGTTGCCACCGGGCGAAAAGAAACGGTCGAGTATGATGGCCGAATACGCGATGGCAAACGGCTTTAAAAACTCAGACGGCTGGAACTGAATACCGGCGATGTTGAGCCAGCGCGTGGCGCCACGGCTGCCACTGCCGACAAGAAATACCGCAAACAGCAAGAGAATCATGCCGATAAGGAAGACCCTAAGTACATCTTCCCCAAACCAGCTGTCCGGCAAGACGCGAACGATCGCAACCATGGCAAGCACGCCAACCCCGGCAAAGGTAGCCTGTCGAACCAGGAAAAACGTCGCCGAGCCGTTCTCGTGCAATGCCTCGACCGATGACGCCGAGTACACCATCAGCAGACCAAAGCACACTAAAGTAAACAGGCACGCCATGAATATCAAACGAGGGCGCATGATGCGGGCGGGGACGCCGGCAATATAGCGTTCGCTGAGCGTCTGCCCGCCGCGACCGGAACGCGGCGTACTGCGCTGCGAGGAAGCACGGTCCGAGTCGGGCCTCCTCATACCTTGTCGGGGGCTCTCCTCTCTCACCGGCGGCCCCTATTCCATTTGCGATTTCGCTGCGGCGGCAAGCTGGGCCACGTAGTCCTTAAACACGCGGCCGCGCTCCTCGTAGCCCGAGAACTCATCGAACGAAGAACAGGCGGGAGAAAGCAGGATCACGTCGCCTCGGCTCGACAGCGAACGGGCAACGTCGACGGCGTCGCGCAGGTCGTCAGCCTGAGCGATATCAACGTCACCATCGACATCGGCCTCGTCCATAGCGGCGGTAAAGCGCTCGCGCGCATCGCCAAAGCAGACGACCGATCGCACGTTGTCCATGACAACGCGGGCGAAGGACTCGAGTGGCGTGCCCTTATCGTGACCACCGAGCAGCAAGATCACGTCGTCGTCGGGAAACGCCGTCAGGGCCTTTTCGACCGCATCGGTGTTCGTTGCCTTGGAATCGTTGACGTAGCGCACGCCATCGATCTCGCCACAGGGCTCAACGCGGTGCTCCAGCGGCTGGAATGAGGCCAGGCCGCGACACACACCGTCGACATCGGCACCGACGGCCAGGGCAGCCGTGGCAGCGCACAGGGCATTGATGACATTGTGATGTCCAGAGATTTTGAGCTCGGACGTGGCGATGAGCGGGGTCTCGACGCCCTTCAGGCGAATGACCATCTTGCCATCGCGCACAAATGCGGCGTCCTCGCCCGCAGGCTCGTCAAAGGCGACCTTGCAGATGCGACGACCCGGCGTGTAGACATACTCATCGAATTCATGGATACCGGCATCCTCGACGTCGATAACCACAAGGTCATCATCGACCATATTCTCGAAGAGCTTAATCTTGGCGAGCGCATAGTTCTTATGGCTCTTGTGCCAGCCCAGATGGTCGGGGGTAATGTTGAGCAGCACCGCCACACGGGGGTGAAGCTCCTGGGTCGTTGCGATCTGATAGCTCGAAAGCTCAGCTACAAACCACTCGTTATGCGCGCGGTCGTCGATTTCGTTCACCGGAGGCTCACCGATATTACCGACAGCAACGCTCGCCTCGCCCGCTGCCTTAAGCAGGTAGTCGGTCAGCGACGTGGTGGTCGTCTTGCCATTGGTGCCCGTAATGGCGATCCAATTTTGGGGAGACAGGCGGTAGGCAAACTCGGGCTCACCCATGATCTGGACAGCGTGATCGCGGCCAGCCTTAAAGAATGCCGAGAACTCCGAGATGCCCGGACACGTCACACATACATCAAACGCGCCCTCGACCTGCTCGGTTCCGTAGACAAACGATACCCCGCGCGCCTCGAGCGAGCGCGTGGCATCATTAGGCTCGGACGTGCCGCCACCGTACACGGTAACGGTACTCACGCGCTCGGGGTGCGCAAGCGCCCAGCGAGCGACATCAAGACCGGACTTACCCTGGCCCAAGACGAGCAGGCTAAAGGAATCTGCAAGAGGCATGAAAAACCACTATCCCAACTGGAAAAACAGGGCAAGGCCCAGAGCGCCAAAAGCGGCAGCGACAATCCAAAAACGGATGACGACCTTAGTCTCGGCCCATCCCTTCTTCTCGAAATGATGATGAATGGGCGCCATAAGGAAGACGCGCTTATGCGTAAAGTGGAAGTAGACGACCTGAATCATGACCGACAGGGTCTCGACGATAAACAGGCCGCCGATGATGAGCGAGACGACCTCGGTGTTGGTCATAATGGACGTGCAGGCAAAGGCTGCACCCAAGGCAAGAGAGCCGGTATCACCCATAAAGATGCTCGCCGGATAGCAGTTGAACCAAAGGAAGCCCAGGCAAGCACCAGCACATGCGGTACAGAAGATAGACAGGTTTACGTCACCGTGCAAAAACGCCATGGCAGCCATGGCAAGCATGGCAATCATGGAGGTGCCACCGGCAAGGCCGTCCAGGCCATCGGTCAGGTTCACGGCATTAGAAAGACCGGCGATCATCAGCCAGCAAAAGACGATATAGAGCCACGGAAAGGTAAGGCCACCAATGGTGGTCGAGAAGATACCGAGGTCAATCGTCAGACCGCCGGGAAAACGAATCTCGGGGGCAACGCCGCACCAGCTGACGGCAAGCACGGTAAACGTGACGCAGATGATGGTGAGACCGATCATCTTGGCGTGGGGCGTCAGGCCGAGCGAACGACCGTGCGTGACAGAGGTCAAATCATCGATAAGGCCCAGAACGCCGGTTGCAAGCGTGGCAAGCAGCACGAGCACAAGCTCGGTGGTGAGCTTGCCCATCAAAAGGCACGTCAGCGAAACGGCTACGAGAATGACAACGCCGCCCATGGTGGGCGTGCCCTGCTTAATCAGGTGGCGTTTGGGTCCATCGGCGCGGACCTGCTGGCCGATACCCTCGACCTTAAGAAGCTTGATCCACCACGGCATGAGCAGCAGCGCAATGGCGGCGGCGATGCCAAGTCCCAAAAAGGCCTGGTATGTAGGATACGCGGGGTTCCCGAACATGGGCTAGCACACACCTTCCACAAAGCGGTCGAGCTCGACAAAGCGAGAGCCCTTGACCAGCACAACGTCATGTTTCTCAAGTGCGCCGGCCATACGGTCGAGCACCTGCTGATAATCGGAGAACACCTGGATGCGGTCCTCGTCCATGCCCATCATGCGCGCGGCTTCGGCCATACGAGCGGCCAGCTCACCGCCCACGCACGCCAGCATATCGAGCTTCTTAGCCGCGGCATAGGCGCCCACCAGCTCATGCATGCGGGGGGCCTCGTCGCCCATTTCGCCCATCTCGCCCAGAATCGCCATTCGAGAGCCAGAACACGAAAGCGAGCACAGCAGGTCAAGGCCAGCAGCCATGGATTCGGCGCTGGCGTTATACGAGTCGTCGATAATGCGGGCACCGCTCTTGGCGTGTTTGATCTCCTGACGATGACCGGTAATCGCGATACCCCTAAAGGCAGCATCGATCTGCTCGGGGGTCACACCCAAACGATAGGCAACTGCGGCGGCTTTAACGGCATTGGGAACGGACTGGACGCCGGGAATGGCGAGCATGGTGTCAACGGACTCACCCATGCCAAAGTCAAGCGTAAAGACCGGGCGGCCCTCATCATCAATGTGAATGCCGCGGGCGCAAACCTCATCAACATCCGAAACACCCGCCAGCATCACGTCGATACCCGCGGGCTCGGCAAACGTCTCACGAATGAACGGGGTGAAGTCGTCTTCGCCGCCCAAAACCAGCAACGGGAGAAGGTCGTCGGCGGCACACATGCCCCCAACAATCTCGGACTTAGCGCGGGCGATATTCTCGCGACTGCCCAGGATTCCAATATGAGAGGTGCCGATCTTGGTCACGATGGCAAGGTTGGGATTGGCGGACCGAGAAAGGCGCTCGATCTCGTGAAAATGGTTCATACCCATCTCGAGAACCAGCACCTCGGTGTCGGCAGGAGCGGCCAAAACCGTGAGCGGCATACCGATCAGATTGTTGAAATTACCCTTGGTGGCCCAAACGCGATAGCGCTTGGCAAGCACTGCCGCAAGGACATCCTTGGTCGTCGTCTTACCGATAGAGCCGGTAATGCCAACCACGAGGCAGCCAAGCTGCGTGCGATAGGCATGTGCCAGGCGCAGCAAAAATTCCTCGGGATCATCGGTGTGTAGGATGGCGCAGCCCTTACGCTGAGCCAGCGATACAAGCTCGGCGTTGGGCTCGCGCGTCATCACAACAGCGCCGGCGCCCGATTCGATGGCGCGGGAAGCAAAGTCGTTTCCGTCGACTTTTTCACCCGGAAAGGCAACAAAAATCGTGCCTTCCTCAACCTGGCGCGAGTCGATAACGCACCCACGGCATACCCGATCGGCTTCTCCCGTCACGGTTCGGGCCCCTGTTGCGGCCGCGAGGTGGTTGACGGCGATCTCTATCATTGCAGCTCCCCTGTAAACCTAATAATGCTATCGGCGTATTGTATCCCAGCGCCACGCATGCGTGGTGCAGGGCATGTGAACACCCTCCAGATTAATCGACAGACCTTTTCAGGATTGTAACCCCCTACTTGGTGCGTGGGATACCCAACACATCGAGCGCGTTAGCCATAATGACCTGGAACGGCACGGCGGCAGCATCCGAACCGCTCGGCGTTCCGTCGAGCGTGATATAGCACAAAACCCTGGGTGCTTGCGCCGGGGCAAACCCCATAAAGGACGACATATAGCTCGCTTTGAGGTAGCCGCCTTTTTCATCGGCGCGCTCGGCCGTACCGGTCTTACCCGCCACGTCGTAACCGTCGACGGCGCCCCCGACACCCGTGCCCTCGGAAACGACCGTCTGCATGCACGATATCACCTGGGCGGCGGCATCCTCAGAAATCGCCTGCTCGCCCTCACCCCAGTCCTTCTCCTCGCCTTTGCTGGATTTAAAAAAGTGCGGCGTCATCATCACGCCGTCGTTGGCAATGCCGCCCACGGCGCGCGCAATCTCGATCGGCGAGACAGACAGCGCTTGGCCAAAACTCATCGAGCCCAACGTGGCGCCGTCATACTGGTCACGCTCCTTGACAATGCCAAGGCTCTCGCCGGGAAAATCGATACCCGAACTGTGTCCAACGCCCCATTTGTCCACGTACGCGGCAAAATCGTCCGCGCCGATCTTATGCCCGACCAATACAAAGCCAACATTGGATGAGCGGCGCATCATCTCGCGCACATCCATGGTCATGGCGTAGTCACGCTTATCGGCATCGGTGACGGTATCGTCGCCGACCTTAATGCTCGCCGGCACCTCAAACGACGTACTCGAGCGCACGACGCCCAAGTCGAAACCCGCACCTGCAACGAGCGTCTTAAAGACCGAACCGGGTTCATACGCATCGGTGACCAAGCGCAAGTTCATATCCTCGGTCTTGGCGTTCTCCAAATTGGTCGGGTCGTAGGTCGGATACGAACAGGCGGCCAGAATCTCGCCGGTAGTAGGGTCTGTCACCAAAGCCGAACCGTTCTTGGCTTTGGTCTTCTCGACCGCCTCCGCCAGAGCGTCCTCTGCTGCACGCTGGATATTGACATCCAGCGTCGTCACGATGTCAACGCCATCGATGGCGGCGACCTTTTTATAGGCGCCACCCGCAATATAGCTATCGTCCCTCGCGCGCTCTCGTACCAGCGTGCCGTTTGTTCCGGTCAGCAATTTGTCATATTGCTTTTCAAGTCCCGTTAGGCCCACGTTGTCAACGTTCACCACGCCTAGAACCTGCGAAGCCAGATTGCCGTATGGATACACCCGCTTCATCGCCTGCTCAAAGAGCACGCCAGGCAGATTTTTCTTCTTCAATGCCGCGGCATCGTCCTCGTCCACCTGGCGCTTGATATACACCCAGGTGCCATCGGACTGAACCAGCTTGCGGCAAGTCTTCTTATCGATTCCAGTCGCCTTAACCAAGGCCGATACCGTTTTATCGACATCCTCGATCAGCTGTGGATTCACGGCGACATTGCTGCACTCGACCGACGACGTCAGCACGTTGCCGTTTCGGTCGTAAATCGTGCCGCGTTTGGCGTAAAGCGTCTCCGCAAGCAGGCGTCGAGCATCGGCGCGCCCGCGCAACTCATCGGCATTTACGATCTGGTAGTCGGCAAGGCGGATGGCGCCCGCAGCCAGGCCCAAACCGATACAACCCATGACGACATTACGGCGAGGCAATGGCGTCCCCGTAAGCCATTCGGTCGAAGATCGTCTATTCGATCTGCTATTGCGTACTTGAGGGTCATCCGAGCCGCGAAGGCGCGACGTTGGGTCGTTGCCACGATTCGACCCCAAGTTGTAAGATGACCGACCCGATCCTTGATAACCAGAACGTCCCCGCGAAGAGGGACGTCCCTGCCCGCGACTCCCGTCTGGACCGCGGCGATAATCATTTGTCATACTCAGCTACCGTCTTATTACTGGACAGCCGCAGCCGAGCTAGCGCCCGCGGCTGCATCCTGCGAAAAATCAAGTGTAACGCTCTCGCTGGGCTCCACCATGCCATAAGCGCCCGCAAGATCGCGAATGCGCGTATCGGCACCATAAACAGAGTGCATGACCTCAAGGTCAGAGCTCTCATCGGTCGCCTTCTCGAGCGTGTTGGTAAGCTCGGCGTTGCTGTTGAGCACCTGGGCCGTAACGCTTGCAAGCGCCACGCGGGCGACGCCAATCGTCATGAAGATAGCCGCAATGATGCAAAACGTTTTAAGAACGCTCATGAAAACCGGGCTTACCGCCTGGTTTGCCTGACGGCCCGCGCCCGTGTAGACATCAAAGCGCGGTGTGCGCTGCTCACGAGGAGCAGCGGGCGCCTGCGGTGCCTCGCGGTAGGCGGGCATGGCGTTCATATCATAGGCGAGTGCTGCGTTTGAGGTGTTGTAGCCCATGATATGCCGCCTCCCATCCCGAGTACGTTGGTAGTGTGTTTAAGCTTCGTTTATGGTGCGAGCGGGAGGTCCAATATCGCGCGCGTAACGCTACAAGCGCTCCGCCACGCGGATTTTGGCTGATCTCGCCCGAGGGTTGCGCGCAACCTCATCGGGTTGGGCAACCAAGGGTTTGCGGGTGATGACCTTGAGTATCGGCACGTTGCCGCACACGCACACCGGAATCTCCGGCGGACACGTGCACCCCTGGCTCATCTCCTTAAAGTGGTTCTTTACGATACGGTCCTCGAGCGAGTGATACGAGATGACGCAGATGCGTCCGCCCGGGTTGAGCCACCTGGTGGCGGCGTCAAGTCCTCTCTCGAGCACATCGAGTTCATGATTGACCTCGATGCGAATGGCCTGGAAACTTTTCTTGGCCGGGTGTCCGCCATGCCGACGAGCGGCAGCCGGAATGCCAGCCTTGATGATCTCGACAAACTGACCGGTGGTTTCAATCGGTTCGGACTCGCGTCGACGCACGATCTCGCGTGCGATCTGCGAGGCGAACTTCTCTTCGCCATAGACGCGTAGAATCCGGGCGAGGTCGTGTTCGTTATAGGTGTTGATGACCTCAGCTGCGTTTAGGGTGTTGTTACCCGGATCCATCCGCATGTCCAATGGGGCATCTTCGTTATACGAAAAGCCCCTGCCAGGGATATCGAGTTGCGGTGACGAAACGCCCAAGTCGAACAGGAAGCCATCGACCCCGGGCACCTCGGCCGAGCAAAGCAGCTCGTCCAAGTCGCCAAAGTTGCCCTTCAGCAGCTGATGCGGGACGCCGGGGACCTCGCGGTCCAGACGGGCACCAGCGGCCTCGAGGGCCATGTCGTCCTGATCGACGCCAAGCAAAAGACCCGTCTCCCCCACCTGCGCGGCCATCTTTACCGAATGACCGGCACCGCCAAGGGTGCAATCGCAGACGACAGATCCGCTCTTTAGCTGCAGCGACTCAAGCACTTCGCCGAGCATGACAGGTTCATGCCGATATTCTTGTGTCAAGATCCCACGCTCCATCCGTTACTCATGCCTTGCCCTTACGAGAAGAAGAGGTCCAGCAGAGCCTCATCGTCATCGTCCTCATCGGCCGTAGCACGGTCCCAAACCTCGAGGTGGTCGTAGTTGCCCACAACCGTGACCTCGCGGTCGAGGTTCGCCTGCTTGCGGAGAGACTCAGAAAGACCGATACGACCGGCGCTGTCCACATCCATCGAGGTGGTGCGCTTGTTGATCGCCCTCATGAGTTTCTGGTCGTTGATGTCACGCGGGTTAAAACCCTCGTGGCCCTCACGACCCGCGAAGAGTCCTTCGACCCACTTATCGAAGGCCTCGGCAGAGAACACGTACAGAGCATCGACATCCAGGGCTTTGAACACGCGAACATGCTCTCCAAGCTCCTCGCGAAGGGGTGCAGGCAGGGACAGACGACCTTTTGCATCGAGATTGCGCTCGTATGCACCCGTCATTCCCATGTGCGCCCTCCCCTCGGTTACTCAGATGGCACGTACGCGGGGAACCACCCCGCCTGTCGACGTCATTAATAATATGGGGAACTGCCCCATTTTTCAACATCTTTCCCCACACCTTCCCCCACAACACCCCACCACTCCACCCTCTATATGCTGTAAAACACCCTCGTTCATATGTTCGAAAACACAATATGTTGTGTTTACAGCAAAGCCGGGATGCCATCTGTAGCAGCCCGGCTTTCAACCTCAACCTTCAAGTTGACCTTGAGGCGAATTTTGTGTCCCTTTACGCGCCGTTCACATCGCCCCCCAAACTTCCCCACCAACGTCACGCGCGACCCACCGGCGCATCGGCGCAAGACAAAAGATGGGGCGGACCCCAGATTGCCGATACGCGCACAAAACCGCGTCACGACAACCTGGGGTCCGTCCCCCATTAGTTGTAAATATGCAGGTCAAAGAGTCGCTAGCGATGCGCCAACGGATGAGCCGCCAGGTAGACCTCGGTCAGCTGCGTACGGTCGACATGCGTGTAGACCTGTGTGGTCGAAATGTCGGCATGTCCCAAAATCTCCTGTAGCACGCGCAGGTCGGCACCGCCCGCAAGCATATGGGTCGCAAAGGAGTGACGCAAGGTATGAGGATGAAGCCCCACCAGTCCCACCTGACGCCCGTATCGCTCGCATATGACGTGAACACTCTGACGCGACAGGCGACCACCGTTCTTATTTAAAAAGACTGCCGGCGTCTTTGACCCGCGGGCATGAGCGGCCAGGCGCCGACGCCCATCAGCAATATATTGAGCCATAGCCCGTGCGGCACTTCCCACGAGTGGGGCAAGCCGCTCCTTCGAGCCCTTGCCGCGCACCAGCACAAAGCCGTCGTCAAAATGAACGTCGCCTACATCGAGCCCCACCAACTCGCTCACGCGCAGGCCACATCCATAGAGCACTTCCAAAATGGCATGGTCCCGCAAACCCATCTCCCCTTCCGGGAAATCTTGGTCGAGGAGCGCCGAGACATCCCCTACCGAGAGACACTCCGGAAGGCGCTCCGCCTTTTTGGGCAGGCGCAGTGCAGCCGTCGGGTTTTGGGCGACGATTCCATCGCGAACCAAAAAGGCATGCAAACCTTTCACGGCCGCAACTGCACGCTCCACCGAGGCATCGGAGTAGCCCCCGTCGCGCCGATCACCGACAAAACCCTCTATTATCTGACGGTTCACGCCTTCAAAGGACTCAACACCGGCCCGCTCCAGGTAGGAACAGTAAGTCGTCAAGTCACGACGATATGCCGCAATCGTATTGCGCGCCAAGCCTCGCTCGACCGCAAGGTAATCAAGATACTCCCCCGTCACCGTATCGAGCAACGAGGGAGTATCTTCGGTATGTCTTTCGTTCGCTGACACCCTTAGTCCGTCGCGAGGTTCATGGGCGTCACCTGCAGGCGATCGACACCCTCGTGCTGGCCAATCGAGGCGCGCACGAACTCGCGGAACAGAGGCTGCGGCTTGGTCGGACGGCTCTTAAACTCGGGGTGGGCCTGGGTGGCCACATACCACGGATGCACGTCACGCGGCAGCTCGACCATCTCGACCAGACGCTCGTCAGGCGAAAGACCCGAGATAACCAAACCCGCGTCCTCGAGCTGGTCGCGGAAGGCATTGTTGAACTCAAAGCGATGACGGTGGCGCTCATAGACAAGCTCCTCGCCATAGGCCTCGCGCGCAAGGGTATCGGCAGCGAGCTTGCACGGATAGGCGCCCAGGCGCATGGTGCCGCCCTTCTCGGTCACGTCCTCCTGCGAGCTCATCAGGTCAATTACGCTAAACGGACCGTCCGGATCGAACTCGGAGGAGCTAGCGCCGGCAAGGCCGACCACGTTGCGGGCAAACTCGCACACGGCGACCTGCATGCCCAGACAAATGCCCAGATACGGGATCTTATGCTCGCGAGCAAACTCGGCAGCAAGAATCTTGCCCTCCAGGGCACGCTTGCCAAAGCCGCCGGGCACCAAAATGCCCGATGCGTCGCCCAGCACCTCGGAGACGTTCTGCTCGTCGAGGCTCTCGCCGTCGACCAGCTGCACGTCCACATGACGATCATAGAAAACGCCTGCATGATGCAGGGCCTCGATGACCGACAGGTAGGCATCGGGGAGCTGGGTATACTTGCCCACAACGGCGATCTTGACCTTGTCGGCATGGTGGTTGGCATGATTCTGTTTGCGCAGGAACTCGTTCCACTCGCTCATGTCGCGCTCGCGCGGGTCCAAGCCCAGGCGCTCGCAAATGCGCAGGTCAAAGTCCTGCTCGGCGAGCAGCTGCGGCACGTCGTAAATACTCGCGCAATCTTCGTTGGTAAAGACGCAGTCGGTATCGACGTCGCAGAAGCTTGCAATCTTGCCACGGATGGCATCGTCGATATGGTGATCAGAACGCAGCACAATGATGTCGGGCTGAATGCCAAAGCTGCGAAGCTCCTTGACCGAATGCTGCGTGGGCTTGGTCTTGACCTCATGCGCGGCGGCGATATAGGGGACGAGCGACACGTGGATGTAGCAGACGTTCTCGGGACCGGCCTCTTTACGGTACTGGCGGATGGCCTCCACGAACGGCTGCGACTCGATATCGCCAATCGTGCCGCCCAGCTCGGTGATGACCACGTCGGAACCGGTCTGCTCCTCGATGCGGCGGAACTTATCCTTAATGGCGTTGGTGACGTGCGGAATCACCTGAACGGTGCCGCCTAAAAAGTCACCGCGACGCTCGCGGGCAATCAGGCTCTTGTAGATAGCGCCGGTCGTAAAGTTGGAATCACGGGTAAGATTCTCGTCAATAAAGCGCTCATAATGGCCCAGGTCCAGGTCGGACTCGTAGCCATCCTCGGTCACGAAGACCTCACCATGCTGAAACGGGCTCATGGTGCCGGGGTCGACGTTCAGATACGGGTCGGCCTTCTGCATCGTCACCTTGTAGCCGCGTGACTTGAGCAGACGGCCCAACGAGGCCGCGGTGATGCCCTTACCCAAGGACGAAACTACGCCGCCGGTTACAAACACATGCTTGGTCATATTGAATTACCTGCGCTTCCCGTAGAAGTTTTCCATTCACATCTTACGGGTCTTCATTGTAATACTCGAAAAGCAAGCCGCTCGCTATTTTTCACCCGCATGCCCGCATTTCTCCATCTCGAAACAAAACACCGCCCAAGTAGCTTTGGGCGGTGCAGGCTCGTCGAAACTGCCGTGTTGTTACCGATCGGCAGTCTCATCCTTCAACATATCTTGAACAAGCATGCCGGCACGAACACCCTTAAGGTACCACTCGCCTCGCCCGGTCAGGCATATGCCGTTTGCAAGCTGGCCGCCATCATCGTTATAACGAGAAACGACCTCGATAAGGCCATCAGAATCCAAACGGTCGATTGCAGCGCGGGCACGATACGGCGAAACCCCTACGCACTCGGAGAGTGTCTTGCGCGAGAAACCGTACGGCACACCGTTTCCCTTAGATTGCCGAGCAATCTCCATCAGCACCAGCACCTCGACACGCTTCATATCGTTGACACTCGCACGACCCTTGCCCGCCATGGCAGCCTCCTCAAACCGAGCACGAGCATCAAAAGCACCGCGCATGACCGGCGCATCCCTCGATGGCCGGCAACATCCATCATGGGTAGCCCCGCAAAAGATGTATCCACTGAGGTAATTGTATACCGCGCAAATCGCTTTTGGGCAGGTAAACGGCCTAAATTTCGGCAAATTAAGCCCTAAAACCCCCTAAGCGCCGCATCGGGTGCGCACTCCGATACGGCGTCTCATCTCAATCTTAGCGATGGAAGAAGCCGCGGCGCTCAAACTTGGGCTCACAGCACACGTTAATGCCCAGCTTGCGCAGCACCGTCTCGTCCGTAGGCGAGATAATCACGCTAAAGAAGGCGTCGCAGCCGCGCAGCTGCTCAAGACCCGAAAGAACACGAGTAGCCGTCTCGCTCGTGGCCGAGGTGATAGAGAGCGCCATGAGCGTCTCGTCGGTGTGGAGACGCGGGTTTTTGCTGCCAAGGAAATGCGTCTTGAGCTTGCTGATAGGCTCAATCGCCTCATCGCTGATGACCTCGAGCTCAAGATCGACGCCCGAAACATGCTTAAGCGCGTTCATGATGAGCGAGCTCGCGGCACCCAGACGCGTTGAGGTCTTTCCGGTCACTACCGAACCGTCCGGCATCACCATGGCACCCACGGGACCGCCCGTCAGTTGCTCCCTGGTGAGAGCAGCCGAGCGTGCCGGCGAATAGTTCTTGTCGATGCCGGCTTTTTTCATAATGAGTTTGAGACGGTCGACCTGCTCATCGCCCACGCCAGTACGGCGCACGCTTTCAACCGCGGCAAAATAGCGGCGCACGATCTCCATCTTGGAGGCATCTCGGCATGCATCGTCATCGGTAATGGCAAAACCGACCATATTGACGCCCATGTCCGTGGGGCTCTGATAGGGGCTCTCGCCCAAGATCTTTTCCATCAGGGCGCGAACAACCGGGAACGCCTCAACGTCTCGGTTGTAGTTGACCGTGGTCTTGTTATATGCCTCAAGGTGGAACGAGTCGATGATGTTGGCGTCATCGAGGTCTGCCGTGGCAGCCTCATAGGCAATGTTCACCGGATGCGTGAGGGGGAGATTCCAGACCGGGAAGGTCTCGAACTTGGCATAGCCGGCAGCGGTCCCATGCTTGTGCTCGTGATACAGCTGCGACAGGCAGGTGGCGAGCTTACCCGAGCCAGGGCCGGGCGCCGTCACGACAACGAGCGGACGCGTGGTCTCGACAAACTCGTTCTTGCCGTAGCCTTCATCAGAAACGATCAGGTCGACATCGTGCGGATAGCCCTCGATGGGATAGTGCAGCTTGGCGGGAATGCCGAGCGCGTTTAGACGATTGCGGAAGACGTCGGCAGCGGGCTGACCGGCATACTGCGTGATGACCACAGCGGCAACGGCAAATCCGTTCCCGCGGAACAGATCGACCAGACGCAGGACGTCCTCGTCATAGGTAATGCCCAAGTCGCCACGGGCCTTGTTCTTCTCGATATGGTTCGCATTGATTGCGATGATGACCTCGACGTCGTCGGCAATGCTCTTGAGCATGCGGAACTTGCTGTCCGGTTCAAAACCCGGCAGCACGCGGCTCGCATGATAGTCATCGAACAGCTTGCCGCCAAACTCCAAATACAGCTTGCCGCCAAACTGCGAGATGCGCTCCTTAATGTGAGCAGCCTGCAGCTCGATATACTTCGCGTTGTCGAAACCCTGGCGCATGTATGGCTCCCGTCCCGTTTCCATTTAATGTCCTAGGCGATTATAGCGGAGCAGACCCTCCCCCACCGACGAGGCCGGAGCAGCTAATTTGGGACGGGGCTTTTTTGACTACCCCCACATAAAGGGTAGTCAAAAAAGCCCCGTCCCAAATTAGCTGCCCAAACGCACTTCCCCTGCACCAACAATGGCAACATCGCAGGTTGAGCATAAGTCAGCGAGCGCCCCCTCCCGCGCACGGAACGGGAGGGGGCTAAAGGTAGGAGTCTACCGGTGGGTTGACCCCACCGGACAGACGATGACCAAGTGATCCTCTACAGGATCGTCAAGGTTTCCGTGGGGCACCCGTTGGGTACTTAGATCAACACGCAGGCGACGGTCAGGATGATGGCGCAGACGACGGAGAGAACGACGATGAGCTTAAGGGCAAACTTGAGCCAGGTCGTCCACTCGATCTTGGCCAGGGCGAGACCGCCCATGATGGCACCGGAGGTCGGGGTGAACAGGTTCACGACACCGATGGCGGCGGAGAAGATCATGACCATGACCTCGGGCGAGAAGCCGAGCTTAACAGCCAGCGGTCCCATGATGGGCATGGAGACGGTAGCCATACCAGAGGTCGACGGGATCAGGAAGGACAGGCCGAAGTAGACCAGGAAGCTCATGGGAGCGAAGATCACGCCGGACAGACCAGCCAGGGCACTGGCGGCAGCGTCGAGGACGTAGACGTCGAGACCGGTGTTGGCCATGAGGACGGAGATGCCACGGGCGAGGGCGATGACGAGAACAACGGACATCATGTCGGCGGCACCGGTGATGAAGGTGTTAACGATCTGCTTCTCGGACAGGCCACCGATGATACCGATCAGGATAGCCATGAGGAAGAACCAGGTGGAAGCCTCGTCGAAGTACCACTGGCCAATGGGCAGGCCGGTGATCAGGGCAGACCAGCCCTGGACGACGGTGTTACCGTCGGCATCGTAGACAGCGCCAGCGTCAAAGAAGTTGGCGACGCCCTCGTTGAGGTCGGCCAGCGGAATGAAGCCGACGATCATGACGACGAAGGTGAAGGCAAAGGCAATCAGAACGCCCTTCTGACGACCGGTGAGCTTGACCTCCTTGCTAACCTCGGAAGCAGCCTTGCCGTGAGCCTCTTCGGCATCCTTGAGCTCCTGCATCGACAGGATGGTGGAACCCTTGTCAGCCTTGACCTTCTTGGCATAGCCCATGACGAAGAAGATGGAAATGGCCGTGGTAACAATCCACAGGACGGCACCGAGGCCGATGATGATGGACTGGTTGACCTCAATGCCAACGCCGGTCAGAGCGTCGACGGCAGCGCCGACGGCGAACGGGTTAACCGTGGAGCCCAGGCAGCCGCAGCCAGCGCCGAGCAGGACGGTAGCGGCGCCGACCATGGGGTCGAAGCCGGCAGCCATCATGGTAGCGGCGAGCAGGGCGTAGAAGGGAACGGTCTCCTCGCACATACCATAGGTGGTACCACCGAGGGAGAAGATGAGCATAAGGACAGGAACGAGCATGATCTCGTTGCCCTTAAGCTTCTGCACCAGAACGGCGATGCCGTTGTCCAGAGCGCCAGTCTCGGTCATCATACCGAGGAAGCCGCCCAGGATCATAACGAAGAGGCAGACGGGCAGAGCGTCAGCGAAGCCCAGGATCGGGGCGGTGCAGAAATCGCTCAGACGGGCTGCAGTAACAGCGCCGCCGGACGTGCCGGAGACGATAACGGTAATCACTGCAACAATTGCCAGCAGAGCTAGAAGAATGGTGAACGATGAAGGCATACCGCGCTTTTTCTTAGCGGTCTCAGTCATAGTTCTCATCCCCCCTTCATAAATCATTTAACTTTCTCGCGCGAAGCGGATCTTCCGTGCCGTGCCCACCGCCCGACGCAAGATATTTACCAGACAAACCGCTCGGGGTGTGCAGCAATACACCCCGAGCGAAATGCTTAAAGGCTCTTACTTGAGCGTTGCGTACATGACAGCCTTGATGGTGTGCATGCGGTTCTCGGCCTCGTCGAAAACCTTGGAAGCGGGGCTCTCGAAGACCTCGTCGGTGACCTCCTGCTCGGTAATGCCAAACTGCTCGCACTTCTCGGCGCCAATCGTGGTGTTGGTGTCGTGGAAGCTGGGCAGGCAGTGCAGGAAGATGGCACCCGGGTTGGCCATAGCCATGACCTCGGAGGTGACACGATACGGGGTGAGCTGAGCGATGCGCTCGGCCCAGACCTCGTCAGGCTCGCCCATGGAGACCCACACGTCGGTGTAGATAACGTCGGCACCGGTGACGCCGTCCTTGACGTCGGTGGTCAGCTTGATGGTGCAGTCGTTAGCCTCGGCGATGGGCTTGCAGGCCTCGATGACGTCGTCAGCGGGCATGCACTCCTCGGGGCCACAGGCCACGAAATTCATGCCGAGCTTGGAGCAGACAACCATGAGGGAGCGAGCAACGTTGTTCTTGCAGTCGCCCATGAAGACGAGGGTCTTGCCCTTGATGTCGTAGTTGAAGTTCTCCTGGACGGTCAGGATGTCGGCGAGCATCTGGGTGGGATGCCACTCAGTGGTCAGGCCGTTCCACACGGGCACGCCGGACTTAGCGGCGAGCTCCTCGACGTCGTCCTGGGCAAAACCACGGAACTCGATGCCGTCATACATGCGGCCGAGAACGCGGGCGGTGTCCTCGATGGACTCCTTCTTGCCCATCTGCGACGAACCCGGATCGAGGTAGGTGACGCCCATGCCCAGATCCATGCCGCCGACCTCGAAGGCGCAGCGGGTGCGAGTGGAGGTCTTCTGGAAGAGCAGAACGATGTTCTTGCCCTCGAGATAGCGATGCGGAACGCCAGCGCGCTTCATGTCCTTGAAGTTCTTGGAGAGCTTGAGCAGGTACTCGATCTCCTCAGTGGTGAGGTCGAGGAGCTTGAGGAAGCTACGGCCGGAGAGGTTAACACCCATGGTTCGTTTCCTTTCGAAAAATGAATTACGCAAGTATTCGTGTTGCCCGTTTGACGGGCGAAACCGGTGCGGTTGTAGGGGGACCGCACCGGAAACGGAAAGACTTAGAGGTCCTCGCGCCAGAAGGGCATGCTCATGCAGCGCGGGCCGCCACGGCCGCGGGAGAGCTCGGCGGAGGGCACGACGAGAAGGTCCAGGCCCTCCTTGTACAGCACGTCGTTGGTGACGGTGTTGCGGGCGTAGACGCAGATCTTGCCGGGCTCGACGCACAGGGTGTTGGAGCCGTCGTTCCACTGCTCGCGGGAGGCCGCGATCGGGTCGCCGCCGCCGCAGGGGATCAGCTTGACCTGGTCGACGCCGGTGGCGTCCTCCAGGACGTGCTCGAGGGTGTCCTCGATCAGGCGGATGTTCACGTCGCCCGGGTTCTTGCCGGCGGTCAGCTCGTAGACGCGCAGGGTGCCCATGATGGCGGGGTGGATCGTGAACTTATCGACGTCGATCTGGGTGAAGACCGTGTCGAGGTGCATGAAGGCGCGCGAGACCGGGATGTCGAAGGCCAGGATGCGCTCGACCTTGGAGTCGGAGTTCCAGAAGATGTTCTGGGCCATGACGTCGATAGCGGCGGCCTGGGTGCGCTGGGAGATGCCGACGGCGAGGGTCTTCTCGTTGATGTTCAGCACGTCGCCGCCCTCGGTGTGGAACTGGCAGTCGCGGCGGAAGTACAGGGAGACATCCTTGTAGTCGGGGTGGTACTTGAAGACGTACTTGCCGTACAGGGTCTCGCGGTTGCGGGTGACCGAGTACATGCGGTTGAGGTTGACGCCCTCGCCGACGACCGCGAACGGGTCGCGGGTGAAGTAGAGGTTGGGCATCGGGTCGATGATCAGGTCGGACTCGGACTCGGAGTTGACCAGGGAGTCGAGGGTCGTGGAGGCCGTGAGGGGCATCTCGATCTCGGCCTTGGTCATGCCGGCCATGGTCTTCTTGACGAACTCGAGGTTGTCCTCGATGGAGTCCAGCTTCTCGCGGACGATCTGCGGCATGTGCTTCCCGCGGATGCCGGCCTCGGCGATGTACTGGTCGGTGAACTCGTCGCGGGCGCCGGGGACCTGGTCGAACACCTCGGCGACGAGGTTCTCGAGGTAGAGCACCTCGACGCCCTGGTCCCTCAGGATCTGGGCGAAGGTGTCGTGCTCCTGCTGCGCGACCTCCAGGAACGGGACGTCGTCGAACAGGAGCCGCTCGAGCTCGTCGGGCGGCAGGTTGAGGAGCTCGTCGCCGGGACGGTGCAGGCAGACCTTCCTGAGCTTGCCGATCTCGGAAGGCACGTGCAGACCTTTCGTCATGGCCTCCTACCTTTCTTTCGGGCCCTTGTCAGGGCCGATTCGTTAGCGCCCCTCCGTGTGAGGCGTTATTGCTGACGACATATTTATATCCAAAATCAACCCATACTTCCACCTTGCCCCCGAACGGTTTTTTATAGGGGGTGAACGGCATACACATATACTTCACGCATGGCACACTTCATCTTAATAAAGTGTATTTACGTGCTTAAACGCGTTTTCAATCCAAAAATCAAATGGAACTAAACTTTGTTAAACCACCCTCAGATTGCATATTTCGCGCAACGATATGAATAGAATTCGCAATTCTTGCTGCATCTCAACCATTTTAAGTTTTATTCAAAAAAAAGTTCTTCCTATTCATTTTTTGCAAACAGATTACCGTTTACCAGACGTTGAATACCGTTCACCGGAAGCTTAGTATAAGGCCCGTCGAATACCCGATCGATCTTGCGTCTCCATTTGTAACAACTTGACTTTTCCGGCGGCAAAGACAAACAGACCCGCCCCCAAAAGGGGCGGGTCTGCATTCGGTACACCTAGGGCCAAGTAAGGTTTAGGCCTTCGCGGGCCTCAAGAGATTAGCAATCGAACTCGGCCAGTGCCTCGCCTAGAAGCCTCAAGCCCTCGCGAAGAACATTTTCGCTCGCGCAGTAGCCCAGGCGTGCGCCGCAGGGAAGCTCAAAACGGCTGCCGGGCACCAGCAGCACTCCCCTCTCGGACAACAGGCGCTTGCAGAACTCCTCGTCGTCCTCGGGAATATCAAGCTGGATAAACGAGGTAGACACGCCCTGCGGGGCCGTCCAGGAAACGCGATGTTGCGTATCGATCCAAGCCTGCGCGATATCGCGATTGCCAGACACGATCTTGCGGTTGCGCTCGAGAATCTTGTCCTTGTGCTCAAGCACATAGGTCGCCAGGGCATCGTTGAACACGCCGCCACAGATCATGGTGTAATCGCGATAGGTGCGGATGAGATTGGACACCTCTTCGTCGGCCACGACCCAACCCACGCGGGCTGCAGGCGTCGAATAGGTCTTAGATACCGAGTTGGTGACAATGGCCTTCTCATACACGTCGGCCATCGACATAAAGGACTCGGTGTTCTCGAGCGGCAGATATACCTCGTCACACAGCACGTAGGCGCCCACCGAACGGGCAATCTCGGCAATCTGACCGAGCGTATCGGCATCAAGCACCGTACCGATGGGGTTCGATGCGTTATTGATGCAGATGAGTTTCGTGTTGGGGCGAACGAGGCGCTTGAGTTCCTCGATATCGGGTTTCCAGCCGAGCTCCTCGCGAAGCTCCCAATACTCGACCTCGGCGCCGAGCGAACGCGGAATCTCATAGAGCGGCGCATAGGTAGGCCACTCGGCGATGACATGATCGCCGGGCTCGACCACGGCCATGATGGCGTTGAGGTTGGCACCCGTGCAGCCATTGGTCTGCAGAATGTGATCGGGATTGACCTCGCGACGATAGAGCTTGGCGACCTCGGCCTTAAAGTCGGGCGAGCCCTCGATCCAGCCGTAGTTCATCTTCTCGCGGTCCAGGCGCTCGTAGAAGGTAGCGCCGTCCTGCTCGTCGAGCGCGCGCAACTCGCCCATGGTAAGCGACGAGATCGTCGACTGGGCGATATCCCACGTAGCGCTCTTCTCCCAAACGTTGAGCCATTCCTCAACGCCGATTGTCTTGATATCCATGGCTAGGCTCCAATCGCTAGAACACGGGGGTGATGCCGGCAAAGGTCATGGGAATCGAGATGATGCCCAAAAGGCAAAGAAGCCGACACCGTTGGGGGGGGTATCAACGTGACTGCCCCTAGTCATATGGGCCACCTTATCTGATGTTAATTGAGCTTCATTAAACAAGAATGGGGCGGTGCGAAAACCCGCACCGCCCCATTGGGAGACATCTAATGGCAGCTAGATGTTTGTATTAAGACCTGTACGGGTCTTTGAAAACCTTAGAGGTCCTCGCGCCAGAAGGGCATGCTCATGCAGCGCGGGCCGCCACGGCCGCGGGAGAGCTCGGCGGAGGGCACGACGAGAAGGTCCAGGCCCTCCTTGTACAGCACGTCGTTGGTGACGGTGTTGCGGGCGTAGACGCAGATCTTGCCGGGCTCGACGCACAGGGTGTTGGAGCCGTCGTTCCACTGCTCGCGGGAGGCCGCGATCGGGTCGCCGCCGCCGCAGGGGATCAGCTTGACCTGGTCGACGCCGGTGGCGTCCTCCAGGACGTGCTCGAGGGTGTCCTCGATCAGGCGGATGTTCACGTCGCCCGGGTTCTTGCCGGCGGTCAGCTCGTAGACGCGCAGGGTGCCCATGATGGCGGGGTGGATCGTGAACTTATCGACGTCGATCTGGGTGAAGACCGTGTCGAGGTGCATGAAGGCGCGCGAGACCGGGATGTCGAAGGCCAGGATGCGCTCGACCTTGGAGTCGGAGTTCCAGAAGATGTTCTGGGCCATGACGTCGATAGCGGCGGCCTGGGTGCGCTGGGAGATGCCGACGGCGAGGGTCTTCTCGTTGATGTTCAGCACGTCGCCGCCCTCGGTGTGGAACTGGCAGTCGCGGCGGAAGTACAGGGAGACATCCTTGTAGTCGGGGTGGTACTTGAAGACGTACTTGCCGTACAGGGTCTCGCGGTTGCGGGTGACCGAGTACATGCGGTTGAGGTTGACGCCCTCGCCGACGACCGCGAACGGGTCGCGGGTGAAGTAGAGGTTGGGCATCGGGTCGATGATCAGGTCGGACTCGGACTCGGAGTTGACCAGGGAGTCGAGGGTCGTGGAGGCCGTGAGGGGCATCTCGATCTCGGCCTTGGTCATGCCGGCCATGGTCTTCTTGACGAACTCGAGGTTGTCCTCGATGGAGTCCAGCTTCTCGCGGACGATCTGCGGCATGTGCTTCCCGCGGATGCCGGCCTCGGCGATGTACTGGTCGGTGAACTCGTCGCGGGCGCCGGGGACCTGGTCGAACACCTCGGCGACGAGGTTCTCGAGGTAGAGCACCTCGACGCCCTGGTCCCTCAGGATCTGGGCGAAGGTGTCGTGCTCCTGCTGCGCGACCTCCAGGAACGGGACGTCGTCGAACAGGAGCCGCTCGAGCTCGTCGGGCGGCAGGTTGAGGAGCTCGTCGCCGGGACGGTGCAGGCAGACCTTCCTGAGCTTGCCGATCTCGGAAGGCACGTGCAGACCTTTCGTCATGGCCTCCTACCTTTCTTTCGGGCCTTACTGGCCAAATGTATCAGCGCCCCTCCGTATGGAGCGCTGCTTGCTGACAGCTCTAGTTATATCCAAATATCAACCGCAATTCCACCTCGCCCCCGAACGGTCAACAAAGTACGATGAACGGTATATCGCATACGATTTCCCATGATGCACTTCAGTTTCATAAAGCAGATTTTCCTAGGTAAACGTTATTTTTCTAGGAAATCAAGATTGAACACTCAAAGTTATCCATGATTCAAAATTGCATAGCGAAAACGGTTTTCTGCATATAAATGACGCTTGTCCTCGATTCGACCTAAATTCGATTATATTCAGCTTGCTATCATTCTTATTCATACATTCTCACCAGTTGAGTGAGGATATAGATCGCTTGCTCAAAGCACCGGACGTTAGTGCTTCGGATCGTCAGCGTAATATGTAGGTAAAGATACCGTTCGCGCGATACGTCCGCGCCATAGGTCGACTAAATTGAGACAATAAGAAATAGTGTTAGGCTACCGTCCCCTGTAGGGACTGAACGGACAGATGCATATGCCGAGCAAAATCGAAAAGAAGCAGAACACCGCCAAGCTGCGCAAGAAACCGCGCGATTTCTCGTATACGCAAAATCGAGAGCTTAGCTGGCTGCGCTTTGATAACCGCGTACTCGACGAAGCCTTCGATGAGTCTGTGCCACTGTTCGAGCGCCTTAAGTTCGTCTCGATCTTCGAGTCAAACCTCGACGAGTTTCTCATGGTGCGCGTGGGCGGCTTGTCCGATCTGGCAGAGCTCAAAAAACAGCCCGTCGACAACAAGAGCAATATGACCGCCTCCGAACAGGTCGATGCTGTCATGGCAGAGCTGCCCGGGCTCCTTACCCGCTGGGAGTCGATCTTTAAGAGCATCGAGGACAAGCTCGACACTCTGGGCGTTCACCGCGCCCGCATCGATTCGCTTACGCCCGAGGAACATACCTTTGTAACCCGCTACTTCCAGGCCTACGTATCACCGGTCATCTCGCCGCTGGTCATCGACCCGCGCCATCCCTTCCCCAACCTGCGCAACGGCGCGCTCTATCTGGCTTGTGGCCTGGACGGCATCACCGACGAGGAGAGCCTGCTGGGCCTTATCGAGATTCCCGCCTCGATGAACCGCGTGGTCGAAATCCCCTCGCCCACCGGCACCTACTCCTACATTCTGCTCGAGGACGTCATCCTCGCCTGCCTGGACACCTGCTTCGGCTCCTATAAGCCGCTCGACCGCGCGCTCATCCGCGTCACCCGCAACGCCGACATCGATCCGGACGGCGAGGGCGTCGAGGAGGAAGAGGATTACCGCCAGCACATGAAGCGCATCCTCAAGAAGCGCCTGCGCCTGCAGCCGGTGGTGCTCGCCGTATCGGGCTCGCTCGAAAAGCCAACGCTCAAGACCATCCGCAAAGCGCTCGAGCTTTCGCGCCGCTCGGTTTTTACCTGCGATATCCCGCTCAACCTGGGCTATGTCTTTGGCATCGAGGGCAAAATACCCGAGCATCTACGAAACGAGTTGCTCTTTACGCCGTTTAGGCCACAGCCCAACCCCACCATCGATATGACCCGCTCCATCCGCGATCAGGTGCTGCAGCACGACAAGCTGCTCTTTTACCCTTACGAGACCATGAATCCGTTCTTGGACCTGGTGCACGAAGCAGCCTACGACCCCGAGTGCATCTCGCTTCGCATCACGCTCTACCGCGTGGCCAAACAAAGCCGCCTGTGCGAGTCGCTCATCGATGCTGCCGAAAACGGCAAAGAGGTTACAGTGCTCATGGAGCTCCGCGCCCGCTTTGACGAGCAAAACAACATCGAATGGGCCGAGCGGCTGGAAGAGGCCGGCTGCACCGTTATCTACGGCTCCGAGGGCTTTAAATGCCATTCCAAGATCTGCCAGCTCACCTATCGCGAGGGCATGGCGCTTACCCGTCTGACGCTTTTGGGTACCGGCAACTTTAACGAGAAGACGGCCAAGCTCTACAGCGACTTTATGCTCATGACCGCGCATCCCGGCATCGGCGAGGACGCTAACCTGTTCTTCCGCAACCTGTCGCTGGGCAACCTGCGCGGCGACTACCGCTTCCTGGGCGTGGCGCCCGTGGGCCTCAAGCCGCTCATCATGCGCGGCCTGGACCGCGAGATTCAGCGTGCCCTTGTCGGCGAGCCCGCCCGCGTGTTCTTTAAGCTCAACTCGCTTACCGACCGCGAGGTCATCGACAAGATCGCCGAGGCATCGTGTGCCGGTGTGCGCGTGGAAATGATCATCCGCGGTATCTCGTGCCTCAAGCCCGGTGTTCCGGGCAAGACCGAGAACGTGCACGTGCGCTCCATCGTCGGACGCTTTTTGGAGCATGCGCGCGTCTATGCCTTTGGCGTGGACTCGGATATGATCTACCTGAGCTCGGCAGACATGATGACGCGCAACACCGAGCACCGCGTGGAGATCGCCTTCCCCGTGCTCGACCCCACCTGCCGCGCCCAGGTGCACGAGTACATGGGCATGCAGCTGCGCGACAACGTGAAGGCACGCAGTCTGACGAGTGACGGCACCTGGATTCCCGTGGAGCGCAAAGAAGGCGAGAAGCCCTTCAACTCGCAGGAAGCTCTGCTGGAGCGTGCCTATCGCAACGCCGGGGCCGTCGCCAAGGCAGAACCTACGCTCGCATCCAAGCCTGAGCTCGAACCGCAGCCGGCCGCACCCGAGGTCCAGAAGGTTCAGGCAACCGTCATAGAGCCTGAGTCCGAGCCTGCTCCTCGGCCCCAACCGCAGACGGCCAACCCCGCGTCCCAGAAGGGCGCCCGCCGCGAGAAGCCCGCTGGCAAGACCAAGACCATCGAGCGCCATCGCCCCGGTCGCGTGCGCATGGGACTGGGCCTGATCGGCCTAGGCCTTAAGACGCTCATTACCGGCAAGACGAAATAGACGTTTGTAGAAGCGCCCCGTATTTGAGGAATACCCCAAATACGGGGCGCTTTTCACTGCTACCATGGTTGCGAACAATACCGCGAATGACAGGCAGGAACATGAAGCTCACCATAGAATCGATGACCTACGGCGCCGACGGACTGGCGCACGCCGACAACGGCAAGGCCGTCTTTGTGCAGGGCGCCGTGGCAGGCGACACCGTCGAGGCCGAGATCGTGCAGGACGGCAAGTCGTTTATGCGCGCCCGCACGACCGAGATTCTGGAGCCGGGCCCCGATCGCATTCAGCCCCCCTGCCCCTTCGTGGGCGTCTGCGGCGGTTGTTCGTGGGGCAATCTCTCGCGCACCGCGCAGCTTGCCGCCAAAGAGCAAAACCTGCGCTCCACGCTCGAGCGCATTGGCAAGTTCGCCCCCGAGCAGGTCAACGATCTTGTCCAGCCCATCCGCCACACCAAGGACGACTGGGGCTACCGCAACAAGATTGAGCTGGAGCCCACCCTCGTTAACGGCCGCGTTCGCCTTGGCATGCACGGCGTCGATCCCAGCAAGATCGTCACCGTAGATTCGTGCCCGCTGTTCGATAAGCGTTTTCCCAAGGCGCTCAAATCGGTCGTCGGCGCGCTCAACTATCTGAGCGGCAGTCACGATCTGGGTCTGGAGCGCGTGGGCATTCGCGCTTCGCGTCGCACCAAGGCGCTCGAGGTCGCACTTTGGACGCCCACGGGCTCCTTCCCGCGCTCGCAGGTCTCGCGCGTGTTGGCAGACGCCGCTCGCCCCACGAGCGTAGTGCGCGTCATGAGCAAGGGCGAGAAGAAGGCCCGCCGCGTCTCCAAGGTGGAGATGCTCGCCGGCGAGGGCTCCTGGACCGAGAACATCGCCGACGGCCAGATGCGCCTTTCGGCCCCATCGTTTTTCCAGGTCAACACCAAGGGCGCCGAGATTTTGATCGAGCTTGTCATGGAGGCGCTCGACCCGCAAGAAGACGAGCTTGCCATGGACCTGTACTGCGGCGCCGGCACCTTTACCCTGCCGCTCGCCCGCCGCTGTGGTTTTGTTGCCGCCATCGAGGCCTACGGCCCGGCCGTGCGCGACCTGCGCCGCAACCTCGAGATCAACAAGCTCGATAACGTCGATGTCATCGGCGGCGATGCCGTGCGCGAGTTCCCCGACCAGGATGCCGATGTCCTGGTGGTCGACCCGCCGCGTGCAGGTCTGGCACCCGAGGCAATCGACCTCATCGCCAGCACAAGCGCCCGCGACGTGGCCTACGTGAGCTGCGATCCGGCGACTTTGGCACGCGATCTTAAGCGCTTTGTCGAGGAAGGCACCTTCTCCCCCGTCAAGATCACGCCGGTCGACCTGTTCCCGCAAACCTTCCACTGCGAAACCGTCGCCCATCTCAAGCGCAACTAGACTGTTTGCCCAAGACCACACCCGATGATTTTTCTGGGACGGGGATAAAAATAAATTTGTTCCGAATGATTATTTAATCCCCGTCCCGAAATTAAACCGCCCCCCATTTCTTGGACATTGAACTGCCGCCCGAGAAAGCTAAACGCCTTCTGGCAGGTTGTCCCGGACCGAGGGCGGCCGCCTCGACCGCCCTCGGCCCTCACCCACCTCAACTGCCCTCAACTACATAGAGCTGGTCGAGAAGGGCCCAAGCTAGCAGGCGCCTTCCTCGTCGTCGTTGGGCCGGTAGGTGATGAACTCGATGACGAAGGCCAGGACGGCAGAGACGAGCGAGGCGATGATCGCGAAGATCATGTGGGAGATTCCGGCGCCACCAGGGGTCCCGTCGATGAAGTTGAGCATGTTGAAGACACCGAGGCCACCCGAGATGTACATGAGGGCGCCCGTCATTCCCACGATGGCGCCGCCCACGGCGGAGCTCAGGCATGCCACGACGAACGCGCGCTTGTTGGGGAGGGCGATGCCGTAGATACCCGGCTCGGTGACGCCGAAGAAGAAGGCGGAGATCATCGCGGGAAGGGCGATGCCGCGGAAGCGCTCGTCCTTGTTTCTGAGATACATGGCAAAGATGACCGCTCCGAGCGCGAACCCGTGGCCGATGGTGGCGGCCAGCACGCTGTCGTGGCCGAGGGTGTTCAGGTTCATGATGGAGATGGGGATGAGGCTCCAGTGGAAGCCAAAGATGACGAGGCACATCCACAGTCCGCCGACCAGGGCGCTGCCCAAGACGGAACCAACCACGGGAAGCTGGAAAATGAACGAGAACGCCGCGCTCAGCAGGTTGGTGATGAGGGTGGCCACCGGGCCGATGACGAGGTAGCCCAAGACGATGGAGACCGTCATCGTGGCGAGCGGGTCGAGGAACATCTTGAGCGCAGCCGGCATCCAGCTCTTGAGCCAGCGCTCAATGATAGAGCCGAACCACACCATGAGAAGGACGGGAATCACCGAGCTCACGTAGCCGGACACGGGCATGATGATGGGGACCCCGAGGGCGGTGGCGTACCACGAGAACGTGCCGGCCACGCCGAGGTCGATGCTGCCGAGCGCCTCGCCCGAGGTCAGGGCGACCATCGTCGGGTAGAGGAGCGCCACGCCGATTGCCACGCCGGTGAACTCGTTCATGCGGAACTTGCGCGCGGCACTGAACGCCAGGGCGACGGGAAGGAAGCAGAAGAAGCCGTCAGCCACGGTGTAGAGCAGCGTGTAGAGGCCGTCGTTTGCAAAGGCTGGGACGAAGTAGGTGATGAGGGCAAGCAGTCCCTTCATGATGCCTGCGGCGGCAAGCGGTCCCAGGATGGGCTGGAAGATGCCAGAGATGAGGTCGATGATGACGAAGGCAACGGTCTTATCGCCCTGGGGCTCGTCGTCGGCGCTTGCACCGCCCGAGAAGCTACCGGCCTCCAGGACCGCGTCGTAGACGTCCTCGACGATGTTACCCACGACCACCTGGTACTGGCCGTTGGCCTGGATGACCTGGATGACGCCCTTGAGGGCCTCGATCTTGGCCGTGTTGGCGCGGGACTCGTCCTTGAGCTTGAAGCGCACGCGCGTGATGCAGTGCGCGACGCTGGAGACGTTCTCGGCGCCGCCTACGTTCTCGAGTATGGATCTGGCCAGATCGTCGTATTTTTCAGCCGTTATTTTCTCCTTAGTGATATTGCCCGGGCGGCTAGCCCAGGTCGCCTCCGTTGGTGGCGATGGCCTGTTGGTACCAGTAGAAGCTCTTCTTGCGCCTGCGCTCGAGCGTGCCGTTGCCCAGGTTGTCGCGGTCCACGTAGATGAAGCCGTAGCGCTTCTCCATCTCGCCGGAGCCCGCGCTCACGAGGTCGATTGGCCCCCAGGTGGTGTAGCCGAGCATCTCGACGCCGTCCTGCTCGATGGCGTCGCGCATGGCCTCGATGTGCTCGCGCAGGTAGGCGATACGGTAGTCGTCCTCGATCGTGCCGTCGGGAAGCACCTCGTCATAGGCGCCGAGGCCGTTGAGCAGGACCGGGCAGAGCATGCCAAAGAAGCCGGCGATGACGGCAAAGGGCAGGATGCCCTGGGCGAGGACGCCCGAGACGACGTAGTCCGGGCACACCGTGAGCGACATGACCACGGAGCCCGCGCATACGATGACGCCACGCTGCTCGGACGAGCAGGGGGCCTCGACCTTGCCGGAGAGGGTGACAAAGAGGGAGCAGGACACGGCCGCCCCCAGCGCGCAGAGCAGGGCCACGGGGTCGTACCCGGTGATGCCGGTCTTGTAAACGCCGCTGGCGAACACCGTTCCGAAGACGATGACCAGGGCGGAGACCACTTGGAGGGCCCTCGGCGGTCGGCGCGTCATGACGGTCTGCCACAGGAGCCCCAGCCACGTGAACTGGAAGAGGAGCGTGAGCGCCACCGGGGCGGGCAGCACGCTCATGGCGTAGCAGTAGAGGATTGAGGTGAGGCAGGTGAGGGCTCCCAGGCCCATGAGCTTGAGGGCGAGCTTCCAGCCCACGCGCTGCCAGCGGTGCCCGAGTGCATGGCCCGCGAGTGTGGCGAGGGCGAAGAAGAGGCAGCCGAACCACGCCTGGCTCGCCACCACCTGCGCCGAGGTGAAGCCCGCGGCGTAGGCGAGCTTGTAGGTCGTGGCCATCGCGCCGTAGCAGGCACCGCCCGCAAAGACCTGGAGCGCCGCCTTGGCCTGTCCCGCGCCCGTGGCTCCTGCCCCGGCGGCCTGTTGCTTGATTGTGTTTGTTCCTGCCATTAGGCTCCCTTCCGTCTGCTGTCTTGCAGATGCACGTCTCGTGCGTCTGTTCCCTGCAGTCGGAAGGTGGGCTCGTGCGGTCTTCTGGCGGTGCATGTGGCACCTGCTGCCAAGACGAAAAAAGCCACGCAACCGACTGCTCGGTTGCGTGGCAAAAAGGTGGCTAGCGCCCAGAAAAGTCCACGCGTTTTTAGACTGGGACAAAGTACTACAACAGGTGAGATTCCGTCAAGAAAAACCGAGGAAAAAAGTGAGTCTCTGCCCGCCGTACCTGTGGCGGTCGTTCCCCGAACGGGGCGGTGCGCTGGGGACTGTCTCGATCTGTAACAGTAAGACCCGGTTTTGGTCCGTAGATGTTACAGATTTAGACGTTTTGTCGGGGCGGTTTCCGTTTGTCTTGATCTCTAACAGTTAGGGGTCAAAAGTGGGCCTAGATGTTACAGATTGAGATTGTTAAGGATGGGTGAGGGTAGCTAAAACCCCGTCCCTTTTTAAACATTGGGAAATCGAGCGTGGCAAGCATGGGTCTTCGGGGTATAAGACGGCTAATTGTATGCCGCCTTACGAAAGGAACCCTCATGCCCAGCGTTGCCGTTCTCGCCGCCGATGGCTTTGAAACTATTGAATGCCTGACCATGGTCGATGTCATGCGTCGCGGCGGCGTGCGCGCCACGCTCGTCTCGATCATGCCCACACGCGAGGTCGTGAGCTCGCTGCAGATTCCCGTGACCTGCGATGCGCTCTTTGACGAAATCAACTTTGAGGAGTACGACTGCATCGTGCTGCCCGGCGGCCTGCCCGGAGCCACCAACTTGCGCGCCGACCAGCGTGTCTGCGATGTAGTCTGCGAGTTCGCCGCAACCAAGCATGTTGCCGCCATCTGCGCCGCCCCGTTTATCCTGGGCGAGCTTGGTCTGCTCGAGGGACGCCGAGCCACGTGCTTCCCCGGCTTTGAGAAGAGCTTCCCCGAGGGTGCTTATACCGGCGAGAAGGTCACGCAAGACGGCAACATCATCACTGCCAGCGGCATGGCACAGTCACTTCCCTTTGCCTTGGAGCTGCTGCGCACACTCGCCGGCGACAAGGCCGTCGAGAAGGTTGCCGAGGGCATCCAGCTATGATTTTGGCTTCGCAATCGCCGCGCCGCATAGAGCTGATGCGCGAGGCGGGCTATGACGTTCGCGTAATTCCCGCAGATATCGACGAAACGCCTTCTGATGGCGAAGCTCCGCTTACGCTTGTCGAACGCTTGGCACGCGCCAAAGCCGCTGCCGTTGCCTCCGAGCACGCCGAACCCAACGAACTGACTGTCGCAGCCGATACCATTGTCACCTTTGACGGGCAAATTTTGGGCAAGCCGGCAGACGAGGACGAGGCACGCACCATGCTCCGCGAGCTTTCGGGCCGCACGCACCAGGTGGCAACCGGCGTCTGTATCGTTAAAGCCGGCGACGCTGCAGCTCCGCATGCCGCCGAAAGTCTGTCGTTTGTCGATGTGACCGACGTGACGTTCTACGAGCTTACCGAGGAGCAAATCGGGCACTATGTTGCCTCCGGCGAACCCATGGACAAGGCCGGAGCCTACGGTATCCAGGGCACAGGCGGCCGCATGCTCGTGCATGACATTTCGGGCGACTTCTACAACGTGGTGGGCTTACCCATCGCTCGCGTCGCACGCGCGATTCAAAAACTCTCGTAATTGCATCTGGCGCTGGGTATCCCCCGGCGCCTACAATTTTGCCGTACCGTACGGATCCCGACCGAGCATAAGGCCCGGCGGAAAACCGATAGGAGAAAACATGGACACCCTGCTCGAAGCCATTGACGTTTGCGATGTCGATGGCTTTTGCTTTGGCAACTATACAGACGAGGAGGCCGGCACCGGCTGCACCGTAATCGTGGCGCCCGAGGGTGCCACCGGCGGCGTTGACGTGCGTGGTGGTGCTCCCGCTTCGCGCGAGACCGATCTGCTGCGTCCCGAGAACACCGTCGATAAGGTCCACGCCGTCTGCCTTTCGGGCGGTTCGGCCTTTGGTCTCGAAGCGGCAAGCGGCGTGGCCCGCGAACTCGAGAGCCGCGGCATCGGCCTGCCCGTCGGCCCCACGCAGGTGCCCATCGTGTGTTCCAGCTGCATCTTCGACCTCGCCTTTGGCGATCCCACCGTGCGTCCCGACATTGACGCCGGTATCGCCGCCGTGCGCGAGGCGCTCGACCATACCCCCACCACACTCGAGCAGGGCAATGTAGGTGCCGGCACCGGCGCCACCGTAGGCAAGCTCATGGGGCCCGCCACCTGCATGAAGGCTGGCCTGGGAGCTGCTGCCGTGGCACTCGGCACCGTCAAGGTAGGCGCCGTGGTCTCGGTCAACGCCTGTGGCAACGTGGTCGACCCGACCACCGGCGAGTGGGTGGCCGGCATGCGCGCCGCAGCCGATAGCGACCAGATCGTCGACATGGAGCTCGCCGCCCTTGCCGCCGCCGGCTCTATGAAAATGCCACTCGACCGCACCAACACCACCATCAGCTGCATCGTCACCAACGTGGAGCTCACTAAGGCCCAGGCCACCAAGGTCTCCCAGATGGCCGCAGACGCCTATGCACACGCCATCCGCCCCACACACACCACCAACGACGGTGACACCATCTACACCCTTGCCAGCGGCAAGCTGGGCAGCCAGGCAAGCGCCGCCGTTCCCCTAGACCTGCTGGGCATGCTCGCCGTAAGGGCCCTGGAAACCGCCATCGTAAACGGAGCCAAAACCGCCAAAACATCCCACGGCATCCCCGGCGTTGCGAAGTAATCCACTCGACCGTCGGTCGGAGGCGGGCGGGCGTTACGTTTGCTGCTCTACAGTCCTATGCAAGACGAAGGCCACATTAAGTGGCCTTCTTTGCATGCGGAACTCGCGACAAACGTAACGCCCGCCCGTCTCCGACCGACTACCAACTAAAACTTTTCAGCCCAGGCCCCTGTGTACCGCGCGTCCAAGATCTTCAAATTCAGGCAGCCTGACAATCGATTCTTATAGCAAAGGCCCCTTGGCCTTTAGTTTGATAAAAGTTCCGCACGAGCCGGAAAGCACTTAATGTGCTTTCCGTGCGAGCAGGACTGTTCGCAGTAGCAAACTAAAGGCCAAGGGGCCCAGTCAACCTATCAGCAGCGATTGCTCAACAGCTAGTTAAATTTGAAGATCTTTGAGGCAAGACGGTATAGGCCGAGTGTGGTTTTGTCTCCAGCCCGCCCGTGCAGGTTGGTAAAGAAGCCGACCACACCGTAGCGTGCACGACGATACATACGCTCGTCGTAGGCCTTCAAATCACTCCACAATGTCGTCAGGCGCTCGTCGGCGCAATCCTCATCGGAAAGCTTGGTTAGCACCGAACAAATTGCCATCATCATAGTGAAATAGCCCATCATGTACGCGCGCAGACGCGACGACTCGACATCGCTATACAGATGGAACGACTCCATCATAATGCGCGTCACGCGAAACTGCTGGTCCAGACGTTTGACCATCGTGGCCTCGTTGACGCTCTGGCCCTCGCGACCGATAAAGTAACGATAGAGGTCGATGTCGGCGTAGTACATGGTCTTGCAGCGCGGCAGCGGCACATAGGCGTAGATATTGTCTACATAGAACGTGTGCGGCGGCATAGGCAGATTGGACGCGCGCAGCACATCCGTGCGATAACACAGGCTGTGCATGAGCAAATTCTGGTCCGGACGGAAATGGCCAATCTGGTCCCAGGTAAAGATCTTTTTGCGCGGCAGGGCAAACTTGTAACCAATGGCGGTATGCGTACCCTCGTAAACCTTCTCGTACACATAGTTCGAGATAAACAGATCGACGCGCTGGTCGCGCTCCTCAAAGCCACGCAGAATCGAAAGCATGGTCGAAAGCGCCGCACCGTCGAGCCAGTCATCCGAGTCGACGACCTTGTAGTAGGTGCCCTGCGCCTCGCGCAGGCCCGAGAGGACGGCCATGCCGTGACCGCCGTTCTCCTGATGCACCGCGCGGATGATACCGGGGTAACGCGCCTCCCACTCATCGGCCTTAGCTGCCGTCTCGTCCTTGGAGCCGTCATCGACGATGATGATCTCGATATCGGTGGCGTAATCGCTCCCCTCCAGAATGGAGGTGATGCAATGGTCCATGTCCTTGGCGGCGTTATACGAGGGAATACCGAATGATATGACTTTATGCATGGCAGGCGATAATCTCATCCGAAAGATCGAGGGCAGAGTTGGTCACGGCATCCATATCGTAGTAACGATACTCGGCCAAGCGACCCACCGGGTGGAAGTTCGTCAGGTTCTGGACGCGCTCAAGATAGCGCTCATAGAGCTCGCGGTTCTCGGGCTCCAGAATGGCGTAATAGGGCGTCTCGCCCGAGCCGGGCGTATAGGCCTTGGAATACTCCTTCATGATGGTGGTCTTGCCGGGCAGGACCTGACCAGTCATGTTCTTGAACTCGGTGATGCGCGTGTAATCCTCGCTCGTGGTGTAGTTGACGGTGCCCACGGGCTGGAACTGGTCCATATCGAGCGTCTCGAACTTCATGTCGAGCGTACGGTACGGCAGAGCGCCCAAGTCGAGGTTGAACAGCTCGTCGAGCGGACCGGTGTAGACGATCTCGCCGCCATAGACCTTGCCGTCGATCTTGACGGTGGTCTCGTCAATCTCAAAGAGGTCACGGGCGTCCACGTCGCAGAACACATCAATCAGATCGTGGTCGAGCATATGCTCGAACAACGCGGTATAGCCGTCCTGCGGCATGCCCTGGAAGGGAGCCTGCGGGAAATAGCGGTCATCGTCGCCCACAAAGACGGGAACGCGGCCGGTGATCGAGGGATCGATCTGGTCGGGCGTCTGGCCCCACTGCTTCATGGTGTAATGCAAAAAGACGTTCTCGTAGACGTAATCGGCGACCTCGGCAAGATCCGGGTCGTTCTTCTTGCGCAGCTCCATGATGGGCACCTTGACGTCCTTGCCAAAGGTCTCCACGAGCTTCTGATACAGCTCTTCGCCGCGCTCATCGCCAAAGGCGAGCTTGAGGCTCGCGTGGTTAAAGGGCACGGGCATAAGGGTGCCGTTGATGTTGGCGAGCACCTTGTGCTGGTAGTCCGTCCACTTGGTAAAACGCGACAGAAAATTGTGGACGCGCTCGTTAAAGGTATGGTAAATGTGCGGGCCATACTCGTGGACCAGGATCCCGGCCTCATCAAAGCAGTCGTAAGCATTGCCCGCAATGTGGCCACGGCGCTCCAAAACGGCAACGCGATAGCCGATAGTCTCGGCAAGACGGCGGGCACAAACGGCACCGGCATACCCGGCACCGACGACAATCATGTCGTATGCGCCGGCGTTAAAGCCTTCAGGCAGGCCTGAGGTAATCTGCATCGATACTCCTTGTCAAAAGCCACGAGCTCGTTAGCTGGGCTTTTCTCGAACATTCTTCGAGACATATTTATCAGAGCGATTATAGCGCTAATGCGTCCTATAATGAGCTTGCCACACAAGGAAAGCTCAAGCACCCCGGCGTACGTATTTAAAAGGTAAACCCGCTAGCAGCGGGTTTATTCGTGGACAGCCGGGTACCTGGAGCTTAGCGAAACGCTTGTAAGGAGTAACATGAGCGATTTCCTAAACCGTATGAAGTCTGCCGCCAAGGCCGACCTTAAGACGATCGTCCTGCCCGAGGGCGAAGATCCGCGCACCATCATCGCAGCTACCAAGATCATCGAGGAGGGCTTGGCAAAGATCGTCATCTTGGGCAACCCCGACGAGATCAACGTTCCCGGCGCTACCGTCATCGACCCGCGCAATGCCGAGAAGCACGAGGAGTACGCGCAGAAGTTTGCCGAGCTCCGCGCCAAGAAGGGTGTCACCATCGAGCAGGCTCGCGCCCAGGTGATGGACGCCACCTACTTTGGCACCATGATGGTCAAGATGGGCGATGCCGATGGTCTGGTCTCCGGCGCCTGCCACTCCACCGCCGACACTCTGCGCCCCGCGCTGCAGATCCTCAAGACCGCCCCGGGCACCAAGCTGGTCTCGGCCTTCTTTGTGATGTGCACCGACACCCCGCAGTTCGGCACCGACGGCACGCTGATCTTCGCCGACTGCGGCCTCAACATCAACCCGTCCTCCGATGAGCTCTCCGAGATCGCCATCGCCTCCGCTCACTCCTGGTCCACCTTCATGGGCAACGTTGAGCCGCACGTGGCTATGCTCTCCTACTCCACTATGGGTTCCGCCGGCGGCGAGGTCGCCAAGAAGGTCCAGGAGGCCGTGAAGTTCTGCAAGGAGAAGGCTCCCGAGCTCGCCATCGATGGCGACCTGCAGCTCGACGCCGCCATCGTCCCCAACGTCGCCCAGCTCAAGGCTCCCGGCTCCTCCGTTGCCGGCAAGGCCAACGTGCTCGTGTTTCCCGACCTCGAGGCCGGCAACATCGGCTACAAGCTGGTCCAGCGCTTCGCCGGCGCCGACGCCTACGGCCCCATCCTGCAGGGCATCGCCAAGCCGGTTAACGACCTTTCGCGCGGCTGCTCTGCCGACGACATCGTGGGTGTCGTAGCCATCACCGCCGTCCAGGCTCAGATGGCTGAGTAGCGCACGCACTCGCCCGAAGGCCGTACGGGCTAACCCCTGAAAACGTCCTCGACCAATGAAACGCCCCCGTTCTGCTCCTTCGGAGCTACGAACGGGGGCGTTTCTGGTCTGCGGATTGTTTTCAGGGGTTAGCCCGTACGGCCTTCTACCGCAACGCAGCAATCAGGGCATCTGGAGTGGACGGCGGCTTGGCTACGGGCAGGGGCTGAGAATCTGAATGGATGGGTGCCGTTGCTGGGGGGCAAACGATGCGGATATGGTCACTTTGGATTTGAAAGGCTTATAGGGCCTCGGCGGTTGTTGTGCCGGAAAGCGTGTCCCGGTTTGAAGGCGGATTGCGGGATGTAACTTCCACTTGGGGGCTGTTTGGGAAACTGTGGGACGGAATTTTGCTTTGTTGCGGGTCGTATTTTCCGCAACCTGCCCCAAACGGAAAGTGTGTCCCAGAATTTGTGCTCGAAACGGGATGGAGTTTCCGCTGTCCTTCTGCTAGTAAAAAAGGCCTCCGGAGCTGTTGCTTCGGAGGCCTTTCGTTTACATGCAAACGAGCGCGTTAGTTGTTCGCGGTCAGACGCTCGACGTCGTGGGCGATCATGTATTCCTCGTCGGTGGGGATGACCATGACGGTGACGGCGGAACCGGCGGCGCTGATGACCTGCGGGCCGTTGCCCACGGCCTCGCGGTTCTTGTTGTTGTCGATGCGCACGCCCAGCCACTCAAAGCAGTCGCAGAAGGCCTTGCGGATCGACCAGTCGTTCTCGCCGATGCCGGCGGTAAAGGTGATGGTGTCCACGCCCGCCATAGATGCGATCATGGAACCGGCCTGCTGCATGGCCTTGTAGGCGAACATATCGAAGGCGAGCAGGCAGCGCTTATCGCCCTCGGAGGCGCGCGTGCGGATGTCGCGGGCGTCGTTGGAGATACCCGAGATGGCAAGCAGACCAGACTGCTTGTTCATCATGTCATCGACTTCCTGATAGCTGTAGCCGCCCTCGCGCTGGAGGTAGCACACGGTGGCCGGGTCGATGGAGCCGCAGCGGGTGCCCATCATCAGGCCATCGAGCGGCGTGAGGCCCATCGTGGTGTCGCGGCACACGCCGTCCTCAATGGCGGCAAGCGAAGCACCGTTACCCAAATGGCACGAAAGCAGACGGTGGCAGCGCGAACCCAGGATCTCCTTGGCCATCATCCACTCATAGCGGTGGCTCGTGCCGTGGGCGCCGTACTTGCGCACGTGGTACTTGTCGCACACGTCCTTGGGCAGCGCGTAGGTATAGGCGACCTCGGGCATGGTCATGTGGAACGAGGTATCGAAGACGGCGACGTTGGGCAGCTCCGGATACTTCTCGCGGCAATATTCGATTGCCGCGGCCTCGCCGTAGTTGTGCAGCGGAGCAAGCGGTGCTACCTCAAGAATCTTGGCCATAACCTCGTCGTCGACGACTGCGGAATCATCGAAGTGCCAGCCGCCCTGAACGATACGATGCCCAATGCCATCAATCGTAAAGTCGGTCTTCTCGAGCTCCTCGAGCACGCGAGCGATAGCAGAGCGATGATCGGGGAAAGGGACCTCCTCGGTCTGCTTGGCGCCACCGTTCTCGGAGTGGCCAAAGATGCCCATGTCCGAACCGATACGTTCGCAGTTGCCCTTGGCGAAAACCTCTCGGGTATCGGTATCCAAAAGCTGATATTTAAGGCTTGAGCTGCCGGCGTTGACAACAAGTACGTTCATGAGACTCCTTTGCAGTGCAATACGGTCGACGCAGACCCCTTAAGGCGGCCGCATTTTAATAAGAGGTTATCACAACTTGATAAATAGCTATCAAGCATATCGCCCAACGAGCACAAAAGAGGGGCCGAACGGCGCTCGGTCGTCCAGCCCCTCCCCTCTTGCAATTACTTGCCGTTGACGATGCGCTCGACGTCGGAAGCGATCATGAATTCCTCGTCCGTGGGGATGACGAAGATCTTGACCTTGGAATCCTTGGCGGACAGGCACCAAGCGCCGTCACCACGCAGGGCGTTGCGGGCATGATCCATCTTGACGCCCATAAAGGCCAGACGGTCGGCGACGCCGGCACGAACGGCCGGAGCGTGCTCACCGATGCCAGCGGTGAAGACCAGCGTGTCCATGCCGCACATGGAAGTAGCCATCTCGGCAGCCTTGGCGGCAATCTTGTAGACAAACATGTCGAAGGCGAGCTGAGCCTCGGGGTCACCAGCGGCGGCGAGCTCCTCGACGTTGCGGCAGTCGTTGGTCTTGCCGCCGGTCACAGCCAAAAGGCCGGACTTCTTGTTCATCATCTCGTCGACCTCGTCGAAGGTGTAGCCGCCCTCGCGCTGCAGGTAGCACACGGTAGCCGGGTCGATGGAGCCGCAGCGGGTGCCCATCATGACGCCGTCGAGCGGCGTCAAGCCCATGGTGGTGTCCATGCACTTGCCGTCCTCGATGGCGCACAGGGAGGCGCCGGAACCGATGTGGCACACGACGACCTTGCGGGCCTCGCCGTTGGTCATCTCGGCGACCTTCTTGGAGATGTAGCGATAGCTGGTGCCGTGGGCGCCGTACTTACGGATGTGCAGCTTGTCGCAGACGTCCTTGGGCAGGGCGTAGGTCTTGGCGACCTCGGGCATATTGAAGTGGAAGGCGGTGTCGTAGACCGTGACGTTGGGCAGGTCGGGGTACTGCTCCAGGCAGAACTCGATAACGTTGGCCTCGGGGTTGTTGTGCAGCGGGGCGAGCGGAGCGACCTCGCGGATCTTAGCGAGAACGTCCTCGTCGACGAGGGAGGAATCGCCAAAGTACCAACCGCCCTGAACGATGCGGTGGCCGATGCCCTCGATCTTGACGCCGTTAGCCTCGAGGTCCTTCAGGACGACCTCGATGGCGACCTTGTGGTCGGGGAACTCGATGTTCTCGGTCACCTTCTTGGAGCCGTTGGCAGCGTGGGTGAAGGTACCGCCGGTAAAGCAGACGCGCTCACAGGAGCCCTTTGCGGACACCTTGTGGGATTTGGTATCGATGACCTGATACTTAAGGGTCGAAGATCCTGCGTTGACGACCAGAACGTTCATGTGTCTCCCTACTAACAGGCGGTGTGGCGCCGCCAGGTTACATACGCTTCAATAATAAACCCAAACGCCCTCGCGCTCGGGTTTATTGCGTTGATATATAAGTTATCGATGCCCAAGCTTTCGCCTCATCCCACGGAAGAAGCGCCCTCAGATGAGGTTCTCGCCCAGGTTTTTGCCGCCGAGGACGTGCATATGGAAGTGCATGACGGTCTGGCCGGCGTTGACGCCCTTGTTGGAGATGACGCGGAAGCCGTCCTCCAGGCCCTTGGCCTTGGCGACCTCCTGAATGGCGTGGGCCATGGCGCCCATGGTCTCGGCAGGTACGTTGTCGGCGATGTCGCTGTAGTGCTTCTTGGGAATCACGAGGGTGTGGACCGGCGCCTGGGGGTTGAGGTCGTCGAAGGCGATGACCTGATCGTCCTCATAGACAACGGTTGAGGGGATCTCGTGGTTGGCAATTTTGCAGAAGATGCAATCACACATGGTTGGTTCCTTTCTCACAGACCAAGGTAGTCTTTTTGGGACGGGGCTTTTTTGACTACTTTTTCGCAAGCGCAGGCACCTGGCGAGCCGTCGCGCAAGGGTAGTCAAAAAAGCCCCGTCCCAAAAAGACTACCCCAAAGTAGGCTGCGAGGTGGTTAGAACGAGAGGTTATCGTCGGTGTTGGCGGCTTCGCCGTCGGCGAGCACGTCGTTGCCGTCGACGTCCTTAAGGAGCACCGAGACCTTCTGCTCGGCATCGGACAGGCGGGTGCGTAGGCTCTTGAGGAGCTCGACGCCGCGGGTATAGCTCTCGAGCGACTCCTCGAGCTCCATGTCGCCCGACTCCAGGCTGCGGATGATGAGCTCCAGCTCCTGCGAGGCCTGCTTGTACGTAAGCTGCTCGACCGGGGTCTTCTCTGCCATATCTGTTTCCTTTCCTAAGGGTCTATCACTGTGAAACGCGGTCTACTCGACCGCGTTGACGGTTGCTGCCACGTTGCCGTCCGCCATGCGCACGCGAATAGCGTCGCCCGGCTTAAAGATCTTGGCGCTCGTAGCCACACCGTCCTCGCTGTACGCAATGGAGTAACCGCGGGCAAGCACCTTGAGCGGCGACAAGGCATCGAGCGACGCAGCAGCTCGGCCCAGGTCGGACGCGGGCTTGCTGAGCATCGTGCGCCCCTGATGCTCCAGACGGGAGCTCGCAAGCGTGAGCGCATGGCGCTTGCCATCGAGCCCCGAGGTGCTTGCGATCAAGCGCTCGGGCAGGCGCTCAAAGTCGGAGCGGAAGGCCCCAACCGAACGCGTTATGGCGCCGGACAGGCGATCGGCCGTCAGGGCAAGCTCTGACTCGCGACGCTCGACCATAAACGTTGGATCGTTGAGGCACGGGCGGCACGCGGCTGCATCGAGCGCATCGCCCAGACGGGCCGTATAGGTGTCCCAAGCGCGGCGACCACGCTGATCGAGCATTTCCAGATCGACCTGATCTGACCCGATCATCGATGCCATCGCGGCGCCCAGACGCTGATGGCGCGCCTCGAGCACATCTGCCAGCTCCGTCATAGCCGGTGCCACCGATTCTGCAGCCGCCGTTGGCGTGGAGGCGCGGCGGTCGCTCACCATGTCGCAAATCGAGGTATCGGGCTCATGCCCAATGCCGGTCACCACGGGCACAGGACAAGCCGCCACCGCGCGGGCAAGCTCCTCGTCGTTAAAGGTCATGAGGTCCTCGAAGGAACCGCCGCCACGCACCAGCAAAATGCAATCGGGCGCCGGCGTAATGGAAGCGGCGCGACGCAAACCCTCAATGAGCTCTGCCGGCGCACCCTCGCCTTGAACCTTGGCACCCACGCAAACGAGCTCGACGAGTGGGTTGCGACGACGCAATGTGCGCTTGACGTCATCGATTACGGCACCCGAAAGCGAGGTGACGACCGCCACACGCGAGCAGAACACCGGGATGCGGCGCTTGCGCGCTTCGTCCATCAGGCCCTCGCGGCTCAGCTTTTCGGCCAGTTGCGCCACTTGTTGACGCAGCAGACCCTCCCCCGCCAGCGAAAACGAGCGGGCGACAAAACTCATGCGGCCCGTGGGCTTATAGAGATTGAAGCTACCCTTAAAGCTCACCTGCATGCCGTCGCGCAGATCGAACGTGCGCTTGAGATAGGCACCCTTCCAAATGATGCAGTCAACGGCGGCCGAATCGTCCTTAATCTGGAAGTAGCAGTGGCCGCTTCGGGCATTGGGGCCACGGAAGCCCGTGACCTCACCCAAGACACTCAGCTGCGGAATAGCATCGAGTGCACCGGCGGCGATCTCCACCGCCTGGCTCACGCTGAGTTCCTTGCGCTCCTGATCGTCCGAGCCGTCAAACTCGGCGGAAACAGCATTGCCGGTTAGATTCCAGCCTGCCACGCAGCCTCCTTTCGTTATCGTGCACAAAGGCTCCAGCCCTGCGCAAATTCAAGTCCAACACATAGTACAGCGCCGCGGGGACACAAATCCCCGCGGCGCCTGTCAAGCCAATTTGTTATCGGTTGGAGTTTCTGTTGTAGCGAGCCATCAGGTAGAGCAGCTGAATGATCGAGGTGAGCGCTGCGGCAACATAGGTAAGCGCGGCTGCCGTCAGGACCTTCTTGGCACCGTTGACCTGCTTGGAGCTCATGCCCGACCGCTCGATGTACGCCACGGCGCGGCGGCTGGCATCAATCTCGACCGGCAGCGTAACCAGCTGGAACAACACACTAAACGAGAAGAAGATCAGCGCGAGGGTCGTGAGTCCCGCAATGTTCATAAACAGGCCCAAGAGCAACACGATGGTCCAGGTGTTCTGGGTAAAGTTGACGACCGGGACCAGGGCAGTGCGCACCTTCATCATGGCATAGCCGCTTTGGCGCTGGGCGGCGTGGCCCGCCTCGTGGCAGGCGACGGCAACGCTTGCGACCGATCCGCCCGAACGGTTGGCATCCGAGAGATACAGGTTGTTATCCTGCGGGTTGTAATGGTCGGTGAGCTCACCGGCGACGCCTTTGATACCCACGGCATTGCAACCGCTGGCGTCGAGCATGCGGCGCGCGACCGCAGCGCCCGTGTCGCCGTCCGAGCGAACCTTGGACCAGGTTTTATACGTCGAGTTGATATAGCTCTGCGCGGCAAGACCGAGCACCGTACAAACAAGGACGACCAGCAGGTACAGCGGGTCGATGCCAAAGCCATAACCATAGTAATAGGGCATGCGAATTCCTCCGAATCGAGTTACACGTTGGAGGCATTCTACCCACTCGCCCAGCCAACGAGACAGCATCGATGTTTTGGCAATGTCAGCGAAAACGGCCGAGAGCGAGCAAGGTGACGTGAAAGAGAAGCGACGCGTACTTTGGTACGCGAGCGACGATTGAACGTCAGATTGCCGCTCTCGGCCGTTTGCAGCGTCGAGCTGTTACGCGGTTTGGTAAAACCGCGTAACCATATACCTACAGGAGCTCGATTTTGCCGTCCTTCACCGTCAACCCCATGTTGCCCGAGAGCAGATCGTCCAGGCGCGAGCCCACGAGCTCAAAGCGCCAGCCTTCGCGCAGGGGGCTCTGCTCGGGATGCTCAATATAGTCGGCCAGGTCATCGCGCGAGGCAATGACCGAGGTCGCCACGCCCGAGCGCTCGGCAACCAGTCGAATAAGCGCATACATCAGATCCGTCACGCTCTCCAGCTCCGGCGAGATCTGGCGGTGTCCGCGCACCATGAGCGGCAGGCGATCGTGCGGGCAACTCGCGCCGCGCTTGATGGCCATGAGTGCACCGTCCACATCGCGCTCCCCCAGCTGGTCGGTACCGCGGATACTGCGGAACTCCTCGACGCGCACGGGATTGCGCTTGACGAGCGCCAGCAGCGTATCGTCGGACATGACCCACTTGCGCGGGATGTTGCGGCGCTCGGCGCGGTCCTCGCGCCAAGCGGCAAGCTCGCGCGCGATGCCCAGCTGATGGCGGCTGCACGAGTTGATGCGCTTGACCTTACGGAACGCCTCGTGACGGTCGGCGCGATAGTGCGACTCGTCGGCCAGCGGGCGCAGTTCGTCGAGCACCCAGTCCACACGGCCCAGTTCGCGCAGGCGGCTCATCATCTCGGTATAGGCGACGATCAGGTACTTGACGTCATCGATCGCATACTCAATCTGTTTATCGGTCAGCGGACGGCGCGACCAGTCGGTCAGCGACTCGGTCTTGGGCAGCGAGACGCCGCAAAACGTCTGCACGAGCGCGCCGTAGGAAATCTGCTGGCGCTCGCCCAAAAAGGCGGCGGCGACCTGCGTGTCAAAAATAGGACGCGGCAGCACGCCCACGGTATGGAGCATGACCTCCATATCCTGCGAGCAGGCGTGGAACACCTTGGTCACGCTCTCGTCGGCCATAAGCTCAGCGAGCGGCGACAGGTCGTCAATCACCAGGGGGTCGACCGCGACGCTCTCGGCGGGGGTGGCAATCTGGACCAGGCACAGACGCGGATGGAACGTGCGCTCGCGCAAAAACTCGGTATCGACGGCGATCGCGTCGAACTCACGAGCGCGCTGGCAAAAATCGAGTAGAGCCTGATGTGTGGAAATGTACATATCAACCCATCGAATAAGGTTAGGCCCGAAAAACACGGGTAGGATATCGGCATTGCCTTACAACTATACTCGGTTAGTCACAGAACGGGAACGTAAGTATGCGCTGCCTTATCATCCACAACCCGGCATCGGGCCCCAGCTCAGATGAAATCTACGCATTCACGCACGCCCTCGCACAGGGCGGCGACGAGGTCGTGATGCGCTTTATCGGCGACGGCATGGAGCCCGAAGACGCCGTGGCGGACGTGCGCGAGTTTGATCGCGTGGTGGTCTCGGGCGGCGACGGCACCGTCTCTAACGTGCTCGACCAGATGCGCGGGTGCGGTGTCCCCACACTCGTCTTTCCCTCTGGCACGGCCTGCCTGTTCTTTAACAACATCGGCAATGCCCCCGAGGCGGCGGCGCTTGCCAAGGCTTGCCGCGCCGGCCGCACGGTCAAGGTGGACATGGGTGAGCTCTTTTGGATCGACGAGAACGGTAACGAGAAGCGCCACGGCTTCATCATCATCGCCGGCTCGGGCTACGACGCCGAGATCATGATGAAGGCCGCCCCCACCAAAAACGACATCGGCGAGATCGCCTACTTCCTCTCCGCGCTCGCCACGCCCAACCCCACGGTGGCGCACTTTACCATTGAACACGACGGCATGGTCGAGGAGCTCGACGGCATCTGCTGCATGGCGGGCAATACCTCAGTCATCCAAAACGACATCAACCTGTTCCCCAGCTGCCGCATGAACGACGGCATGGTCGACATCGTCGTTATTGAACCCGTGCGCACGGTGCAGCTGCTGCCTACTGTGATCACCGCTGCGCTCGACCCCGCCGGCAAGGTGCTCGGCCGCCCGCAGTTTAAGATTATCCAGACCAAGGAAGCCAAGATTACCTGCACGCCGTCGCTGGGTATGCAGTTCGATGGCGAGATCATCTCCAGCAACTCCGGTGTCTTTGGCGCCCGCGCGCTTCCGCAATGCCTCGACCTCATCGTCGACGAATTCTCACCACTCGGAAAATAGGAGAACCCCGTGAACGACAACCCTATCCTTGGCTTTATCGTCATCGTTCTGGCCCTGCTCGTGGGCTACGCCATCAACGTGATTCACCGCCGAAAGAAGTAAATCCACATTGGTATGATATTCATCCAATCACCGAGGAGAAGTCCAAGGGCAACAACATGGCCGCCATGGGTGTTGGCGCCATCATCATCGGTGTCTGTGGCTTCGTGATCTATCGTCGCAAGAAGGCCTAAGAACCCCACACCTTAAGGCGCGGGCGGGATGGCCAAGGTCCCCCCCCCGCTCAGCCCGCCCCTTCGACCGGCGGGAAACGTCGCCGAAATCTTTTCAAAAAAGATTTCCCCGCACACACTTCGCTGTGCTATAGTGCAGCGCAACAGCAACTGGGCGCGACCGCGCCATGGCATCACGAAAGGAGCCACCAACATGAAGAACACGATGACGTCCCTCAACAACTGGTGGTGGCGTGATGCGAATACGATCGGTCGACAGTGAGTCCCTCACGCCTGTTTTTGCGCTCTAGGTGATTGAAAGGCCTCCGGTTTCGACCGGGGGCCTTTTTCTATCTCGAGCCCGATCGCATTCGCATCACGCGCCTCCGCTTTTCCCTTGCACTCCCCTTCCGAAAGGATTTTCAACATGTCTCAGAACACCACCGCCCAGCCCCGCACCGTCCAGACCGCCGACCGCGGCAAACTCGATGTTCGCGCCCTTGTCCTGCTCGCCATCCTGCTTGCCGCCGGCTTCATCCTCAACTTTACCGTCGGCAAGGCAATCTCGGGTATCTCCGGCGGCATGATTAGCCCCGAGTTCATCATCTCGGCCTTCTGCCTCACCATCCTGGTCGTTCGTCCCAACATTGGTCAGGCACTCGTCATCGGTCTCATCTCGGCGGCCGTAATCCAGATCACCACTACCTCGCCGTTTGTCGATTTTGCCGCCGAGGGCATCGCCGCCATGCTTATGGCCGTCATTGTCAACACTGCCGCCAAGGATGGCCAAGTTAAGCCTGCCGTCGCCATCGTCGCTACGTTCGTGACCACCTTTGTCTCGGGCGTCATCTTCATGGTCATCAAGATGGCCATGCTCGGCGTAATGGGCGAACTCGCCGCAGCTATGCTGCCCGTCGTCGCCATGACCGCTGTGTTCAACGCCATTCTGGTCGGCGCGCTCTATCTGCCCATCCAGAAGGCCCTTAGGCTTAACTAACCCGCTCGGCTTTACGAGCCACCCCATATTGGCGTTCATTCGTCGCTCGCGTACCCAAGTACGCTTCGCTCCTCTTTCGCGCCAACCTGGGGCACCTCGTAAAGCCGTCTACGTGCTTCACCAGCAAAGACTGTCCCAAACAACGAGCTATTGGGGACGTCCTTAAACGACTAGTCATGTAAGAACATCCCCAATGACTATGAAAGGTATCCATGGAAACGATCATCAACGTCGACGATGTCTCGTTCGCCTATGGCACGCAGGCCGAGCAGGCGCTTAGCCACGTTTCGCTCAGCGTGAACAAGGGAGATTTCATCGGCATCATCGGGCCTTCGGGTGCCGGCAAATCAACACTTACCGCCTGCCTGTCGGGCGCCGTGCCCCACCACTACAGCGGAACCTTCTTTGGCTCCGTGTTCGTTGACGGGCACGACACCTGCGAGGTCTCGCTCACCGACATATCGCAGATCGTCGGCAGCGTGCTGCAAGACATCGACACGCAGATGGTCGCCTCGGTCGTTGAGGACGAGATGCTTTTTGGCCTGGAGAACTTTGGCGTTCCGCATGACCAGATCGAGCAGCGCGTGAGCGAGACGCTTAAGGCCGTCGGCATTAGCGACCTGCGCGACCGCGAGATAGCCACCCTCTCGGGCGGCCAAAAGCAAAAGGTGGCCATCGCTGCCATCCTCGCCATGCGCCCGCGCGTGCTGGTGCTCGATGAGCCAACCGCGGCACTCGATCCCGTCAGCTCCACACTGGTTTTCGAAACGCTGCGCGAGGCAAACCGTAACCTCGGCATCACCATCGTCGTCGTTGAGCAAAAGGTCGCCCTGCTTTCGGAGTATTGCAACCGCGTGCTCGTGCTCAATCACGGCCAGATCGCGCTGCAAGGCGAGCCACATGAGGTCTTTGCGCACACCGACAAGCTCCGCGCCATCGGTGTCGATTGCCCGCGCGTCACGCGCATTTTCAACAGCCTCGAGGCCGATGGCCTGGCCAGTGGCACTCCCTGTTTAGATGTTGATGAGGCCGAGCGCCTGATTACGGGCATCGTCGACCCCGCTCATGCAAGCAGCGACATTCAGGCGCCCGCAGGCTCCCCGCACGCACCGTCGCTGCGCCCGCATGCGAGAGACGCCGAGCCGGTTCTCACGTTTGACCACGTTGAGTTTTCCTACCCCCATGGTGGCGCCGCCGTCCACGACCTCAACCTGACGCTCTATCCCGGCGAGCTCGTGGGCATTGTCGGCCAAAACGGAGCCGGCAAGACCACGCTCACCAAGCTGCTCACGGGTCTGCTTAGGCCTGCATCGGGCAGCGTGCGCGTTACGGGCTTGGACACGGTATCGGTTCCCACGAGCCGCATCGCACGCGAAGTCGCAACCCTATTCCAAAACCCCGACCGCCAGATTTGCAAGGACACCGTGCTCGACGAGGTCGCCTTTGGCCTGGAGCTTGCCGGCATCGACCGAGCCGAGGCCCTACGTCGCGCCCAGCTCGTCATCGACCGCTTTGGTCTGCCCGCCGACGAGGCGCCCTTCTCCCTTTCGCGCGGCCAACGCCAAATGGTGGCGCTCGCCTCCGTCGTGGTGGTCGAGCCCAAGATCGTGGTGCTCGACGAGCCCACGAGTGGCCTGGACTACCGCGAGTGCATGACCGTGATGGAAACGGTGCGCACCATGGCCGAGCGCGGCTGCGCCGTTATCATGGTCTGCCACGACATGGAAGTCGTCTCGGACTTTGCCGAGCGCATCGTGGTGATGGCCGACGGCCGCATCCTCGATCACGGCCGCACGCACGAGCTGTTCTCGAACATCGAGCTCATGCAGCGTGCCTATGTTGAACCGCCCCAGGTTATTGAACTCTCACGCCGTCTGGCATCTTCCGTCTCGCCCGCCTTTGCACAGGTGAGCGAGGTCACCGATATCGTTCGCATTACCGAGGAGATGGTCCGCCGTGGTTAATGTCATCGACTATATGCCGGGCGACACGCTGCTGCATCGTCTGAATCCCGTCATCAAACTGGGCCTAGCCGCCGCCATCATCATCGGCATCTTTTTGTCCGACACCTACGTGGCGCTGTTGGGATTTCTGGCGCTTACGCTCGCGCTGGGAGCCTACGCCGGCGTCGTCGACCGCCTGTTCTCGCTGCTCAAGCTGCTGATTCCGCTCGCACTCATCATGTTAGCGCTGCAGCTGGCCTTTATGCGCGATGGCAACGTGGTGTGGGGCTTCGTCACCGACGAAGGCCTCATCACCGGCTCGAAGGCCTGTCTGCGCCTGTTGGGCGTAGCGCTGCCACTCATCCTGATGCTCATGGTGACCAAGCTCAACGACCTTGCCAATGCCTGCGTGGAGGTGCTGCACGCGCCGTATCGCTATGCCTTCACCTTTACCACGGCGCTGCGCTTTGTGCCGGTGTTTGGCCAAGAGATGAATGCCATCATGGAGGCACAGACCGCACGCGGCGTCGAGTACGATACCAAGAATCCCATCAAGAAACTCAAGCTCATGCTGCCGCTGTGCGTGCCGCTATTGATCTCAAGCGTGGGCAAGACCGATGCCACCGCGCTTGCCGCCGAGCAGCGCGGCTTCTATCTGCGCACGCGTGCGAGCTCGTACAAGCGCTACCCCATCAAAGGCTTGGACATTGCCGTACTTATCGTCAGCATCGCCCTTATCGCCATCGGCTTCCTGTTCTAGCAATCGCTGGCAGCAACCGACAAATGCAAAAGGCCTCGGCTCGCACAAACGAGCCGAGGCCTTTACTGTTTTCCCAGATAAAACCTACCAAAATAAACCTGTCCCTTTTTGGCAGGTCGAGGGCTACAGGCGGTAGGGGGCGCCGCTGCGGATGATGGACTCGCGTACCAAAACGTCCATGGCGTCGAGGGTGATCTCGGGCATCTCGCGATACTTTTGCAGCACCGAAAGCTCCGTGCAGGCCAGAATGACGCGGTCGCAGCCGCTGCGGGCAAACTCCCACATCACGCGATCGAACTTGTCCATATCGGGCTCGCGTCCGGCCTTCACATCATCATAAATCAGCGACATTACATCGGCCTGGCGCTTCTCGCTGGGATAGACGACCTCGACGCCCGCGGCCTCGCACTCGCGCCCATAGACGCCTGCACCCACGGTGCCGTCGGTGCCCATGATGCCGATCTTGCGCACCGGCTCGGACGGCATGCTCAGGTTGGGGTCAAACTCGCACTCCCCCATCACCGCGCCCGCCAGGGCATAGCGCACCGACTCACGCGGCATGTGAATAATCGGCACCTTGGTAAACGACTGAATCTGATCGTAAAAGTAGTGCGACGTGTTGCAGGGAATGGCAATGTGCGCGCAGCCCAGCGTCTCGAGCGCCTGCGCGCATTCCTTCATGGTCGCCAGCAGCTCGGTATGGTCGCCGGTCTTAATGGCCAGCGTGCGGTCGGGCATGGTCGACTTAGAGAGCACCACCATGTCAATATGTTCCTGGTCGCGGGCAGCCGCCGTGTGACGCACCACCTGGTCGTAGTAATACGACGTGGCCTCGGCGCCCATACCGCCGATAACTCCCAGCTTTTCCATCGCCGCCTCCTTGGTGACGCTCGCACCATTGCGCGTATCATACCCGCGCCCGTCCGATACAAACCGGGCGGGCGCGACGTTCATCCTATTTGTAATACGTCTTAAACAGCTTAAAGTGACGCAGCTTGGTGTGCCACATGCGCAGCCAGCGGTTAAAGACAAAGTCGCCCTTCATAAACGAGGGGTCGGCGGCCTTACCCTCCTTGACCAGGCGATGCGCCTTAGCGCGTAGCTCGGGATCCTTAACGTATTTATCGACCACGCCCATGGGGACAACCATCCACAGCGCCTCGTCCTGCGCTGTCACAAACTCGGGCTCAAACGGGCGGTTGTACACATACTCGTCCACTACGTACTTGGCAACGTTAAAGCCACTGTTGGTGACGTAGTAGTTACTGCGGCCCTGACGAGTGTTGAAGTCGAAGAACTTAAACGAACCGTCGCGCTTGTCGTATTTGACGTCAAAGTTTGAGAAGCCCGTAAACTTGAGGTCCTCGAGCAACTTGCGCACGCCGCCCATGAGCTCGTCATTGGGCTCGGTGATGATGCAGGCGTGGTTGCCAACGCCGTGAGGCTGGTGCTCCTCGAGCAGCACGTGGCCCAGGCACATCATGCGCACCTTGCCGTTGCGGTCGGAATAGCTGGTAAGCACGCGCATGTACTCGTCGTTGCCGGGCACGCGATCCTGCAGGATCAGATCATCGGTGTAGCCACTCGCATATACATCGCGAATGACCTGCTCCAGCTCGGCGCGATCGGCGATCTCGTAGGCCTTCTTCTGGCCCTCGAACTCATGCTCCCACCACATGATGCCGTCGGAAGGCTTCAGAATCATCGGGAAGGGAAAATCGATCTGGTCGAGCACCTCGGCAGGAGCCTCGCCCTGGGCGTTGAGCATGGCCATGGTAAAGGTAAACGTATGCGGATAGGGAACACCGTGCTTCTCGCACAGCTCGTAGAAGATTTCCTTCTTCTGGCACTGTTCGAGCATGCTGTAGGGCGCATAGGGCGCGATGACGTTTGAGGCGAGCTCGCCGGCGTCCTGAGCCTGTGCGGCAAGCGCGACATAGTTGTCGCCGCAGCCCATGAGAATAATCTTCTTATCGGGATTGGCCTGCGCGACACCGTTAATGGTCTCGATCATGACCGGCATGGTGTCGATATCAACATTGGGCGTGTAGTCGATAATCTGGCTGCGGTACGCAGGACCGGTCTGGTACTTGCCAAAGACCAGGCTCTTGACCTGATACTCCTCGTAAAAGGCGCGCGCCACCGAATAGGCGTTGATGTCGCCGCCGAGCAGCACGGGGATAAACTCGCGCTCTGTAAACTGCAATGCCATGGAAACTTCCTATCTAGAACTGCCCACGACGGGCGGTCTTTATGCAACCCGTTTATTTTAGCGTGCCGGACCGTTTCCTCCTAAAGCTCCACTGTATCTATGACAATCAACGCAATTATCCAGCATGAAGGCCGCACTCACCGCCGTATGACCAACGGCAATGAACCCACCGTTGTTGTAGGGTTCAGCATATTGATACCCCCGAGTGAAAGGCGCACGCGTGCTCCAGGACCTTCCAATCGATAACCCCATCCTCGATGCCGCAAAACGCGAGTTGGCGCAGCGCGCAAGCGACTGCTCCTCTGCGCACCGCAAACGACGCTTACGACGGTGCCGCCTACATCACCTCCATCAATACATCGGCGCACAAAGGCACGCGCAAGACGCCCGTCGCCGGCGGACACGATACCGCCATCGAGCAGTTTGGCCTCGTCTCCGATGCCCACGCCGGGGACAACATCAGGGTAATCAAACTCGGCGACGGCACCTGTTCGTTCACCCCCGCCCAGGCGCTCAACGAAGTAGGGCAAGCTCGCCGCAATGGGACCTTATAGCCACAAACCCCAACGTTGAGATAGCTTTCACAGTCCAAAGCCCGTCCCAAACAGGCCCCCGTAACGTTAAAGTTGAACTCTATGGTTTCTCAACAATTCACCATTCCCGCAGGTCAAGGCCAAAGTCTCAAGTTCAACTTGACCCTTTAAAACCTTTAAGGTTCAAGTTGAGGTCGAAAGCAGTAGTAGAATACCTGAGGAACAATAACCTACGATTGATTGCAGAGGGACTGGATGCAGCATTCGAATCATCGCACCGCAGCGCTCATCGCGTCGAAGCCGGCTCGTATCATCACGAGCGCCGCGCTCGCCGTTGCGTTGACGGCCACGCCGATGCTCTCCCCCGTCGCGGCGTATGCCGCCTCGCAGGCAACGCAGGATCAGCTTGCCGCCGCCCAGCAGAAGATCGAAGCCGCCACGAGCGCCTACAACGATGCCCGCACCAAGCTCGGCGATCTGCAGAAGCAGATTGACGCCAACGAGGCAAGTATCGAAAAGATCGAGGCGAAGCTTCCCGATCAGCAGGAAAAGGCATGCACCGCCATGCGCGATCTGTACAAGTACCAGAAGGGCACCAACCCCATCGTGAGCTTCCTGGTCAACGCACAGAGCCTGGGTGAATTCATCACGACCTGCAAATACACCAACCAGATCACAAGCTCGAGCGTCGACGAGATCGAAGAGCTCAATAACATGCAAACCGAACTCGAGCAGAACAAGGCCGAGCTCCAGCAGGCCAAGTCTCAGCTTGAGGCAGAGCAGAAAAACGCCGAGGATGCGCTGGCGCAGGCCCAGCAGCTCCGCAGCGAGGCACAGGCAAAAGCCGAGCAGGAAAATGCCGCCGAGCTTGCCAAGCTTGAGGCCGATAAGGCCGCTGCCGCCGAGAAGCTCTCGGGCGAGGGCGTGAGCGGCAGCAATTCCAGCAGCCAGGCCACCAACGCCAACACCACCATCGACACCACGGTGAACAACGCCAACACCGGTAGTTCCGATTACGATTCGTTCATTAATGAGTGGACGAGCCGCATCGACAATTACCTCGCCGGCTCCCCTATGGCAGGCCAGGGCTATAACTTTGCCGTCGCCGCTTGGAATACCGGTGTCGACCCCCGTTGGTCCCCCGCCATCGCCTGCATCGAGAGCACCAAGGGTGCTTATTGCGCCAATTCTTACAACGCCTGGGGCTGGAGTGCACGTGGCGGCGGTTGGCGCAGCTTTGGCAGCTGGAGCGAGGGCATCTTCGCTCACGTTGCCTATCTGGGCGCCAACTACGGCTCCACCCTTACCCCGGCTGCGGCCAAAAAGTACTGCCCACCCACGTGGCAGGACTGGTACAACAAAGTCGCCGCTCAGATGAACCGCATCTAAGTGCAACTGCAAAGGGCCCCAATGGGGCCCTTTTCTATTAGGTAGCGGAGGTATCGACGACGCCGGTCGCATTGGCAACCGCGACTATGACGATCATGCATAGGAGCAGCACACCCAATGCCTTGAGCCAGAGTTTCGCGAGTTTCTTGCCGCGATAACTGTCGAGCAGTGCGAATCGCCGACGTAGACGGCGCTTATCGAGCACCGCAAAATGCGTAAGCGCCATAAGGCCATCGACAAAGAAAAAATACTCGATTATGAGAAGCCACGTCGGGTAGCTTTGGTTTGCTCCCGTGGGTTGAAAGACGGCAAAGTGACTTCCGGCAAAGAACACAAGCAGCGAGAAGCAGACGAGCGTATTCCAAATGCGCCCCAGGGACTCCGGAACGCGAGAGAGCAGACCGCATGCAGCGGAGGTGGCAGGCCTAGGAAGCCTTGCGGGGTTCTGGAGCCCTTGGGGCGTCAACAACGTCTCCGAGGCCGGAGTACGGACAGGCGCAGGCGCAGGAGGCCGCACGGGGCGACTCAGATCGTATGCCGCGCGCGTCGCCCGTCCCAACGCTTCCGCACTCGCAAAGCGCTTGGCCGGATCGAGCGCCATCGCCATGCAAACGACATCGGCAAGTGGAGTGGGAATGCCGCGCACCTCGCATTGCTCGCGCATGTCGAGCCCTGGTTTAGGGTCGACTCCCGTCAAGCAGAAGAACAGCAGGGCACCGAGTGCGTAGACGTCGCTTCGCACGCTCGTCTGTCCAAACCCATACTGCTCGGGCGGCGCATAGGGCCGTGTCCCAAACTTGACAGTATCGGCATCGGCGCCATCGCGCCACACGCGCGCGATCCCCAAGTCGATAATCACCAGCGATGAAAACGTCAGGCCGTCATCAGGCGTATAGTTGGCACCTGTCACGATGATATTCGACGGCTTGAGGTCGCGATGGATCACCGGCGCCGAAGCCTCCCCCGCCATTGCAAAACCGGCATGGAGCTCGCCCACGGCGTCGCAAAGGACAGGATACAATTCACGCGCATAATCGGGAGCGGATCCCAGACGGTCCACCAGTGCCCCGAGTGTCTCCCCTTCTATATATTCCATAACCACGTTGAGCTCGTCGCCCGCACGACGACAATCGACGATTCTGGGCAGGTGCTCAAAACGCCTGCCTGCCCGCTGAGCGGCAAACAGACGCTCGTATGCCCCGCCGATTTGAGCCGAAGCATCGATGCGTTTACGGACAAAGGGACCGAGCGAACCACCGCCGGTTCCTTCAAAGTACACGAGCTCGGTTGTTTCAACGGACGAGCGCTTAAGTACACGCTCCACGCGATAGCTGTCGTCGCGATCGAGCGACGCCAGGTGCTCGGCAAGCGCTGCGGTCAGCTCGTCATTGGAATATGTTGGGGTCTGAGTATCCATAGCCTCCATCATAGCGCAGGGCGCAGACACCCCATGGCATCCGCGCCCCGTTCGTTTGCATCGTTGTTCGACAGCTCCGCCGGCTCAGATATCAGCGGCTAATTCACCGTCTCCTCGCCAAAGCGATACAGCTCCTCGTTGACCTTTTGGAGGCTGCACCCGCGATCGATGCAAAAGATGATAATCGCATCGCGGCGGTCCTTGCAGTTAAGGACGCTTACCCCGGCAGCCGTCAGCGCACGGTTGGTCTCTTTGAGCGTCAGCGCCATCGCAAAGGCAATCTGCAGCACCTTATTGCGACTCGGATGACGCGCACCGGTAAAGATCTGATAGCCAAAGGTCTCATTGAGATCGGCCATACGAACCACGCGCGAGCGCTCCAAGCCCTTTTCCTGCAGTAGCTGCTTCAGGTAATCCGAAAGCGACGGGGCGGCAAAGTCGTGCTCCCTGATATAGCCATCGATGTTCGGCGCATCGAGAAGCTCATTGAGCAACTCCTCAGTCAGCTTTTTATCGGGCATACGACTTCACCTCCCATCCGGCGCAACGGTAGCGACATGCTAGGCCAGCACCCAGCTTGCAGTGGCAGACTTATCAAACATGTTGGCAAAATACAGTGCCTTCTTGATATCGCCATCAAAGTAGATATTGCCCGCCACGGAGCCACCGGCGGAAAGGGTACCAGACTGCAGCTCATCGGAGCCCTCGCTGTAGTAACCCTGATTCTGTTGGGCGCCGTTGGCGTCCTCGCCCTTCCAGTCGTAGACATTGTAATCTGCGCCCTCATCGCCATTGTTGACGTACGTGACGTGAATGCCCGTCATGGTCGAACCGTCATAATTTGTAAGGCCGGGCTGGACGGAATCGACAACGACGGAAAGACCGGCAGCTGTGGTCACCGTCGTGCCAACCGCCAGGTCAGTCGTAGGCTGCTCTTCCTTCTTCGCCTCTTCCTTCTTGTCGCCATCGCCAGCGTCCTCGGTGACGGTCGCCTTATCGCTACCACAACCGGCAAGAAGACCGGCAGTCCCCAAGGCGACGGTGGCGAATGCGCCAAGTGCAGCGCGACGGCTCAGCAGCACTTCGTTTTCGAGCTTTTTCATTATGCATCCTTCCTACGATCCGGCTACCGCGCCGGTACACAGCACATCGTAGGAAGGATTAAACTTGAATTCATTAGCTGAGAGCTAAGGCCGCGGTAAACGGCCAATGCAGTTATCCAAACGCCGGGCAAACGCACTTTGCGCGACCGTCTGCTGGCAGTGCATCAACCCGCACCCGCACCCACCAGGACTATATATGGCAGACTGTCGGCGTCGTTCCATCGTCACCCCAAGCCAAGCAATCGTTTGTAGACATCGAGGCCCTTGAGTAGGATTTCCTCGTCAAAGAGCATGGTATCGGTGTGAAGGGCGCTCATCGCATAAGCTGGGCAGCCGTCTGCGTCGATCGGGTTTTCTTGACCCTCCGGCACGCCCGTGCCCAGCAAGAAGAACACGCCCGGCAGATGGCGCTGATAGAACGCAAAGTCCTCGGCAATTAACAGCGGCTCCTCCACAAGCTGCAGGCCGGGCAAGACAGGCGTGACGCTGGCAAACAACTCGGGGTCGTTGTCGACCGGCGGATAGCCCTCGGCAAAGTCGAGATCGTACGTGCAGCCCGTTGCGGCACAGGCATCGTCCAGCACGCGGCGCACGCCTTCGCGCGCCCGGTCGAACATGTCGTCCGTAAACACACGCAGGCTTCCGGCCACATGGGCCTCCCCCGCCACCGCGTTGCAAACCGTACCGGCCTGCAGCAGACCAAACTTGCCGATACAGGGCTCGTCGGTGCCCAGCTCGTCCATCAGCTCGCGCTCGGCAACCAAAAACTTCGCTGCCGCCAACGCGGCATCGTGCGACTCCTCGACCGGCACGCCATAGGTCTTAGCAATATGGATGCTCGTACCGTGAATATAGATATGCGTCTCGCTCGAACGCGCCAGCAGCGGACCGGAACAGCTCGCCAACGCGCCGGCAGGCAGATCGGGCCACACATGGAAGCCAAAAATGCGGTCGGCCCCATAGCGCTCGAACACGCCGCTCTCGCATACCGTCTTGGCACCACCGGTCGTTTCCTCGGCCGGCTGGAACACAAAGAGCACGTTGCGCCTCATGGCGCCCGGCTGCTCGCGAATCGTACGGTCGACATACGTCGCGGCGGCAAGTGCCATGGCCATGTGACCGTCATGTCCGCAAGCGTGCATCTTGCCGGGATGGGTCGAGGCAAAGGCCGCCCCTGTCGCCTCCTCAATGGGCAGCGCATCCATATCGGCGCGAATCGCCGTGGCATGCGCGGCATCAACGCCGGCGTCGAAGAAAGCGCAGACGCAGCTGGGGCACGGATGGGTCACTTCGCAGGTGAGCGGTGCCAGCACGCCCTCGATATAGGCAATGGTTTGCGGAAGATCGAAATCGAGCTCCGGAATGCGATGGAGATCGCGCCGATAGCGACGGAGTTCTTGGAGCTCGGTCATAGAGGATCCCTTCGTGAGGCACATCTGTTGCAACTTATTGTGATACAGGATTGTGGCGCACATGTTTCCAGCATATCCCTGCATTTTTTAAACGTTATATACGAATACTCTTGTTTGGTAAAGTGCAACGTGATAGGGTCTTTACCACTTGATAGAGGCGCGGGCACGAAGAGCCGCGGGCGAGCCGGCAGGCTTTGACCCCGCGGGGAGGCGAAACCCGCCGAACTGGGTTTTTCGGGCACGAACAACCTGGTGGGCCTGTGGGAAACACCCACAGGACTGTCTGCAGCAATGCGGGAGCGCTATCCGGACATTGGGTCCACGCTATGCGGATTCGATGCGCAGATGGCGCCGTCTGGATAGCGAGGTTTACGGGACATGGCATTGACCCCCAACGAGGCATATGCGGCCAAGCAGCCGTTTGTGGACAAGGAGACGCTCGAGCATATCGTCGAGCAGTTCCCCACGCCGTTTCATCTATACGACGAGGCGGGCATCCGCCGCAACATGCAAGAGGTGCGCGACGCCTTTGCGTGGAACCCGGGCTTTAAGGAATACTTTGCCGTCAAGGCCAACCCCAACCCGGCACTCATCTCCATTCTCAACGAATACGGCTGCGGCTGCGATTGCTCGAGCTATACCGAGCTCATGATCGCCCGCTCTCTGGGTATCACGGGACACGACATCATGTTCTCGTCCAACGACACGCCGGCTGCGGACTTTGAGCTCGCCGACAAGCTGGGTGCCATCGTCAACTTTGACGACATCAGCCACATCGAGTTCTTTGAGCGTGTTGCGGGACCCATCCCCAAGACGGTCAGCTGCCGCTTTAATCCGGGCGGCCTGTTCCAGCTCTCCAACGGCATCATGGACAACCCCGGCGACTCCAAATACGGCATGACCACCGAGCAACTCTTCGAGGCCTTCCGTATGCTCAAGACCAAGGGTGCCGAGGACTTTGGCATCCACGCCTTCCTTGCCAGCAACACCGTCACCAACGACTACTACCCCAAGCTCGCGCGCATCCTCTTTGAGCTTGCCGTGCGCCTGGAGCGCGAGACCGGCGCACACGTCGCCTTCATCAATCTATCCGGCGGCGTCGGCATCCCCTACCTGCCCGAGCAGCAGGCCAACGACATTCACGCCATCGGCGAGGGAGTGCACGCGGCATACGACGAGATCCTGGTCCCCGCAGGCATGGGCGATGTGGCAATCTACACCGAGATGGGCCGCTTTATGATGGGCCCCTACGGCTGCCTGGTCACCAAGGCCATCCACGAGAAGCAGATCTACAAGGACTATATCGGTGTCGATGCAAGCGCCGTCGATTTGATCCGCCCCGCCATGTATGGTGCCTACCACCACATTACGGTGATGGGTCAGCCGGGCGGCGCCGACAAGGGCACAGCGCCCGTCACGAACACCTATGACATCACGGGCAATCTGTGCGAGAACAACGACAAGTTCGCCATCGATCGCGAGCTACCGCATATCGACATGGGCGACCTGCTTGTAATCCACGATACCGGTGCGCATGGCTACTCCATGGGCTACAACTACAACGGACGGCTGCGCTCCGCCGAGGTCCTGCTGCGCCCCGATGGCGCGGCCGACCTCATCCGCCGCGCCGAGCGCCCGGGCGATTACTTTGCCACGCTCGACGTGCTGCCGTGCGGCCGAGAACTGTTGGCCAAGTCGCGCGCCGAAAGTGCCCGCCGCCGCGCCCAAGACGAGCGCCTGGCAGTCGCCGCCCAATGGAACAAGCGCATCCAGATCGCCGAAGCGAAGGAGAAGAACATGGACATCCGCAATCTCGAGGGCTCAATCGTCGCCCTGGTTACGCCGTTTAAAAAGGACGGCAGTGTCGACTTTGATGCGCTCGAGCGCCTTATCGATTTCCACCTGCAAAATGGCACCGACGCCATCCTCGCCCTGGGCACCACCGGCGAGAGCGCCACGATGACCGACGACGAGGACAACTCCGTTGTCGCCGCGGTGGTCAAGCAAGTTGCAGGACGCGTCCCCGTCATCGCCGGCTCGGGCTCCAACTCCACGCAGACCATGCTCACCAAGTCGCTCACTTACCAGGGCTTGGGAGCCGACGGCCTGCTGCTCATTACCCCCTACTACAACAAATCCAACGAAGAGGGTATCTACCAGCACTTTAAGACCGTCGCCGATGCCGTAGACATCCCCTGCATCCTGTACAACATCCCCGGCCGCTGTGGCTGCGGCATCAGCGAGCGCAACGTGGAGCGCTTGGCCGCGCACCCCAACATCATGGGTATTAAGGAAGCCTCGGGCAACGTCGCCTACGCTGCCAAGATCGCCCACCTGCTGTCCGACGACTTCCGCATGTACTCGGGCGAGGACGCGCTCACCGTGCCGCTCATGAGCCTGGGTGCTTCGGGCACCATCAGCGTGTGGGCCGACGTGCAGCCGCAGCTCGTACATGACATGTGCCGCGCCTATCTGGACGGTGACGTGGCACGTGCCCGCGATATCCAGATTGCCGGCCAGCCGCTCATCAATGCCCTCTTTAGTGAGGTCAACCCCATCCCCGTCAAGGAAGCGCTCGCCCAGATGGGTATGATCGAGGCAAACTACCGCATGCCGCTGTGCCCCATGGCAGACGACACGCGCTCCGCACTTACCGATGCTCTGAAGGGAGCTGGTCTGCTTGATTAAGACCGTCATTATGGGAACGGGCCGCATGGGCTCGCTCATCCGCACTACCGCCGAGGGTATTGTCGACGCTGCCGGAGAGCCCGTTTTTGACATCGTCGCCCAGATCGGCTTCGACTTGTCAGAGCTCGAGAACGCTCCGGCGGCCGACGTCATCATCGACTTCTCGAACGTTGCGACCTTCGACGCCGTCGTCGCCTATGTCGAGCGCACGGGCGCGGCGTTGGTCTCGGGCACCACAGGCTATACGTCCGAGCAGATGGATCGCCTGCGCGAGCTGGGTCAGTGCACCCGCGTCATGCACTCCGGCAATTACTCCATCGGTATCGCAGCCCTGCGTCATCTGGTGGCACAGGCCACGCGAGAGCTGCCCGGCTTTGACTGCGAAATCGTCGAGACGCACCACAACCAAAAGGTCGACGCCCCTAGCGGCACTGCCAAGTTGTTGCTCGACGCCGTCGTCGAAGCCGAGCCCGAGGCAGGCTACCACCCCGTCTATGGCCGCGAGGGCATGTGCGGAGCGCGCGACCCCAAGGAGATCGGCGTGCACTCGCTGCGCGGTGGCACTGTCGCCGGCGTGCACGAAGTGAGTTTCTTTGGCCAGGACGAGGAGGTCACGCTCGCGCATCGCGCCACGAGTCGTCAGATCTTTGTCAACGGCGCCTTGGCAGCCGCGCAGAAGCTCGTCACCCGCGAGCCCGGCTTCTATACGTTCGACCAGGTCATGTTTGCCTAACCAGGTATCAACCGGATCCACCCAAAGGAGAGACCGCAAATGAGCAACGCAGCCGAAATGGATGCACAGGAGATTATCAACTATATCGCCACCGCGCCCAAGAAGACGCCCGTCAAGCTGTACGTGCGCGAAAAGCCGGGCATGAAGGTCCAGTGGGGCAGTGCGCATGTCTATGGCGGCCGCCGTGGCAAGACTGTATTTGGCGACTGGGATGAGCTCAAGGCAATCCTCGACGCCAACGTCGATTCCATCGACTACTACGATGTGGAGAACGACTGCCGCAACTCCGCCGTGCCCATGCTCGACCTCAAGGGCATCAACGCCCGCATCGAGCCGGGTGCGATCATCCGCGACCGCGTCGAGATCGGCGACCGTGCCGTCATCATGATGGGCGCCATCATCAACATCGGCTCCGTCATTGGCGAAGGCTCCATGATCGATATGGGCGCCGTGCTGGGCGGTCGCGCCACCGTGGGCAAGAACTGCCACATCGGCGCCGGCACCGTGCTGGCAGGCGTCGTGGAGCCCGCCAGCGCCACCCCCGTCATCATCGAGGACGACGTTATGATCGGCGCCAATGCTGTGGTCCTGGAAGGCGTGCGCGTGGGCAAGGGTGCTGTCGTTGCCGCCGGCGCCGTGTGCGTCGAGGACGTCCCCGCCGGCGCCGTCGTGGCCGGTGTCCCCGCTCGCGTTATCAAGATGCGCGACGAGAAGACCGACAGCAAGACCGGTCTCGAGGAAGGCCTGCGCCAGCTGTAGGGTTACGCGGTTTTACCAAACCGCGTAACGGCTCGACGCTCCAAACGACCCAGAGCGGCAATCTGACGTTCAATTGTCGGGCATGGCCAGAAGGTCAATGCCCTCCTCTTTCACGTCACCTTGCTCGCTCTGGGTCGTTTTCGCTGACTTATGCTCAACCTGCAGTGCAATTCAGCCCCAAGCAAAAAAGGCCGAAACCCCATCCAGGGCTTCGGCCTTTGCTTTCCCGCTGTAGGCGCAACGCAACCTATCGATTCTCGATGCTGCCGATGTTTTTGAGCTCGATGGAGATGAGGCCGTTGGGCTCGTTGACAAACTCGATGTACTCGGAGTTCGAACCCATCTCGACCGGGAAGCTGATCTCGATGCCCGTGTCGGTACGAATCTTGTGATTGCGTACGGCCGCGCGCTCGACTTGCTTGCGCTCCACGGGCACGCGCTCGGGCACCTTCTCCTCGGTCAGCGCCGCACGCACGCTCTCCTTGATGACCGGCTCGTCCTCAAAGACCTCATCGACGATATCCCAAGGCGGCAGCTCCTCGTCGTCTTCAACCTTCTCGGCAACGGCGGCTTTGACCTTGGCGAGCGCTACGGCCGTGTTGGCGCCGTGCTCCTCGGCGACCTCCTCGACCACGCGCGTCACCGTGTCGATGACCTCCTTACCCGAAACCCCCGTGTCGCACTGCAGCAAGCCGTCGGGAATGAGCATGCGATCCTCGCCGGCAATCTTGCGCTTCTTATCCACATAGCCGATCTCCATGGTGCTTGCACGCACGATGGCATAGCTCGGCACCTTTTGCGAGGGGTTTGGCAAAATGGCGTAGTGGCGCGCGATGTCGTTACGAACCTCGCCCTCTTCGCGACCCACCTCGTGCATGAATGCCTGCTTGGAGCCCAGCAGCATCACGGCAAACCAGCGGGCATCTTCATCATCGTCAAAGTCCGCCACAAGCACGTCAGTGGACTCGGCTTTCTCGGCCTTGGTGAGTTCGGAAGAGATGAACTCCGCAATCTGCTGAGACAAGTCCACGAACTCACGCTCACCAAAGAAATAGCCCTTGAGCTCGCCGCCAAACGCAGAGTTCTCCGCAAACGTGGCGCGCTTATTGTCGGCCGAGGTACGTGCGCGGCGCAGATGCGTGGTCACAAAGCTGCGCACGGTACGGCTTTCGATATCCAGCTCGCGCTGGCTCATGACGTTGACGGCAGAGTCAAAGTCCAGGATATGCAGAATCGCGTGATTGATTTTCATATACGGCATTCCGTTCTAGATCGCTTTTGGCACGAACCAGTATAGCGGTCGAGTCCGCCCCAGGCGCATCGAAGATTGATGCAAAGCGACCTGTTCCCAATGCATCAAAAAGGCGTCCGGGTCACATGGGCCCGGACGCCTTCGTTGTAGCTTTTCGCTCTAGCGAGCTTGATTTAGCAGGAAAAGTCGACGCTGTCGATAATGTCCTTGAGGGCCTTTGCGGAGACAGTGAGCTCATGCTGCTCGTCATCGTTCAGCGGCACGGGAACGCGGCAGACGACACCGTCGCGACCAACGACCGTCGGCATGGAGATGGCCAGATCGGACAGGCCGTACTCGCCCACCATGAGCGAGGAGACGGGCAGAACGGTCTGCTCGTCACGCATGACGGCAGTGCAGATGCGCTTTACTGCCATAGCGACACCGTAGTAGGTGGCGTGCTTCTTCTCGATGATGGTGTAGGCGGAGTTCTTGACGTCCTCGGCAATGCGCTTCTCGGCAGCCTCATGCTCCAGGTGGCCATGAAGCTCGCAGAAGGTGTTCAGCGGCACGCCGGCAACCTGAGCGCTGGACCAGGCGACAAACTCGGAGTCGCCGTGCTCGCCCATGACATAGGCCTGAACGTCGCGCGGGTCAACCTCGACGTGGGCGCCGAGCATTTGCTGTAGACGGCCGGTGTCGAGCACGGTGCCGGAGCCGATGACATGGCCCTCGGGCAGACCGGACATCCTGATGGCGGCGTAGGTCAGAACGTCGACCGGGTTGGAGACGATGAGCAGAATGCCGTCGAAGCCAGACTTCTTAATCTCGGGAATAATGGACTTAAAGATGCTGACGTTCTTGTTGACCAGGTCCAGGCGGGTCTCACCGGGCTTCTGAGCAGCGCCAGCGGTGACGACGATCATGGCGGCGTCGGCGACATCAGAATAATCGCCGGCGTAGATCTTCATCGGCTCGGCAAACGTCATGCCGTGCGCAATATCCAGGGCCTCGCCCTCGGCGCGGTTCTTGTCCACGTCGATGAGAACCATCTCGGAGAACAGACCACTCTGCATCAGCGCGAACGCCGAAGACGAACCGACGAAACCGCAGCCGACAATAGCGACCTTCTTCTCGTTAACCATTAGAAACTCCCATCTCTCTCCACAAACAAGCCGCCCGGGAACGACCCGAACGGCTTGCCGTAATCCCAATACATCCAATCGGGACTTTGATTATGCTCCTATACGCAGCCAAAAATCGACCGTTTACCGAAATTGTTTGCAGGATTCGTAAAATAACTGCACGAAATCGGTTTCGAGCTATTGACGAGCCCGAATAGTCTTCTAATACAGGCCCGCCTCGCGGATGGCCTCGACAGCCAGAGCGATCTGATCGGGCGGCAGGACCAGCGCCATGCGCACGTGCCCCTCGCCCGAAGGGCCAAAGCTCGCGCCCGGCGTCACCACAACGCCGGCCTTCTCCATAAGCTCCTCGCAAAACGCCATGGAATCGGTGCGACCACCGGGAAGCTTGGCCCACACAAACATAGAGCCATGCGCGTTGGGACGCTCCCAGCCCAGGTCCTCAAGACCGTCGCACAGGGCATCGCGGCGCTCCTGGTACTTCAGACGTTGCGCCTCGACCTCATCGCGCGGACCATTGAGGCAGGCGATGGCGGCCTTCTGAATCGGGAAGAACATGCCAAAGTCGATCTGGCTGCGCAGCTTGGCAAAGGCAGAGACCACATCCTCACGGCCGACCAAAAAGCCGATGCGCGCACCGGTGACGTTAAACGACTTGGAAAGCGAGAAGAATTCCACGCCCACCTCGAGTGCGCCGGGATACTGCAAGAAGCTGCCGCCGGGCTCGCCGTCAAACACGATGTCGGAGTACGCGTTGTCATGGACGATCAGCAGGTCGTGCTCGCGGGCGAAGGCGATAATCTCCTCGTAGACCTCGGGCGTGCCCACCGAGCCCACCGGGTTGGCGGGCAACGACACGATCATGTACTTGGCACGATCGGCCACCTCGGGATCGATGCCCGCCACATAGGGCAGGTAATTGTGCTCCGCCACCAGCGGATAGTACTCGAGCTTGGCGTCGGCGATCTTGGCGCCCGCCTCAAAGACCGGATAGCACGGATCGGGAACCAGAATGGTGTCACCCGGATCGAGCAGGGCCAGGCCCAAATGACCCACGCCCTCCTGCGTGCCGTTGCACGACTGCACCATGGACGGCGTAATGCCCGAAACGCCAAAGCGACGCTCATAGTAATCGCACACGGCCTGCTTAAGCTCGGGCAGGTCGCGCAGGGAATACTTCCACATCTCGGGATTTTGGGCGGCCTGCGTGAGCGCCTCGACCACGTGGTCGTACGGCTTAAAGTCGGGCGTGCCCACGCTCATGTTGTAAATGGTCTTGCCCTGAGCCTTCAGCGCAAGAAGTTTGTTGTTGAGCGAGGCGAAGACCTCCGCGCCAAAGCGGTCGAGACGCTGCGATGCCTGCATGGTGCCACCTTTCGATATAAAAAATACGGCGCTCCGACAAGAGCGCCGCGCGATACGGGCCATCAGATTGCAAAAGTGTAACGCTTGCAACCCCCGTATTGGTTCAATTTAGCCAACCTTAGTCAATTGGATTGAGCGCGTCGATCCGCGCAAGCCACAGACGCGAGCTGGCGTCACTCGGCATACGCCAATCGCCGCGCGGGCTGAGCGTCACCGAGCCCACCTTGGGACCATCGGGCAGACAGCTGCGCTTAAACTGCTGGGCAAAGAAGCGACGATAGAACGTACGCAACCACGTGTGGACGGTCTTGGCGTCATAGACACCCTCAAAGCTCTTGAGCGCCATACGGTAGATCTTGCCCGGCTCAAAGCCAAAACGCAGCAGGTAATAGAGGAAGTAATCGTGCAGCTCGTACGGGCCCACCAAATCCTCGGTCTTCTGCGCAATCTCACCGTCGCCCGTGGGCGGCAGAAGCTCGGGGGACACCGGCGTATCGAGGATATCGAGCAAGACCTCGGCAATACGCCCGCCAAAGACATCGGCGGCATAACGTACCAGATGGCGCACAAGCGTCTTGGGCACGCTCGCGTTGACGGCGTACATGCTCATGTGGTCGCCGTTATAGGTAGCCCAGCCGAGCGCCAGCTCTGACAGGTCGCCCGTGCCGATGACAAAACCGCCGGCCTGGTTGGCCAGATCCATCAGAATCTGCGTACGCTCGCGGGCCTGGCTGTTCTCGTAGGTCACGTCTTGGACGGCCGGATCATGCTCAATGTCCTTGAAGTGCTGCTCCACGGCCGTGTGGATCGAAACCTCGCGGAAGCTCACGCCCAGGTCGCGAGCGAGCGACTCGGCATTGGACTTGGTGCGACGCGTCGTGCCAAAGCCGGGCATGGACACGGCTGTGATACCCGTGCGCGGCAGTCCCAGTGCATCGAAGGCACGCACGGTCACAAGCAGTGCCAGCGTGGAATCCAGGCCGCCCGAAAGACCAATGACTGCAGCCTTGGTACCCGTATGGGCAAGGCGAGTCTTGAGGCCGGCAGTCTGCAGATTGAGGATCGTCTCGCAGCGCCCGGCCAGGTCACCATGGTCGGCCGGCACAAAGGGCGCGCGGGGGAAGACACGGTCGATGTCGAGCGCATCGCGCAGGACAGGTTCTTCGGCCAGCACGCCCTCAAACGAAAACTCAACGGCTGTGGCCTCCGGCGCATCGTCCGCGCGCGTCCACGTGGTCGAACGACGACGCTCGGCAACCAGACGGTCGAGGTCAACGTCGGCCACCGCCATATCGCAGGTGAGGAGCTTCGTGGCGGCGAGCTTCGAACCGTTTTCGTAGACGAGGTTCTCGCCCGCAAAGACCATATCGGTCGTGGACTCGCCCTCGCTCGCGTCCGCGTAGGCATAGGCACAGTACAGGCGCGCACTCTGATTGGAGATGAGGCTGCGGCGATAGTCTGCCTTACCGATAATCTCGTCCGAGGCCGACGGATTGAGGATCACCGTCGCACCGGCAAGCGCCATCTCGGTCGAAGGGGGCGCCGGCACCCACAGGTCCTCGCAGACCTCAATACCGAGTACCAAATCCTCGGCGCCCTCATCACAGCAGCGGTAGACAAGCCCCGAACCCAGCGGAACCGGACCCTGACCGGCAAACTCAACCCACACGGAATCGGCGGGCGCCGGAGCAAACCAACGGCGCTCATAGAACTCGCCATAGTTGGGCAGATACTTCTTGGCCGTGAGGCCCAAAAGCTCGCCCGCGCAGCACACGGCGGCACAGTTGTAGATATTCTCGGCCACCGCAACGGGAAGACCGATGGTAAAGACAATCGGCAGCTCGCGGGTTTCATCGAGAATATGTGCCAGTGCGGTCTCGCAGGTATGCAGTAATGTGCGGTTATGGAACAGATCAGCCGCGGTATAGCCGCACAGATTAAGCTCGGGCAGTGCCAGAGCACGGACACCGCGCTCGACCGCCTCGCGAACAGCCGCCAGCGCAACCTCGGCATTGCCCTCGACATCGGCCACGCGAATTCGCGGCGAGGCCGCCGCCACACGCAAAAAGCCATCAGACTGAGAAAGGTGAAGATTCATAAGAATGCTCCCGTGCGTAGACGCCATTCACAACAATTAGCAAGCCCTATTGTAGTTCAACCGCCGGGTGTAACCGCATCCCACCAATTTGGTGAGCTATTGATGAGTTGATGGTATCTGTTAAATGTCACGTACGATTCACATCTGGTGGGTACCCTGATGGCTACACGAAACGAAGCAGATTTACACCGGGAGGGCCCCGTATGACAACCAAGTACACCGACGCGCCGCGCACGCGCGTCATGACACCGGCCGCGCTCAACAACGGCGTTCACGAAAACCATTCCATCGGACAGACCATGGCCATCGCGCCCAAAAAGGGCCTGTTCGACGACATTTCCATTCCCCAAATCATCGCCGGCGCCGCAGCTGCCGCCACGAGCGTCGCACTTGCTTCCAAGATCGGCATCGCCGGATCGGTGATCGGTGCCGCCGTGAGCTCGGTCATCACCGTTGTGTCCTCGCAGGTCTACCGCCACTTTATCTCTGCCAGCGCCGAAGCCCTCAAAGGTACGCACGCCGCCGTCGACTACCCTGCCGGCGCCTATGAGCCCGTTGACCTTAATGCCGAGGAGCACCTGGGCGGCGCCGCGACTACGCAGGAGATGCGCCAGGTTGCGGGGCGCGCGACCACGGCGCGCGTCGCCCCCAACAGTCTGCGTGCCAAGGCGGCGGCAGAGCGCAGCCAGACGCAAAAGAAGGTCATCGTCTTCTCGATCGCCATCGCCATCGTCGCGGTCATCGCCTGCGCCGGCGCCATCCTTATCACCACCGCCGGTGAAGGTCTGGGCGAGCGCCCCGAGTCAATCCTTTCGTCGCGCACGACCGAGCACGACGCGGATAGCTCCGGTCAATCGCAAAGCCAGCAGGACGACTCGCAGGACACCTCCGCATCCACCGACTCGTCCTCGAACACCCCCGATCAATCGCAGGGCGCCGATTCCTCTGTGAACAACAGCGGCACGCAATCCGGCACGACTGACTCAAGCCAAACGACCGACGGCTCTCAACCGAGCACGGGCGACCAGGCAAACGGCAATACATCGGGCACAAGCTCCACCGACAACAGCAACACCAATAGCTCGAACAGTTCGAACAGTTCGAGCGGATCCGCGTCCGGCACGCCATCTGACAGCTCGAGCCAAGGCACGGCATCGGGCAACTAAGCACGTTTGCCTCTCATAGATAACCGACCTGCATAACGGGCGCGAACCGGCAACGGTCGCGCCCGTTTGCCTTGGGCGACGAGATGGCAAGCCCCATGCGATGGTAAGATGCTTTGGTGTGTATAGAGGAGATTTGCCATGAGCAAGACAATAGTTAAGCCCGCACTATCGCTGGGCAACCACATCTATCTGTATCGCCTGCTGCGCGACGCGATTGGGTGCGGCAAGCAAACGTTTATGACGCAGGTCGAGGAGGCGCTCGCCGCTGGTGACATGGCCGCTTATGACCTGGGCTTCGAGTCCACGCGCGAGCTGCTCGAGGAGCTCGACGACTGCATTAAGCTGACCGTCTTTAAGGGCGGCCGTCTGTATGCCACCGTCATCGCCAACGAAGCCTGGGATGCCGCCCTTGCCAAGGGCGAGGACAAGCCCAAGGCTGCCAAGGGAGCCAAGCAGTCCTACAAAAAGAAAAAGCGCGGCGAGAAGGACCTCAAGGCCGTGCGTCCCAAGCACGTTAAGCGTCCCGAGCCCGAGCCCGTGGCCGAAGCCGTACCGGAACCCGAGCCCGAGACAGAGATCGAAGTCGCTATTGAGGTAACAGCAGGAGCCGAAACCGAAATCGCCGCCACGACCGATCCCGAAGTCATATCAGAGCAGGAAGCCACTGCGGAGCTCGACGAGGCTCCCAAGTCGACAACCGAAGAAGCCGCCAACCAACCCGAGACGTCTGCGTTCCAAAACAGCGATGTCTTTGGCGACGAGGCCGAGGACGATCAGTCCGACGAGCCCGACGATCAAGACGCTACCGAGTCGACGCCAGAGCCCGAGACGCCGCAGCCCGCCATCTCGCTCACGGTCGTCTATGACCCCGAGAACGCAAACGCCGGCATCACCACCATGGCCTCCACGCCAGCCGAGGCAAAGCCATCTGTCGAGGCAGAGAATGCCCCGCGAGCCGATACCAAAACCGAGACCGCAGACACGTCCGTCTCTGTGGAACCGACGGATTTCGCAGTTAAGCCGGAAACAGCGCCTGAGCCTGCCATCGAGTCCGCATCCGCATCTGCCTGTGACCAGATTCCCGCACCTGCACCGGCTCCGCTCCCCGTTGCAGTACCTGTCACCACACCCGCAGCACCGACCATCCCCGAGGACTTCCCCGTCGATTTCACAACCGAGGTCTTCTGTCCCGGCCCATTGCTACACCAGCTGTCGACCTATCTCCCCTACGGCGCCGACACGCTCGGCATCGTCGGCGAGTACTACTGGATCGCCCGCGAGCGCGGTACCATCGAGGCCGCGCGAAACCGCGCAAGCTTCCCCCTGCGCTACACGCAGGCCGGCGAGCGCCACGAAGTCACCGTGCGCATCCGCCGCAACACCACCGGCGGCCTCGGCGCCACCTGGACTATCGATAAAGTCGAGCCTTCTACCAAGTAAAAAAGGGACGATAACCCTCAAGGTTATCGTCCCTTTCTCGTTAGGTCACCTGAGCTCGACTAATCACGCGTCAGCTTGCGGTGAATACGATGCGGCTGGGCTGCGTCCTCACCCAGGCGCTCGATGCGGTTGGCCTGATAGGCCTCGAAGTTGCCCTCAAACCAATACCAGTTGCCCGGATTCTCGTCGGTGCCCTCCCACGCCAGAATGTGCGTGGCGACGCGGTCCAGGAACATACGGTCGTGGCTAATGACCACCGAGCAGCCCGGGAACTCGAGCAGCGCCGCTTCGAGCGAGGACAGCGTCTCGACGTCGAGGTCGTTCGTGGGCTCGTCGAGGAGCAGCAGGTTGCCGCCCTGCTTGAGCGTAAGCGCCAAGTTCAGACGGTTGCGCTCGCCACCGGAAAGTACGCCAGCGCGCTTCTGCTGGTCCTGGCCCTTAAAGCCAAAGCTCGCCACGTACGCGCGGCTGGGAACCTCGGTCTCGCCGACCATCATGTGGTCCAGGCCATCCGAGACGACCTCCCACAGGTTCTTGTCGGGGTCGATGCCGGAGCGGTTCTGGTCGACGTAAGAAATCTTGACGGTCTCGCCCACCTCGAGCTCGCCCGAAGTCAGCGGCTCCAGGCCCACGATGGTCTTGAACAGCGTGGTCTTGCCCACACCGTTGGGGCCGATGACGCCCACGATGCCGTTGCGCGGCAGGGTGAACGATAGGTCGTCGATGAGCACGCGACCGTCGAACTCCTTGTGCAGGTGATGGGCCTCGAGCACCTTGTTGCCCAGACGTGGGCCCACAGGGATGCGGATATCGGTCCAGTCGAGCTTCTGGCTTGCGCGGGCCTCGGCCTCCATCTCCTCATAGCGAGCCAGACGGGCCTTGTTCTTGGCCTGACGGGCCTTGGGGCTGGAGCGTACCCACTCGAGCTCGGCCTCCATGCGCTTAGCGAGCTTGGCGTCGCGGTTACCCTGAGCCTCGATACGCGCGGCCTTGGTCTCCAGATACGTGGAGTAGTTGCCCTTGTAGGGATAGAGGTGACCACGGTCGACCTCGCAGATCCACTCGGCAACGTTATCCAGGAAGTAGCGATCGTGTGTGACGGCAAGCACCGCGCCCTGGTAGTTGTGCAGGAAGTGCTCGAGCCACAGGATCGACTCGGCGTCCAGATGGTTGGTGGGCTCATCGAGCAGCAGCAGGTCGGGAGCTTCGAGCAGCAGCTTGCACAGGGCCACGCGACGGCGCTCGCCGCCGGAAAGCACGTTGACCGGCATGTCGGAATCGGGCAGCTGCAGGGCATCCATAGCCTGGCCGAGTTTGGAATCGATATCCCAGCCATCGGCGGCATCGATTTCGTCCTGGAGCTTGCCCATCTCGGCCATGAGGGCGTCCATGTCACAGTCCGGGTCGCACATCTCCTCACCGATCTTATTGAAGCGATCGACCTTGGCGATCATGTCGCCAAATGCCATGCGCACGTTCTCGATGACGGTCTTGTCGTCGTCGAGCGGCGGCTCCTGCTGCAGGATACCCACGGTGTAGCCAGGGGTAAGTCTGGCATCGCCGTTGGAGACCTCTTCGATGCCGGCCATGATCTTGAGCAGGGTCGACTTGCCCATACCATTGGGGCCCACGACGCCGATCTTGGCACCGGGGTAGAAACTCAGGGTCACGTCGTCAAGGATCACCTTGTCGCCATGAGCCTTGCGAGCCTGATACATCTGGTAGATAAACTCCGCCATTTACCTGTTTTATCCTTTCTACCTGCTGTTTCCCTATTCTTGTTTCGCTTTAGTGGAAACGAGATGAGAAAACCAGCTCTAAAACGTAACGAAAAAGGGGCACGGTTGCCCATACCCCCTAATACTACCTGGGAAAAGTCCCCCGGAACATACTATGAACTGCGTACGCTAGTTTTCCGCAACCTTAACGAGCGGCTCGCTGCGATTTGCGCCACAGCAGATACGAGTAGACGTAGACGACTCCGACCGAACCAAACGCCAGAACCGCAATCACCGCGGCGACAACTTCACTTGAAAGCACGCTACCCGCAACGCCCATCACAATCAGACCAACACCCAGCACCATAAAGCAGGCACCGCCAAAGCGCTGCGTACGGCGCCAGTTCTCGGGATCGGCAAGCGCCCAGGGCGTCTTGATACCGAGCGTATAGTTCTGCTTCACACGCGGCAAGTAGTTGCCTACGCCAATGAACAGCAAACCGACAGCACCAGAAATCAGCGCGTTGACCGAACCGACCGCCGGCACCACGCCCCAGACCGTAAGCTCTCCCAGCCAGCTTATGGCGCACATGAACAGGGTGAAGGCGATTACGAAGCCCTGATAGAACTTGCCCGAGGTTCGATATGCCTCACCTTTGGGATCGATGCGCGGCACCACGCAGAACATTGCGAGAAGCACCAGGGGCAGCACGCCGAGCGCGGAGGCCTTCCAGCTGGGACCCCAACCGTCAACGCCGTTCGCGCCCCAGTGTGTGGGAATCTGCGCAGGTAAGCTCGGCATCACCATAAGGTGCGCTACGATATTGGCGACGCACAGAGCGACCAGCGCGATCCACACGCGTGGCGATACCCCCGTGGCGTGAATGCCCTTGTTTTCGTTATTCATCCTTATCACCTTCAGTGTTTGTAAAGCCCATAAACCAACCGATCAAGTCCTGCATGACGGTAGTGTTTAAGCTGTAAACGATGTTTTGGCCATGACGTTCGTCGGTCACCAACCCGGCGTTTTTGAGCGTCGCCAAATGATGGCTCAACGATGGCTTGCTGATGTCAAAATGCTCGGCAAGCTCCCCGGCCGTGCGGTCGCCCTCGCGTAGTAGTTCCAAAATGCGCCGCCGCGTAGGATCGGCCAGCGCTTTAAAACCCTCTCCCGGCATAGGACCTCCTCTCAGTATTTCGTTCGACGCGCACACTATACTCGATATTTAAATGTTTGTCTAATTATCTAATCTTATACTCAAAAAAAAATAG
>NZ_JBNPKM010000041.1:0-217 GCF_050312955.1 Collinsella sp. SGI.241
CCTGCCGGCGGCCCTGACGAGCATGGTCGGCGGGACGGTCTGGACGCTCACGTCGCCCACCATCGACTCGAGGAGCCGGAGGTTCCCGATGGGCCGCAGGCTCTCCTTCTCCCGCATGAACAGCGCGTCGGGCGGCAGGCCGGTGGTGCGGTTCGGCTCCGAGTTGGCCTGGGCCTCGACCCGGGCCACCGCCTCGACTAGGCCGCTCCACCCGGTG
>NZ_JBNPKM010000042.1:0-216 GCF_050312955.1 Collinsella sp. SGI.241
AGGCTCGAGGCGCTCAAGAAGAGGGCCGGCTCGCGGCTGGTCAGGGCCTGGGAGCTCAAGGAGGACCTGCGGGCCGTCTTCCGGGCAGCCGACGGCTCCGAGGCCGCCGAGCTGCTCGACGACTGGATGCACAGGGCCGCCTACTGCAAGATCGCCAAGGTCGTCGCCGTGGAGAAGAAGGTGCGCCGCCGGCGCGACGACATCATCGCCGCAGTC
>NZ_JBNPKM010000043.1:0-206 GCF_050312955.1 Collinsella sp. SGI.241
CCCTCCTTCCAGTCGAACTGCAGCTGCCTGCCCAGGGGCGTCTCGAACCGCGGGTGCGGCTCGCGGCCGCCCGCGCCCCCGAAGGGCACGTCGCGGGCCCGGCACCAGGCGGTGAAGGCGCCGTACCCGGGCAGCCCCTCCCCGCGGCCCTCGCGCAGGAACGCGTAGACGGCCATCTTGGTCATCCCGGGCAGCTGGGCCTTCGA
>NZ_JBNPKM010000006.1:0-147034 GCF_050312955.1 Collinsella sp. SGI.241
GAAAAATTGCAGTCAATAGTCAAGCTGGTTTTTGCATATTCAGAAGATGCCTTAATTAGTCCCAGGATTGATGCGAATGCGATGAATAATGAAAATCTGATAGCTCTGGCAAAGATGAACTCTGCATACCTTGGCTTCGCTGAATCTTATGACGGATATAAGCGAGCGGCAACAACAACGGCTATGCAGGATTATGCAATTGATAGGCTGCCGAATCCTCCTGAGCTACTTTCGGATAAATATGCGCTAGCTCAGAATGATGCCTAGTGTTCCGGTTGATCTGCCACAGATTGCAAAGATGGCTGAGCTGCTTGCGCTGAGGGTTGCGAAGCTACTAGGCGACTTTCCGTGGCCCTATTGTTAACGATGTTGTCCTTGTGGACCGCCTGCATGCAGCAGATGAGCTCCCGGGTATGGCTATATAGGCATGCTCGGGAGTCAGTTGAACGCGCCAATATAGAATCTAGACTTATTCATCGCGAACGGAGACCCGATGACCGCCGCTAATAGAAAGCCGTGGCTTACGGCGTCCGAGCAGATCGATCACCTCAAATCTAGGGGCGTCCATCTCTCGTTGATGAGTTATAACGATGCCAGAGTTTATCTGGAGAAGAACAGCAATTATTTTCGCCTGCGCGCTTATCGACTTGGGTTTCCTAAAGTCGAAGAAGGAAGCCGCAAGGGAGAGTATGCAAATCTAGATTTCAAGATGCTGGTCGATTTGTCTATTGTTGACATGCTCCTTCGTTATGAAATGTTGCCGCTTACGCTCGCTGCTAGATTTTCTAGAAGAACTGTAAGCTTCGTTTGACGAAGCTTTTACGACGCTTTTTTAATTAAGAAGGGTGTTCTGTCAAATTGCTGCAAAATGTTCGTTCAGATTGGATGAGGGTCGATAGATGTACGACTTGGATAGTCGAAAAGACATAATGCGCCTATATTCAGATTATCACCAACGCTTGACTGGGTCTTACGGGCCGGAAAGGGCCATTCTCGCTGAACTGCTAGAAGAAGAAACGATAACTGGATGGCATGCTACCAGAGTGCTCTCTGCGGATGATATTGCGGAAATGGGTTTGAAGGCTTTCTCTAGGGAAGAGGGATTTGACCAATTTCGCTATCTTTCCGGGGTTGTTGGGTTGAACTTGGGCCAAACTGAGACTGTTCTTCAGAAGGCAAATCATTATTTTGCTGAACATCCACGCAGGACTGGCTGTGTCTGCTTCTACCTGCTTAAATCAATGGCCGGGCAATATTCAAAATATTCAGCAACGTTGGGTGGGGAAACATTTGCGTGGTCTTTAGAGGATGCTGCGGGAGCCGAAGCAGTTGAGGCATTGAATAGCCTGGGGGTTTCAATCAGGGTCAAATTTGCTTTCTCTTTTGATCGCATTCAGCCTTATGCCCATGATTCAATAATGTCGAGCTTCATTGATGTACTCAGCAGTAATACGTCAACGGATTACTGCCTGCCCAAGATTGATGGAGCGATTGTTGGCTCGATTCCCCCTCATGATATTTTGAGAATTGAGAAAATATCGTAAAGGGTAGCGCATTGACAAGGCTTTCGTTTCTCTATCTGAGGGATCCGGTCGCGGTTTTCAAAAGAGCCGTTTTGGCTGAGTCATCGATTCGAAACCATGACTGAGTGGCCTGGCGGCACGTACGCTGTTCTTCGAGCCCTTTTTTCTGTTCCAGTTCGCTCATCGATTGTGCTCACTGCATGTCCCCGCAGTTTGTAATAATCGACTAAAGCAGCGGTCGAGGAGTATGAATATGGCTGGATATTCTTTTAAAGTCAATGAGCTGGTCACGGTGGACGGTACGACAGTAAAGCCTAAGAAGATTACTGTATTCATTGGACCAAATAATTCTGGTAAAAGTAAATCACTTAAAGAAATTCGTTCTGAGATTTTGGGTAATCCAGAGGTGGGCTATTCCGGAGGGGAGTCGACCAAGCGCGTTGTCTTTAATGAAATCCACCTCAATTTCCCAGCAAACAGCAATGAAATAATCGATACATATGGTCTCGATGATAAAGTTGTTCGTTGTAATGGGGGATGGCGTCTCCGCGATTACTGCAACACCGGCATAAATTGGACTCCGGGTGGAATAGCATTTTCTCCGAATTATCGTACCCCTTGCTTTTCCCCGACCGATGATTGGCGTAAGAGTTTTTCTCGGTGTTTTGATGACGACAACTATGAAGGGCCAGAACAAGCTCGCCGCGAGGCGCTGCGCTTTTTTGGACCTGCGATGGTTGACTATGTGGGTACCGAGGATCGCCTGTTGATGTCGATTGGCGATCAAGCTTATGGCATAAACGACGATAACTACAACAGCCTTAGCTCGGCATACGACACCGATCCGGACTGCAAGACGATAGCGTCCGAAATTACTCCACTATTTAACAGGGACGTTGTTCTAGATGCGAGCACGAGTCGCCAAAGGATTGTCCCCGTCGTTAGCGATTCATTTGAGGAATATCGTGGTGCAACACATGATATGCCACGTCGTCTGACTATCTTGTCTAAGGCTACGCCGCTGCGCGAAGAGGGCGATGGCTTGCGTAGTTTCGTTTCCGTTCTTTTGAGTTTGATGGGAAGGCGCAAGCCGGTGTTTCTTTTGGATGAGCCTGAAGCTTTTCTTCATCCTCCATATGCGCGCAGGATGGGGGAAATCCTGGGCAAAAACTTTATTGAGAACGAAAGTCTCAACAATGTGTTTATTTCCACGCATAGCTCCTTCTTACTCCAGGGGCTCATCTCGTCTTGTTCTGAGGAGCTTACCATCGTGCGTCTTAACCGAGATGGCGACATGCGCTGCGCAAAAGTGCTCTCCAATAAGGAAATCCTGAGCTTAATTGACCGCTCGGATTTTTCAGCCGAGTATATGGATGCATTATTTTCGAGTGAGGCCGTCCTTGTCGAAGGCCCGAGAGATGCCGCCGTATATCGTAAACTGATTTCTAAATTTGATACCAATTACAGCGGCCTATTTGTTTCTGTTAACGGTAAGCCGGGTTTTGAGAGCATTAAGAAGTTTTATGATTCGGCTGGAATTAGATGCAAAGTAATTACGGATTTTGATTTATTGGATAATAACGATATTTTTAAGCGCGTATCCAATCTATTTATCACTACCAATGATAAACGGAATGAAATTCGAGAAGTGAGGAATTCCCTCGAGCGATTTTATCGAGAGCTTGAAGGCTGTCCGGGCGGGCAGCGGGACAAAATGCCAGAAATAGTGAAAAGTCATTATAAGCACCAAGTTTATGAAAACCTTCCAGATGATCTGGGCGTGAGCGTTGAAGAGATGCTTCGGCTTCTTGCGCGCGAGGGATTGGTAGTTTTGAGTTCTGGAGAACTCGAATCTTTGTTTGAAGCCTATGGGGTGGAATACGTTCACGGTTCGAATAAATGGCTAACTAATGCGTTCAGTTACATGGCGAACCATAGCTGTGACGAGCTGCGAGATATTCCTGCCGTCGCTATAATATTGCAAGCATTTATTCCGGAGGAGCAGCGGGAATAATAGTCAGGTTCTGATGCGGGACTTCGGCTCTTCTATGTCGCGTTGAGGTTGGTCCATTATGGCGCTGAATAAATAATGGGATGTATTGCCAATCAAGGGTTAAAGAATGATTTGGAAGATTGATGGCATTAGATTGTCGGCCGCCGAGTCCGCTCTTCGTGATCATGCTTATCGATTTTTCGGCCAGGGTTCTTCTCGTCGGGCTTAAGGCGCCGCTCGATCGGTTGCGACCCGATGATTCGATACTCGCGGCGATACGCATATTTGAGCGTTTTGATAACGAGGCTTCACGGGATACCTTGGAATGCCTTGTTAGCCACGCTTGAATCTGGGGCACCGTAAAAGACGAGTTCGTGCGAGGAAATGTCGCTTCTGGAATCAGTCTTCCTATTTACGGCTGTCCAAAGCAGTCATTTCGCATGATAGAAGACGAGCCGTTATTTCGGTTGAATAAGCTGCAGCGATCCGTTCGCGATGCCATCAAATGATCCGGTGGCGTAGTCGTGTTATATGCTGCAGCTTTAGGGGAATGAGGACGGTACCGATTGGGATAATGCTCTAGTGGTGTCCGGTAGCGGATATAATTAATTCAATCTCGGCTCCGCACTTAAGGACCCATAATGAAAACTCTCAATGGCCTCATGAAACATCTTAGGGATAAGGGGATAGAGACGCACGGCTCTGTCCATAAAAGAAAGATGAAGAATTACGGCTATTATCATGGCTACAAGGGTCATCGTTTTGTGGGCAATTCTTCCAACTGCTTGGATTTAACGAGCTTTGACGAGGTAATTGCCTTAAATGAGTTTGATATGGCGGTCAAGGCGCTCTTATATCCAAGCGTAATGTTTATTGAAACTGCGCTAAAGAACTATACGCTAGAAGCCGTGCTTGAAGATTCTCACTCGTTCGTGCTGGAGGATATTTTCTCTCGAACGCTCGTGGCGTACCGTGATTACCCTAGAAAAAGTAAAGACTATAGCGCTGCTATGAAAAAGCGCCTGGGTCTGCGTGCGGAAATCAATAGATTGATTCAGTACAATTATTCCAAGAACCCTGTTGTTAGGCATTTTTATGACAGCGATAAACCCTTGCCTATTTGGGCGCTATTCGAGGTCATGACTCTAGGAAACTTCGGTGTTTTCTATTCGTGCTTAAAGGGCTCGGTTAGACAGAGCATATCCGATGACCTAAAGCTTCCGAACAATTACGACGGTCCCGGGCTTCTCGAACGTACTATCTTTGTGCTCAAGGATCTTCGTAACGCGATTGCTCATAACAGTGCCGTTTATGACGTTAGGTTTAAGAGGGCAAAAGTGGGAAATCAGCTTGGCCAGATGCTGTCATCCGATGTTGGCGTTCCTTCGATAGACTTTTCAACTATTACTGATTATGTCGTCCTAATTGTCTATCTGCTCAGAAAGATGATGGTTTCCAAAACTGAGTGCTATCAGTTAATTCGGAACTACTCTAGCGTGCTGGAAGACTTGCACGGCTCTCTGTCTTCCTCAGATTTTCATAAAATAGTAAAGACTGGGGCCAGGAACAAGATGGATGCACTTCGTAGCTATATAGCCGCTTCTTAAGAAGCAGCAGTTAAAGATGGAGGCTAAAGATGGAGATGACATTCTTTGGGGCTGGGCGCGTAGACAAACATAGGATATCGACTAAAATATAGGCAATTGCGGTGGAAGCCTTCGGGCGACACCTGAAGAGGGTTGATGCGTCGGCCCTCTTTTTTTGGCGATTTCTTTACGGCATGCGTGAGATGGCTGCATGGAATCGTTCCGGATAATGTCATCTCCAGAATTGCCCTTGCGATCCAGCGTCCGCTTAAAGCAGGAATACCTCACGATGCCGATCCAGCCGTCGGCGCACCTGTCTTCCTCGATCAATCGTTTGGTAAACAGGACAGCGTTGTTTACGGTGCCGCTCTTTAAATTGAATTGACCCTTTGGAACCCGGGCGATAGAGTGAATAAGTGGTATTGACGTAGTCAACCTGCGGGCCTGCGTCCTGCGGAGGGGCGGCTGTTCCTTTGGATGGCCGCCTCTCTTCATTGCACTCATGATAAGAAACTATATTGCGCTGAGGTTGGCGGACGTAAATACGTCAATGACATCCCAATGGTTTGGATATCATTAACGTTATCTGACAGAGAATGAGTTTTAACGGTGTATTAGGGACTAATGTGAGTGCGGAAGATATCAAGCTTACCGATGAGGATGATGGGAAGACATGCCACAATCATCATCTCATTGTGATTGGCAACGGTTTTGATCTTTCCTGTGGCTTGGCTTCTTCGTTTAAAGATTTCTTTGAGCCTCGGATGCGAGTCATCGACTCCATTGTTTCGGAAAAGGGCTCTTGTGATTATGAAGCCATCAAAGCGAGAGGCCTGACTGCTTGGGATCTAATTCTTAGAAGCCGAAAGGACATGGAGGCAAGAGCCTTCAATGTGAATTGGTGCGATGTCGAGACGGCTATTGCCAATGTGTTTGGCATTAGCCTGCCCGAGGACGGCATCGACGATGAGGGTGTTATGATATCCGACTATGCCGTCTCGTTCGGTTCTTTGCAGGACTACTTTTATATAGCAAATGAAATGAACGCTCTCGATGCAAGTGACTACATCGAGAATCGGGTCGACGAAATTGAACGGCTCAGAGACGGCATCGACAATGGTGATCAAGAGGTTCTTGCTGGGCTGGGCATTGAGGCTTCAGGGGACTCGGATGCCTCAGAGGTATATTCCAATTTATTCATGGAGGGCTCTCGCCTTTTGGGACATAGGCCCAATCCTTGGACCGAACGTGTGGGGCATTACCTCGCTTGTGAGTATCCTCAGGTCCTCGAGGATCCCGAGGGGCAGTTATCTTCCATCCTCATGTCAGAACTCGAGCGTATGGAACATTACTTTAATTGCTTCTCAAAGATGAGGTTGCCCGCAAAGATGGCTATTTAGATTGTTCGGACAACTTAATGCGCAAGCTGATTGAGCATACCGTGGTGGCCGATGGCATGCCTGATGATGCGGTGACTGTTCTAAACTTCAACTACACGTCTCCATATCGGTGGCTTAAACAGCGGTTTGGGGATGCCGATCTTGTCAATATCCACGGCATGCTCGATGGTGAAAGCATTTTTGGAATCGACGGTTCCGGCAATTTGGATGATCGGGATATTCTCCCGTTTACCAAGACATATCGCGTGTTGAAGTCCGCTCGAGGGGTACCAAGCGGCTCGATTGCTTATCCTTCGCAAAGGGGAGGGGATGGTCTCAAGACGTCTTCGATAGTATTTTTTGGCCATTCGCTTTCGCGAGCCGATTATTCGTACTTTGAGTCCATTTTTAGCACGGTGGATTTGTATAACGGGCATACCAGCCTGGTCTTCCTATACTCAAACTACGCCAAGGGTGTTCGCGAGTCAGAGGTGGCCAAGGTACTCGCCCTCCTTGATCACTATGGCAGCTCGCTCGGCATTGCCGGACATAGCAATAACCTCGCACACAAGCTCATGCTGGAGGGCAGGCTCGTCGTTCGGGAGATTTAAGTTAATTTGCTCTAAAGGTTGTTTTCCGAGTGGTCTCTTATCGTGCCTTTGCCTTAGGGTGCTTGGCTTTCATCCTCTGAAGATGTTCTTAAAACTGCCTTAAAGGCGTCCCGGCTCGCGTTGACGGCGTACAATACGCATGTTTGACTATGGCAAATGTGGAATTAAGGGGAGGGGTGCGCCATGGAGGTGCTGGTTGTTGGCAACACCGCATATGTTGACGATGACTTTTGTGCCAAGGCGTTCCCCGGGGACCATGTTAAGGTCGTCGCTGCCGCGGAAGCGCGCCGCGATGAATCGTCGCCCCATGCCTCGTGGATAGAACTTCTGCAACACCTGGATCAGGCCTATGAGTTCGACCGCGTGGTCTATCTGTCTAACTACCTCACGCCGCATACCGAGACCTTTGGCGACATCGAGTTGCTCCGCTCGGTCTTTCGTGCGTGCATGGGTCGCCGGGTTCAGCTGCTGTATGTAGCGGGGCCCGCGGGTGCCGAGGGTGCCTCCGATGCCGCGGGACGAACGGGCAAGGGAATTATCGCCCGCGCGGCCAACGACCTGTGCCGCCACTACGCTGCGCACGAAGGCGTTCAGGCAAAGATTCTGCGCGTGCCCTTCCTCTACACTGCCTCCGCCGCGCTGGAGGATCCGTTTTTCGCGCCGCTGTTCGACGCGTGCTCAACCGGATCGGTCGCTTTGCAGGGCTCGGAGGATGCGGCGTTTCCGCTGCTGTGTGCCGAGGAACTCGCGGTGCTGGTGCGCCGCATCTTTGACAGCTGGGATGCCTCCTTTGAGACGCTCGACGTTGCCGATACCTTCCATTACACCTCAGGTGAGGTGGGCGAGGCCCTCAAGGCGCTGTTCCCCGACCTTGCCGTTGCCTATGGCGATTCTGCCGGCTATGCCCTGCCCGTCGGCGACATCGTTCGCGTTCGCTATGGCTGGTTTCAGTGCTACGACCCGTTTGGTGATCTTTCGACCATTCATGCTCGCTGGGATGCTGGCCGCGCAGGGAAGGTCAACCCCTTGCGCGCCGCCATCGACCGCATCCAGATTCACACGCTGCCTATTAAATGCCTGGAGACGGGCGTTGCCTGGGTCCTGTTCGAGGTGCTGGAGTATTTGTTCTCGCAATCTGCCCAGCTCAACGTGCTCGATTATCGCCTGCTCTACGTCGTGCTCATCGGCACGCTGTATGGCCTGGACTTTGGTCTGGTTGCGGCGCTACTGGCATCGGTTGGGTTGGCTGTGAGCTACTTTACCCAGTATGGCTATACCTTCCAGGCATGATGGTCATTCACTACACGGGCCAGACCGCTGGCGACGATATCGTGCGCGCGTTTGGGCGCACCAGGTTCACCGTTAAGTCCAAGACCATGCGCGGCGACAAGGTCGAGATGACCGTCGAGGTGTTCTCTGACGGTGTGGATATGCCCTATGCCGACGCCATCCGTGCCCTCGATGGCGTGGAGGACCTAACGCTCATCCAATACAACGGCGAATACCACGGCTAGAACCCTAGCGAGTAGATTGCACAAAGAGGGGCGCTCCTGGTCGAGCAGTCCGGCGTTCGTTGGAACGCTGGAACGAACAGGTATCATGGTGAAAGCGATTTCAACGACAGGTGTGCTCGTGGTAAAGATGAAGGATGTGGCCGAGTCCGTAACGTACGCATTGTTGGCGATGTCTCGTCGGTCGAGGTGCTTGTGAACGATGGCGCGCTCGTGTTCTCGACGCGCATCTATCCCGAGGACTATGGCGTGACCGTTGACGCTCCGGGTGCAAGCTTGACCTATCGCACGTTCAACATCCAGGCGACTCGTCGCATATCGGCGCTATACTTCAGCCGTTGCCCACGATGCGGGAAACATCCGCATCGTGGGCTTTTGTTTTGAAGGGACGGTGTCACGTGGACGCACAACAGCTAGAAGAGGCCTGGGCTGCAAGGGCTGGCGCGCGCGAGGCGCGACTGGTTGCAGCCTCGCATGTGCCGACGGCGCTTTCGCTTCTGGGGATTGTGCGTCCCGACGATCGCCTGGTGGCCTTTGCGGATGACTTTGCCGAAGCGTTTGCTTGCGGCTTTGAGGGCTGCGATGTCGTGCTGGTGGGCTCGCCGTCCGCCGAGGCGTTTGCTGCTGCGTCCGAGGGCTTTGATGCTTCGCTTGATGCCGAGGGGCCGCACCTGTGGTGGTTCGCCAACTCCATTGGCGCGTTCGGTCTGCGTGTGCCCGATTTGCGCGCGTTAGGCCGCGCCGCGCGTGAGGCCCATGCGCTGCTGGTTGTTGACAACACCGTGGCTGACGTCTTTGGCTGCAATCCGCTGCGCTTGGGCGCCGTGCTGTCGCTCGAGGCACTCGACCGCGTGTGTGCCGGTAAGGCCCCGCGTAAGCTCGTTGCCGCTTCGGTGGCGCGATCGCAGCTCAAGCGCCATCGTGTGGATGCCGCGGCTGAGTGCGCGCATGCGTTGTTTGCGGGCTGCGGTGCGTCGGCGCTCGATCTTTCTGCTGAGGAGGCCGACGTGCTGGAGCGCGGGTTTTCCTCGCTTAACGCTCGCATGCAGGCTCACTTCGATCGAGCCCGTGCGCTGGCCGAGTATCTGGCCGCGAACGAGATGGTGCGCAACGTGCGCTATCCCGGGCTGAGCTCGCATCCTGACCATGCGGTTGCAACGGGAATCCTCGAGCATGGCTTTGGCCCGGCAGTTGAGTTTGACCTTATCGAGCGTAGCGCGGGAGAGTTGTTCGACGCTTTGCCGGGGGAGTTTCGCACATCGTTCGCCGGCGGCGCAACGACGCGTCTTTCGGCGCCACGTGGCAAGCAGGGGGACACCATCCGCCTCTTCGCCGGCACCGACGATCCCCTGACGGTAGCCGCCGCCCTCGATAACGCCCTCCGATAGTAGCTAATCTGTTGACTCATCGGGGCGCGTGCCACGAAAACGGCCTATCTACTACGTTTAAGCCCTAGGGGTCGACCATGATCGACTTTTTTGTAAATTGATAAACTGTCTACCAGCGGTTTTGTTTTCTTAATTTACGGTATGGTCGGCGGTATTCGACTAAACGTAGTAGATAGGCCCGTTTTGTGTCTCGCGTCATAATTCGTGAGGGCGGTGGACTAAAAATCAGTTCCAAAAAGTCTACTCTGTGTTGATAGTAGCGATGAGGACGTCGGCTTTGGCAGCTATGACCTGGTTTATGTCGGCCTGCAGCTCCTCGTAGGCCGCTATGGCTCGCTCGCCGGCGGGGGTGAGGGTGGATCCGCGGGCGCCGTCGCGCTCGATGAGTTTGCATCCCAGCTGCCCTTCGGCCTCGTTTACAATGCGCCAGGCCTTGGAATATGCCATGCCCATGCTCTTTGCGGCACGGTTGATTGAGTGTTCGCGGGCGATACCCTGCAGCAGTAAGACGCAGCCGTGGCCGAACACGCCCGGCAGATCCTTGTCGCACGACCGAATGACCAGTCGCGCCGTCGTCTTGTACTCCATACGCTCCACGTCTCTCCGCTAAAGTGTTTGCTGGGCAAACGCAAAGCCTGCGTCAAACCCTCGTGTGCTCTTCTTAAATCATGCATTGTAGCAGTCAAAGTGCGTTAAGATACTTCCCCAGTATTGGGCGCCCAAGGTTGGGCTGGGTCCTACGAGGCCTGCAGCCGACCGGTCGCATGGAAAAAGGAGAAACATGGCTACGTTCTTTCCCGGTGAGTCCCACACGTTTTCGGAGTATCTGCTGGTCCCTGGTTACTCGTCCTCGCAGTGCATCCCCAACAACGTCTCTCTTAAGACGCCGCTGACCCGCTTTAAGCGCGGCGAGAAGCCGGCAATCACCCTGAACATCCCCATGGTTTCCGCCATCATGCAGTCCGTCTCGGGCGTCGACATGGGTGTCGCGCTCGCTACCGAGGGTGGCCTGTCCTTCATTTACGGTTCCCAGACCCCCGAGTCCGAGGCCGCCATGGTCAAGGCCGTCAAGGATCACAAGGCCGGCTTCGTTCAGTCCGATTCCACGCTGACCCCCGACATGACCATGGAGCAGGTCATCGAGCTCAAGGAGAAGACCGGTCACTCCACCATGCCGGTCACCGACGACGGCACTCCCAAGGGCAAACTCCTGGGTATCGTCACCAGCCGTGACTATCGCCCCAGCCGCGATGACCACCAAAAGAAGGTCTCCGAGTTCATGACCCCGCGTGAGCAGCTCATCGTGGGCGACAAGAACATCAGCCTCAAGGTTGCCAACGACGTCATCTGGGACAACAAGCTCAACGCCCTGCCCATCGTCGACGACAACGATCACCTTATGGGCATTGTCTTCCGCAAGGACTACGACAGCCACAAGACCAACCCCAACGAGCTGCTCGACGGCGACAAGCGCTACATGGTCGGCGCCGGCATCAACACCCGCGACTATGCCGAGCGCGTGCCGCTGCTCATCGAGGCCGGCGCCGATGTCCTGTGCATCGACTCTTCCGAGGGCTTCAGCGAGTGGCAGAAGCGCACCATCGAGTGGATCCGCGCCAACTACGGCGAGGACGTCAAGGTCGGTGCCGGCAACGTCGTTGACGCCGAGGGCTTCCGCTTTTTGGCCGACTGCGGTGCCGACTTTATCAAGGTGGGTATCGGCGGCGGTTCCATCTGCATCACCCGTGAGACCAAGGGTATCGGCCGTGGCCAGGCCACCGCGCTGATCGACGTCTGCCGCGCTCGCGACGAGTACTACGAGGAGACCGGCGTCTACGTGCCCGTGTGCTCCGACGGCGGTATCGTCTACGACTACCACATGACGCTCGCCCTTGCCATGGGTGCCGACTTTATGATGCTGGGCCGCTACTTTGCCCGCTTTGACGAGAGCCCGACCGAGCGCGTCAACGTCAACGGTCAGTACATGAAGGAGTACTGGGGCGAGGGTTCTGCGCGTGCCCGCAACTGGCAGCGCTACGACCTGGGCGGCGCCGCGAAGCTCAGCTTCGTCGAGGGCGTCGACTCCTACGTTCCCTACGCCGGCTCCCTTAAGGACGGCGTGGGCGGCACGCTCTACAAGATCAAGTCCACGATGTGCAACTGCGGTGCCCTCTCGATCCCCGAGCTCCAGAAAAAGGCACGCCTGACCCTGGTGAGCTCGACCTCGATCGTCGAAGGCGGCGCCCACGACGTAGTCGTCAAGGATTCGCAGCAGTCTGTGTCTTATCGATAGGATAAGAGCCGCACATAAAGGTTGAGTTCCAACCACGTTATTAAGATAAAGCGAGATGCCTGCAAGTCGTAGGCATCTCGCTTGTCGTATTTGCTATCATCAGTCAAGTTAACCTTAGGGTCGGTCGGCTTGGCTTTGTTCGCTACAAGTTCCGCACGCAAAGAAGAGCACTTAATGTGCTCTTCGTCTTGCGCAGGACTGTCCGCAGTAGCGAATAAAGCCAAGCCGACTGACCCCAGCTAAGATTAAAGGAGCTGATATGTGCGATTGCACAGATCATAAGGACGAGATCCCTGCCTACGACGCGCAGGCCATTGAGTCCAAGTGGATGAAGGCCTGGGAGGACTCCAACCTCTTTGCCGTCGACACCGATGCCAGCAAGCCCAAGAAGTATGTGCTCGAGATGTTCCCGTATCCTTCGGGCGACCTGCACATGGGCCACGCGCGCAACTATACCATCGGCGATGCCATGGCCCGTCAGGCCCGCATGCGCGGCTTTGACGTGCTGCATCCCATTGGCTTTGACGCCTTTGGCCTGCCCGCCGAGAACGCCGCCATCAAGCACAACACGCAGGCTGCCGCCTGGACGTATAAGAACATGGACCAGGCGCTCGCCACGATGAAGCGCATGGGCTTCTCCTACGATCTGGATCGCATGGTCAAGACCTGCAGCCCCGACTACTACCGCTGGGGTCAGTGGATCTTTGAGAAGATGTGGGAAAAGGGCCTGGTCTACCGCAAGAAGAACCCGGTCAACTGGTGCCCCAACTGTAAGACCGTTCTGGCCAACGAGCAGGTTACCGAGGGCAAGTGCTGGCGCTGCGGCACCGAGCCCGAGAAGCGCGACCTTGAGCAGTGGTACTACAAGATTACCGAGTACTCCCAGGAGCTGCTCGACGATCTGGAGAAGCTCCCCGGCTGGCCCGAGCGCGTTAAGCAGATGCAGGCCAACTGGATCGGCCGCTCCGAGGGCGCCGAGGTCGACTTTACCCTGTGTGATGCCAACGGCGATCCCATCGAGGGCGACGAGGGCAAGATCACCGTCTTCACCACGCGTGCCGACACGCTCTTTGGCGTCTCCTTCTTTGTCCTGGCTCCCGAGTACGCTCGTCTGCACGAGCTCGTCGAGGGCACGGAGTACGAGGAGGCCGTGACCAAGATCGTCGAGGACTCCAAGCATATCTCTGCTGTCGAGCGTGCCCAGGGCACCCTCGAGAAGCACGGTGCCTTTACGGGCCGCTACGTGGTTAACCCCGTCAACGGCGAGAAGGTTCCCGTGTGGGTTGCCGACTATGTCGTTGCCGATTACGGCACCGGCGCCGTCATGGCCGTTCCCTGCGGCGACCAGCGCGACTTTGAGTTTGCCCGCAAGTACGACCTCCCGATCGTCCCGATCATCCTGGACGATGACGACCGCGCTGCCGTCGAGGCCAGTGGCGAGACCATCGATACCTTCCATGCCGAGACCGTCGACTGGGATTGCGCCCACGCTGCCGAGGGCACGCTCGTCCAGTCCGGCAAGTACACCGGCATGCGCGGCGGTAAGCACTCCGAGGGCGAGGCTGCCATCGTGGCCGACCTCGAGGCCATGGGCTGCGGTCGTCGCAAGGTCGAGTTCCGCCTGCGCGACTGGCTCATCAGCCGTCAGCGCTATTGGGGCAACCCCATCCCGGCCATCCATTGCGAGCACTGCGGCATTGTGCCCGTGCCCGAGGACCAGCTGCCGGTGACGCTGCCCGAGAACCTGGACCTGGGCGCCGGCGAGACCCTCGCCGAGTGCAAGGACTTCTACGAGACCACCTGCCCGGTCTGCGGCCGCCCGGCCAAGCGCGAGACCGATACCATGGACACCTTCACCTGCTCCAGTTGGTATTACCTGCGCTATACCGACCCGCACAACACCGAGCTGCCCTTCTCCCGCGAGGCGGCAGACCGTTGGATGCCCGTCGATAACTACATCGGCGGCATCGAGCACGCCATTTTGCACCTGCTCTACAGCCGCTTCTTTACCAAGGCACTGCGCGACCTGGGTCTGCTGAGCGTTGACGAGCCCTTTACCAACCTGCTGTGCCAGGGCATGGTTAAGGACGAGAACGGCGACACCATGTCCAAGTCCAAGGGCAACGTCGTGCCTCCGAGCTCGGTTATCGAGCCCTACGGCGCCGACACCATGCGTTTGGCGATCCTGTTTATCGCCCCGCCCGAGAAGGACTTTGACTGGGATCCCAAGGCCGTCGAGGGCGCCAACCGCTTTATCAAGCGCGCCTGGCGTATCGTGTGGCAGCTTGTCCAGTCGGGTGATGCCAACGTTGCCTTCGACAAGTCCGTGCTCGACGAGACCGCGATGAAGCTCTATCGCGAGCGTCACCGCACCATCGCCAAGTGCACCGAGGACTTCGATCGCGGCCAGTTTAACACCGCGATCTCGGCCGTCATGGAGCTCGTCAACGCAGCGAGCGCCTACCTCAACGCCACCGAGGGCGCATCGCGCGACAAGGCACTGTGCTACGGCGTGGCCAAGGACATCGTGAGCGTCCTTGCCCCCATCTGCCCGTTCTGGGCCGACGAGCTGTGGCACGAGGCACTCGGCTGCGAGGGCAACGCCTACACCGCCGCCTGGCCCGAGTTTGATCTGGCCGAGTCCATCGAGGACACGGTGCAGATCGTCGTCCAGGTGCTCGGTAAGGTCCGCGGCCGCATCGATGTGGCCCGCGATGCCTCCAACGAGGAGATGCAGGCTGCCGCCGAGGCCGCTGTTGCCAAGTGGCTCGAGGGCAAGACGGTCGTCAAGGCCATCTGCGTGCCCGGCAAGCTGGTCAACCTGGTGGTTAAGTAAACCTCGCGCATATAGTTGATGCACAATAGACGAGGGACGATCCGGCTGGGTCGTCCCTCTTTTTGGATATGGATACTTGCGACTACACCCAATTATCCATTTCTTGTGGAGAACCTGTGCTCACGCTGACCTGCGGGTTTGTGTTGTGGTTGCACGTTTTCGCAGGTATTGGTATAGTTTGCTTGCTAATGAAGTTGTAATTGAAAGAAGTGGGGTTTCGGCTCCGCTTCTTTTTTGTATGGATGGAGGTGCCGCAATGGTCAAGACCAAGACCGAGCAGGCAATCATCGACGCGCTCGAGGCCGTCGCACCCCAGCACGATGTCGATATTGTCGACGTTGAGCTCGTGGGTGCTACCAAGGCCCCCTGCGTGCGTGTGCGTATCGAGGGTGCCGAGGGTCAGAGCCTGTCGCTCAACGACGTCACGGCCAACACCAAGTGGGTCGGCGACGTGATTGAGGAGCTCGACCCCATCTCTTCGAGCTATACGCTCGAGGTGTCGAGCCCGGGTATGGCGCGCCCGCTGCGCCGTCCGCGTGACTTTGCCCGCTTTGTGGGCGAGGACTGCGAGCTTTCCTCCACCGCCACCGAGGGCCGTCGCAAGTACTCCGGCAAGATTGCCGCCGCGACCGAGACCAACGTAACCCTCGAGCTCGAGGACGGCGAGTCTGTCACCCTCGATTATTCCGATGTTAAAAAGTGCAAGTTGAAGCCCGTCTATGACTTCAAGCCCGCGAAGGAAGGAAACTAACATGGCAGCATCCGACATGATGTCCGCCCTGATGGAGCTTTGCCAGGAGAAGCACATCGACCAGCTCTACCTGATCGACCGCCTGGAGCAGTCGCTCGCCAAGAGCTATGCCGAGATCCTGCATCTTGAGTGGGGCGCCAAGGTGACCATCGACCGCACCACCGGCAAGATCTATGTCTACCGCCTGGAGCCGATCGACGATTCCATGGACGAGGAGGGCAACTTCACCGAGTTCGAGGAGATCGACGTCACCCCCAAGAACACCAGCCGCATCGCCGCCCAGCACGCCAAGGCCGAGATCAACGCCATCGTGCGCAACTCCGCCCGCGAGCAGATCTACGAGGAGTTCTCCGGCCGTATCGGCGACCTCATCAGCGGTACCGTACTGCAGTCCACACCCGACTTTACGATCGTCAAGATCCGCGAAGGCGTCGAGGCCGAGCTTCCGCACTTTGATCAGCGCCGCTACGAGAACGAGCGCAACGAGCGCCCCATGGGCGAGCGCTATCTGCACAACCAGCACATCAAGGCCGTGATCATTGACGTTCGCGACCCCAACTCCACGCTTCCGCCGGTTCGCGGCGAGCACAGCCGTCCGCCGATCGTTATCTCGCGTACCCACCCCGAGCTTATGCGTCGTCTGTTTGAGCAGGAGGTGCCCGAGATCTACGAGGGCACCGTCCAGATCAAGTCGATCGCCCGCGAGCCCGGCCAGCGCTCCAAGGTCGCCGTCCACTCGCTCGATGACCGCCTGGATCCCGTGGGCGCCTGCGTCGGTCCCAAGGGCAGCCGTGTGCGCGCCGTCGTGGGTGAGCTGCGCGGTGAGCGCGTCGACGTCATCCTGTGGGATGCCGATCCGGCCGTCTACGTCGCCAACGCCCTGTCGCCTGCCAAGGTCACTCGCGTCCTTATCGACGAGGAGAAGGCCTATGCCGGCGTCATCGTGCCCGACGACCAGCTTTCGCTCGCCATCGGCAAGGAGGGCCAGAACGCCCGCCTGGCCGCACGCCTGACCGGCTGGCACATCGACATTAAGTCCGAGACCCTTGCCGCCGACATCCTCAAGAACGTTCCCGTTCACGAGGAGCCTGCCGCCGACCTGATCGGTGACGAGGAGGATGACGACGCCCGTCGCTGCGAGTACGTGTCCGAGGACGGCATCCAGTGCCGCAACCAGGCCCGTCCCGGTTCCCGTTTCTGCGGTGTCCACGACACCGACGCCTTCGATGATGCGGAGGACCTGATCTAGCGCGCGGTTGCGCTGGACAGGTTCCGGCGCACATCCCACGCTCGTTCAGTCTCTAGGCACCCAAGGTGCCAGAAAGGGTAGGTGAAGTCATATGGCAAAAGTCCGTGTGTCCACCCTGGCCAAAGAGTTCGGCATGACCTCCAAGGAACTGATGGGTCACCTCGCCGAAATGAAGATTCCCGCTAAGTCTGCTTCCTCCGCCCTGGAGGACGCTTATGTTGCCATGGTCCGCAAGCAGCTTGCCTCGGTGATCGAGGCCCGCGCCCAGGAAGTCGAGGCCGCCAAGCAGGCCGAGGAGGAGGCTGCCGCCGCCGAGGAGGCAGCGCGTGCCGCCGAGGCCGAGCGCGAGCGCATCGCCGCCGAGAAGGCACGCGAGGAGGAGCGCCGCCAGTTTGCCGCCGCCCAGGCCGCCGAGGAGGCAGCCCGTGCCGAGGCCGAGGCCAAGAAGAAGGCCGAGCAGGAGCGCCTTGCCCGCGAAAAGGAGGAGGCTGCTCGCGAGGCCCAGCGCCGCGCCGTTCCCGCTTCCGACTCCGGTTCGCGCTTCCGTTCGCTGCTCGATCAGATCGCCGCACAGGAGACCGTGCTCAAGGAGAAGAAGGACGCCGAGGACAAGGCCAAGGCCGAGCGCGGCAACCGTCGCGGCGGCAACAACGATCGTCGTGGCGGCCGTCGCAACGACCGCAACGCCTCCGAGAGCCGCCCGCACAGCCATCGCACCAATGCCAGCAACAATGTCGCTGCCGGCATGGATTTCCCCAACCCCGATAAGCAGGGCAAGGGCAAGAAGCGCAAGGGTGGTCACAACAGCGAAGAGGACCACTACAGCCGCATGGCGCGCGAGGCCGAGGAGTACAGCCGCGAGAAGGTTCTCGAGGAGGCCCGTGCCGCCGTCGAGGAGGCCTCTCGCGAGTCCACCGGTCGCCGCAAGAAGCGCAAGGAGAAGCGCGAGCGCGAGGCCGCTAGGGCTCAGGAGGAGCGCAAGATTGAGGAGGCGCTGGCCCAGGGCGTGAACCCCGAGGAGCTCGACGCCATCAAGGTCTCCCAGGGCGTTACCGTCCAGGAGCTTGCCGAGGCGCTCGACGTTCCGGCCAACGACATCATCAAGCGCCTATTCCTGCTGGGCACGCCGCTTACCATGACGCAGTCCATGTCCGACGACCTTGTCGAGCTCGTTGCCGACGACTTGGGCCGTCAGATCAGGATCATCACCCCCGAGGAGGAGAACACCTTCTCGTTCTACGACGATCCCGCCGACCTTAAGCCCCGCGCCCCGGTCGTCACCGTCATGGGTCACGTCGACCACGGCAAGACGAGCCTGCTCGACGCCATCCGCCACACCGGCGTTGCTGCCGGCGAGGCTGGCGGCATTACCCAGGCCATCGGCGCATCGCAGGTCATGATCAACGACCGCAAGATCACCTTCATCGATACCCCGGGCCACGCTACCTTTACGGCCATGCGTGCCCGTGGCGCCAAGGTGACCGACATCGTCATCCTGATCGTCGCCGCCGACGACGGCGTCATGCCCCAGACGGTCGAGTCGATCAACCACGCCAAGGCCGCCGGCGTTCCCATCGTCGTCGCCGTCAACAAGATCGATAAGCCCGGCGCCAACCCCGACCGCGTGCGCCAGGAACTCACCGAGTACGGCGTCATCCCCGAGGAGTGGGGCGGACAGAACATGTTCGTCAACATCTCGGCCAAGCAGAAGATCGGTATCGACGACCTTCTGGAGACCGTGCTGCTCCAGGCCGACGTGCTCGAGCTCAAGGCCAACCCCGATACCTTCGCTTCGGGCAACGTCCTCGAGGCCAAGCTCGACAAGGGCCGCGGCTCGGTCGCTACCGTGCTCGTGACCCGCGGTACCCTGCACGTGGGCGATACGCTGGTCGCCGGCCTTACCTATGGCCGCGTTCGCGCCATGCTCGACCCCAAGGGCCGCGCCGTCACCGAGGCCGGTCCCTCCGACGCCGTCGAGATCCTGGGCCTGCAGTCCGTCCCCAACGCCGGTGACGAGTTCCGCGTGTTCGAGGACGAGCGCGAGGCGCGCGCCCTGGCCGATGAGCGCTCGCTCAAGGCCCGCATCGAGGAGCAGAGCCGCGTGAAGCACGTCACGCTCGAGAACCTCTTCGAGACCATCGCCGACGCCGAGGTCAAGGAGCTCAACCTGATCATCAAGGCCGACGTCCAGGGCTCCATCGAGGCCCTTCAGGACTCGCTCGACAAGATGGATCAGTCCGAGGTCCGCATCAACACGATCCACTCCGCGGTCGGTGCCATCAACGAGACCGACGTCGTCCTGGCCGACGCCTCCAACGCCATCATCATTGGCTTTGGCGTGCGTCCCGACGGTAAGGCCCGCTCCGCTGCCGAGCGCGAGGGCGTCGAGATTCGTTGCTACGACGTTATCTACAAGTGCCTCGAGGAGCTCGACGCTGCCCGTATCGGCATGCTCAAGCCCACCGAGGTCGAGGTCTCCACGGGTACCGCGACCGTCCTGGACACCTTTAAGGTGCCCAAAGTCGGTATCGCCGCCGGTGTCCGCGTCGAGGAGGGCGAGATCGCCGCGACCGATTCCGTGCGCCTGGTGCGCGACGGCATCGTTGTCTTTAACGGTAAGATCGCCTCGATGCGCCACTACAAGGACGAGGCCAAGAGCCTCAAGAGCGGTTCCGAGGGCGGCATTGGCCTGGAGAACTTCCAGGACATCAAGCCCGGCGACCAGATCGAGGGTTACCGTATCGACCAGGTTGCCCGTACCGAGTAGGGGGTAGCGCTATGAAGCAAACGCAGGCAACCCGCCGTCTGGGCGAGCAGCTTCGCGAGAAGCTCGGTTATATCCTTCTCTTTGAGGTTTCCGATCCGCGTCTCGACCTGGTCACCCTGACCGCGGTCGAGGTCGCGGTGGACCGTTCGTTCGCGCGCGTGTACGTGTCGTGCGATGCGAGCCGCTACGATGAGGTCATGGAGGCGCTCGCCAGCGCCAAGGGCCGCATTCGCAGCCTGTTGGCTCGCTCGCTCGACTGGCGCGTCACGCCCGAGCTCGATTTTCGCATCGATCGCTCGACCGATGAGGCCGAGCGCATTACGCGTGCGCTGGAGAATGTCCCGGCCACGCTGGCGATCGAAAAGGACGAGGACGGCTATCCCATAGCGGATGCCGCCCAGGAGGCAGCTTTAGATGACTAATTCCGCCGACCTCGTCTCGTGCGAGTCTGCAGATATTAAACGACGCATCCTCGAGCTTATCGAGGGTGCGTCCTTCATTGCGATCTCGGGTCATACCTCTCCCGACGGCGATGCCCTGGGCTCCGTGTTGGGCCTGGGCCTCTCGCTCATGAAGGCGTTCCCCGACAAGGACATCGCGCTGCTGCTCGCAGACGACGATCCCGTTCCGCGTATTTACCGCTTTATGGAAGGCGCCGATCGTCTGGTGCCGGCTTCGAGCTTTACGGGCGACCCCGACCTGTTTATCTCGGTGGATGTGCCGGTTGTCGAGCGTCTGAACAACTCGGCCGACGTGCTCCGCCGCTCCAAACATGTGGTGTGCTTTGACCACCATCCGGCGCGCGAGGAGTTTGCCGAGGTAAGCCTGAGGCGTGTCGATGCTGCGGCGTGCGCCATGATCATCGACCGCTTTTTGGATGATTGCGGCATTGTCGTTCGCGATCGCATCGCCACCTGTCTGCTCTGTGGCCTGGTTACCGATACCGGTCGTTTTCAGTATCAGAATGCCGATGCCGCTGCGTTCCATGCGGCTTCGCGCCTGGTGGCGCACGGTGCCGACCCGGCGCGTGTCGCGCTCGAGGTCTATCAGAGCATGCGCGTCGAGTTCTTGCACCTCAAGTCCATCGTCATGGGCCGCATCAAGACGGTCGCGCACGGGCGCGTGGCGTATAGCTACGCGTACGAAAGCGACCTTAAGGAATGTGGCGTCACCTCGGATGAGTGCGACGGCTTGGTCGATGTGGTGCGCTCGGTGATGGGTGTCGAGGTCTGCCTGTTCCTTAAGGGCATCGAGGGCGATACCAAGGTGCGCGGAAACCTGCGCTCCAAGGGCGACATGGATGTCTCCGAGATTGCGGCCAACTTTGGCGGAGGCGGACATCACGCTGCTGCCGGCTTTACCAATAACGGAACGATTTTCGAGACGCTCACCGCGGCACTTCCCATGCTGGCCGAGCTGGTGGGGGAGGATCCCGCTTCGGTGATCGTCGAGCTCTAACTTTTTGGATGGTACATGGCTCGTCGCACGCCTTCTCAATTGAATATGCTGCTCGCCGTCGATAAACCGGTGGGCTGCACGTCCCACGACGTGGTTTCGCGGTGCCGGCGCGCCCTCCATGAGCGGCGCGTCGGTCATGCCGGCACGCTCGACCCCATGGCGTCGGGTGTCATGGTGGTGGGCGTGGGCCAGGCTACGCGTCTGCTGGGCATGCTTACCCTCGATACCAAAAGCTACGTCGCCGATATCTCGTTTGGCGCCGAGACCAATACCGACGATGCGGAAGGCGAGGCCGTCCGTACGGTTGCCATTGCACCTGATCTGCGCGATCCGGCCTATGCCCGTGAGCGCTTGAGCGCCATGCTGGGCCCTCAGATGCAGGTCCCGCCGGCGTTTTCGGCTATTTCGGTCAACGGCGTGCGCGCCTATAAGTCTGCACGTGAGGGCAATGCCGTTGAGTTGCCTGCGCGCCCGGTTGAGGTATATTCTGCCGACCTGATCGCCGTGAGTGGCGAGGGCGATTCCTGCATTTGGACCGTTGCCTTCTCGGTGAGCAAGGGCACCTATATCCGTGCGCTCGCTCGCGACCTGGGTCGTGCCTGCGATAGTGCCGCGCATATTTCCGCGCTGCGCCGTACTGCTTCTGGCATTGTCTCCATCGGTGCCTGCCATGCGGTCGAGGAGCTTTCTGCCGAGTCTGCTGCCGGCTTTGCCTTGGACCCCATTGCGGCCCTCGGCGCCACGCGCGTCGACTTGCCGGGCAATCTTGCGGAAGATCTGCTGTGCGGTCGTCGTATTCCCATTGATCGCGCGCTCGCCGGCTTCGATGTGTCTAAAGCGCCGTTTGCGCTGGTGCTCGATGGCGGGCTCAAGGCTTTGGCTCGTATCGAGGATGGTCGCTTTGTGATGGAGCACGTCTTTCCGCAGGCGATCGGCGGTGTTCGATGATGCTGGACCCTCGCGAGCCCGCGCGCACATTTTTTGTGGGCGCGGCGGCGGAGGCCCGCATCGTTTTGGCTGATGCTTTTGGTGACTGCGAGTCTATGGGCGCCGCCTCGATTGCCATCGGCGTGTTCGATGGCGTGCATAGGGGACATCGTGAGCTGATCGACGCGGTCATTCGCGATGCGCGCGTCCACGGCTGCAAAGCGGTTGTCGTAACGTTTGACCCTGATCCAGATGTTGTGGTGAGCCCTGCGCCCGCTCAAAAATTGATGACGACGGCCGACCGCCTGCATGCCCTGGCTCAGACTGGGGTCGATGCCGTGGTGGCTGTTCCCTTTACGCCTGCGGTAGCGTCGCTCGACCACGTGGGCTTTCTCGAGCTGTTGGCGCATGTTGTCGACATTCGCTCCATTCGCGTTGGCAGTGATTTTAGGCTGGGCCGCGGCGGTGCCTCGGGCGTTGCCGAGATGCAGGCATGGGGTGTCGAGCGCGGTGTTGACGTGTATGGGCACAATTTGCTGTGCGAGGCCGGCGAGGCTATCTGCGCCACCCGCATTCGACGTGAGCTGAGCTTGGGCCACGTTGAGCTGGCAGCCGATCTACTCGGCCGTCCCTATATGGTGCGCGGCGGCGTGATTCGCGGTCGCCACGAGGGCTCCGATATGGGATTTCCTACGGCAAACCTGTTGGTGCCAAACGGAATTCAGCTGCCTGCCGATGGCGTCTACGAGGGCCTTGTGCTGGTCGACGATACCGTGTGGCCCGCTGCCGTCAACGTGGGCCTGCCGCCGACGTATGCCGACGATGCCGCTTCGGCGCATCTCGAGGCCAACTTGATCGGGTATGCGGGCGACCTGTATGGACGTTCGGTTTCGTTGGCGTTTACGCGTTGGCTGCGTCCTTCGCGCGTGTTCGATTCGCTGGACGAGCTTATCGCGACCGTCGAGGGTAATATTGACGATATCCGTTATAACTTGGGTGAGCAGGGGGTGAGCATCCGTGATTAGCGATGAGGAGAAAGACCAGGTGCGCGCTGCGTCCGACCTGGTTGCCATCGTGCAGGAAACGGTTGAGCTCAAGCCCCGCGGCCATGAGTTTTGGGGTTGCTGCCCCTTCCATGGCGAAAAGACCCCATCGTTTCACATTATCCCCGCTACGCAGGTGTGGCACTGCTTTGGCTGTGGCGAGGGCGGCGACGTTTTCACCTACATCATGAAGCGCGAGAACCTGAGCTTTCCCGAGTCGATTCGCTACCTGGCCGATCGTGCCGGCATTGAGCTGCACGATACCGGCGCGCAGCGCGATCGCGGCACCAAGCGCGCCCGCATCTATGACCTGTGCGCCGAGACGGCCCAGTTCTATCACACCATGCTCATGCGCGGTAAGGACAGCCGTCCGCGCGAGTACTTTGCCAGCCGCGGTATGGGTGGCGACGTCTGCCGTCGCTACTGCCTGGGCTTTGCGCCGGGTCGCAATATGTTGGTGGCCCATCTGTCGCAGAAGGGCTTTACCCCGCAGGAGATGATCGACGCCAACGTGGCCGTGAGCCGCGGGCGCGGACAGCTCGCCGATCGTTTTTACGACCGCGTGATGTTTCCCATCTTTGACGAACAGGGTCATAACATCGCTTTTGGCGGTCGTATTATGGGCGATGGCCAACCCAAGTACCTCAACACCGCCGAGACGAGCGTGTTTCATAAAAAGAGAAACCTCTACGGCTTTAACTGGGCCAAGGAGTTTATCGTCGCGCAGGATACCGCCATCGTGGTGGAGGGATATACCGACTGCATCGCCTGCTGGGAGGCGGGGATCAAAAACGTCGTCGCCACGCTGGGCACGGCGCTGACGGAACATCACGTAAAGACGCTCACCCGTTTTGCCAAGCGCATTGTGTATATGTTCGATGGTGACGCCGCCGGTCAAAAGGCCGCGCGCCGCGCGATTCAGTTTATCGAGCAGGACTCGATGGACCTGCGCTGCGTGGTGCTTCCCGACGGCAACGACCCTATGGAGTTCGTCACGGCGCATGGTGGCGAGGCACTGCAGGCGCGTATCGACGCCGCCGAGCCCCTCATGGACTTTGTGTACCGCTCACTGCAGGAGTCGAGCGACATTACCACGCCGGGCGGTCGCGCCAAGGCGCTCGAGGATGCGCTGACGCTCATCTATCCGCTGCGCGATAGCTACATGATCGATACGTACTTTATCCAGATCGCCGACCTTCTGGGCCTGGATTTGGAGACGGTGCGCTCGAGTTCGGGCCGTGTGTTTCGCGATGTCGCCAAACGCGAGGACGCCGAGCGTCGTCGCGAGCAGAACTACGAGCGCCAGCGGGCACAGGCCGAGCGCGCAGGCAGCGCGGGCGGTCGGGCGTCCGGTCCGCAGGGGGCATCTCGCGGCGCCTGGGCGTCGGGGGCGACGCCGCCGGTATCCACACCGGTCGAGGAGGAACCGTACGACTATGTGCCGCTCGAGGCCTACGGGGCCGCGCCGGTCGAGGTCGTCGACGATATGCCGCCGATCGATGTGCCTGCTGGCATGGACGCGGCGCCCGCGGGGTCTGCTTCGACCGCTTCCGTTCCGGCGACGTCGATCGTGCTGACCGATCTGGAGCGGAAGTCTCTGGCGGGGGAGCGCGAGCTGTTGACGATGCTCACCAGCTACCCCGATCTATTCCGCACGTACGCCGATCGCATCTGCTCGATCGAGTGGGTAGACCCCCGTCACGAGTCCATCGCGTGGGCCGTGCTCGCGACGCCGCCGGGCACCGATCCCGCGGCGTGCATGGACGCCGCGCGCGCGGTGTGTCCCGAGGCGGCTTCGCTCGTCAGCGCCGGGCGCATCTCGGCGACGAGCAAGCACCCCACCGAGACGAACATCGTCTTTATGCTCGATACGCTTGAGCTTTACACCATCAAGCGCCGTATGCGGGCTGCTCAGGCCAAGCTGCGCCAGGACCGGTCGCTCGACGATGACGCGCGCCGTGCATTGACCATGCAGGCCGCGCAGGATTCTTTGCGCCAGCGCGAGCTCCAGAAGTCGATTGGCGGCGTGGCCGATCCGTTCCGGTTGATTGGTTTGGAGACTGCGGGTCCCGATCAGGCCTAGATGTTGTGGTCAATCGGCATGTTATCTGCTATATCCAGTCTGAATTTTGGGTATAGACGTGTAAGTGTGTGCTAAAGTAATGTGTCCTGTGGACTACGAAGGGAGAATCTGTGCCAAATAAGACTGAGAGCACGGGTACTGGGCTGGAATCCTACGTTGCTAAGCTCATGGGCAACGGCTCAAACAGGACTTCGGTAACCGAGGACGAGATCCAGGTCGTCCTGAAGGATATCGATGTTTCTGACGAGCAGCTCAACGCGGTCTATTCCGCGCTGCGCAACAGCGGCATCCAGATTATCTCCGCGAGCGGAAACGACGACGCCCCCATGGACGTCGACGATGACGATAACGATAACGATACCGACGATTTCGATGACGACGAGGAGCACGATTCCGGCTCGCTCGACGATCATGAGCTTAAGATGGCCCGTCAGGCCGATGCCGAGATGGGTTCTTGCAAGAGCAAAAAGAAGCGCACCGTCCGCACATCCCGTTCGCGTTCTCGCGTGCGTGGCATCGATGCCTCCACGGTGATGCTGACCGGTGACCCGGTTCGTATGTACCTTAAGGAGATCGGCAAAGTCGACCTGCTGACCGCCTCCGAAGAGGTCGATCTGGCCATGAAGATCGAGGCCGGTCTCGAGGCCACCGAGAAGCTCGAGGCCGCCGAGGCGGGCGAGATTGAGCTCACCCGCGCCGAGATGCGTCGTCTGACTCGTATCGAGAACGTGGGCCTCGAGGCCAAGCAGGCGCTCATCAGCGCCAACCTCCGTCTGGTCGTCTCCATCGCCAAGCGCTACGTAGGTCGCGGCATGCTGTTCCTGGATCTGATCCAGGAGGGCAACCTCGGTCTGATCCGCGCCGTCGAGAAGTTCGACTACCAGAAGGGCTTCAAGTTCTCCACGTACGCCACGTGGTGGATCCGTCAGGCCATCACGCGCGCTATCGCCGACCAGGCCCGAACCATCCGTATTCCCGTGCACATGGTCGAGACCATCAACAAGCTTGTCCGCGTGCAGCGCCAGCTCCTCCAGGATCTGGGTCGCGACCCGACCCCCGAGGAGATCGGTGCCGAGATGGACATGAGTGCCGACCGCGTCCGCGAGATTCAGAAGATCTCGCAGGAGCCCGTGTCGCTCGAGACTCCTATCGGCGAGGAAGAGGATTCCCAGCTGGGCGACTTTATCGAGGACTCCCAGGCCATCGTTCCGCCCGATGCCGCCAGCTTCTCCATGCTGCAGGAGCAGCTCACCCAGGTGCTCGACTCGCTTGCCGATCGTGAGCGCAAGGTTATTGAGCTGCGCTTTGGACTTGTCGACGGACATCCCCGCACGCTCGAGGAAGTCGGCCGCGAGTTTGGTGTCACGCGCGAGCGCATCCGCCAGATCGAGTCCAAGACCCTGGCCAAGCTCCGCCACCCCAGCCGCTCCAGCAAGCTCAAAGACTATATCGAAAGCTAGTCAAGCAAGAAGCGCCCTCAAGCACATCCGCTTGAGGGCGCTTTCATGTAACAAGGGCCGGCAGTTGGGGCACGGGTAGTCTTTTTGGGACGGGGCTTTTTTTAGCTGCCCTATCTCAATGAGCGGCTCAAGCTTTAAAGGCCCCCGATTGGGTAGCTAAAAAAGCCCCGTCCCAAAAAGACTACCCTGGGCGTCTGGTTGATTAGTCGTTGGGGACGTTCTTGATTGACTAGTCGTTTAAGAACGTCCTCAATGACTGGGTCGGAAAATTTCTCAAAAAAGTTCTTGCCCTGAGCTGATTCGTCCGTATAATAAACTTCGTTGCTTGAGAGCATGCACCTATTCCTCGGTAGCTCAATGGTAGAGCACGCGGCTGTTAACCGCGCTGTTGTAGGTTCGAGTCCTACCCGGGGAGCCAGAATTTCTCAGCCCAATCTGCTGGGCTTTAAATTCCTCGGTAGCTCAATGGTAGAGCACGCGGCTGTTAACCGCGCTGTTGTAGGTTCGAGTCCTACCCGGGGAGCCAGATTGTAAAACCCGTCGCTTTTGCGGCGGGTTTTTTCATACTGCGATTGCTTAACACAAACGTTGCCATATCAACATTTCGTGTCGAGGATGTAATCCCGCGACCCACCACCTCAACATGGCGCGGTCGTTGTAGAATATTGCAATGATTGCTCCCACGACATGGTGCCGCGAGCACCAGATAAGGAGATTCTTGTGTCTGAGACCATTAACGGCAGCCTGAGCGTCTCGAACGACGTTATTGCCGATATTGCCGGTTATGCCGCGATGACGTGCTATGGCGTCGTCGGTATGGCCGAGCAGCTCCAGGGCGCCGAGAGCGTGCGCCTGCTTGCCGGTCAGCGCCTCCGCAAGGGCGTGCTTGTCTCCGCCGACGAGAACGGCCTTACGGTCGACCTTCACGTCGTGCTCGAGAACGGCGTCAACATGAAGTCCGTCTGCCACAATCTTTCGAGCTCCGTTGCCTTCACCCTGCAGGAGATCGCCCAGATCGATCCCGCCAGCCTTAAGATCGGCATTCACATCGACGCGCTCAAGAGCCGTCTGAACTAGCATCCGAAAACGGAGATTCAAATACTCATGATTGTAAAGACCATTCGCACCTGTTTTCCGATCGCTGCGGCTGCCGTTTCCGACAAGGCCGAGGAGATCAATAAACTCAACGTCTTTCCCGTGCCCGACGGCGACACCGGCACCAACATGTCGCTCACGCTCGCCTCGGTGACTAAGGAGCTTTCTGCCCTTCCCGCCGATGCCGATATGGAGGCCATCGCCGGCGCCATCACCCACGGCTCCCTCATGGGCGCCCGCGGCAACTCCGGCGTTATCACCTCGCAGATCCTGCGCGGCGTGGCCGAGGGTCTCGTCTCTGCCGATGAGCCCATCACGTCTGCCGACATCGCGCATGCTTTCCGTCGCGCCGTCAAGGTCGCCTTCCAGGCCGTCCGCAAGCCCATCGAGGGCACGATTCTTACGGTCCTGCGCGACGTCTCGACCAAGGCCGACGAGTGCGAGAAGAAGAAGTTCTCGGCCGAGGACGCGCTCGACGCCATCGTCGTCGAGGCCTATCAGTCTGTGGCTCGCACGCCCGACCTGCTGCCCGTTCTGAAGGAGAACGGCGTGGTCGACTCCGGCGCCTTTGGCTTCGCCATCTTCCTGGAAAACTTCGTTGCCGCTGCTCTGGGCCGCAGCACCGTTGTCGAGGATTTCTCCACCACGTTTGATTCCGCTGGCTCTGCCCGCGATGCGGCCCTCGGTCGCGTCGAGATCGAGGCCAACGACGACTGGGAGGGCTCGGAGTTCCGCTACTGCAACGAGTTCCTCTTTAAGGCCGACGCCCCGTTTGACGAGGACGAGTGCCTTAAGTTCCTGGGTTCCATGGGCGACTGCGAGCTGCTCGTGGGCGCCTACCCCGACTACAAGATCCACGTGCACTCCAACACCCCCAACCTGGTGCTCGAGCACATGCTGCAGCTTGGCCAGATCTACGAGGTCTTTATCCACAACATGGAGATGGAGGCCCACGACCGTACCGCTAAGATCCACGAGGACCAGCAAAAGGCCGCCGAGCCCGCCAAGGCCCTGGGTTTTGTCGCCGTTGCCGCCGGTTCCGGTGAGGCCGACATCCTCAAGTCCCTCGGCGTCGACGTAGTCGTTTCGGGTGGCCAGACCATGAACCCCTCGACCGCCGACCTGCTGGGCGCGGTGGACCAGGTCAACGCGACTTCGGTCATCATCCTGCCCAATAACGGCAATATCCGTATGGCTGCCGAGGCTGCTGCTTCTGCCTGCACCGACAAAAAGGTCGCCGTGGTTCCCACCAAGACCGTTCCGCAGGCGTTCTCCGCTCTGTTCGCGGTGCTGCCCGATTCCGAGCTCGAGGACGCCGTTGCCGCCATGGTCGATGCCATCAGCGAGGTTCGCGATGGCGAGGTCACCCGTGCCGTGCGCGATTCCAGCGCCTCTGACGGCTCGCCGATTCACTCCGGTGACGTCATGGGTATCATTGCCGGCTCCATCGACGTGGTCGGCTCCGATGTGAAGCAGGTCACGCTCGACTGCATCAACCGCATGCAGGAGGAAGAGGAGGGCGACGCGCTGACGATTCTGGCCGGCGAGGAGCTGTCCGATGAGGCCTTCCAGGAGATCGTCGACGCCATCGAGGAGGCTCAGCCCGACCTGGAGATTGACGCCCATCGTGGCGAGCAGCCGCTCTATCCCGTGATCTTCTCGATCGAGTAGGCATCTGCCCATGTCCGAGCTGTGCTCCGTGCCGTGCGTCTCGGAGCGCTTTGCCCAGAGCAATGCGCTCGACGAGGATATCGCGCGACTCAAATATGTTTCGGGTAAACGTGAGGAGGCCCTTCGCCGTCTGGGAATTAGGACGGTGGGGGACCTCCTTCTCCATATCCCTCATCGATATCTGGACTTTACACGCTCCTGGTCCATCGAGATGGCGCCTATCGGTACGGTGTGCACGATCGTCGCCACGGTTGATCGTATCGTTCAAAAGCAGCCCCGCCCGCGTATGCAGGTTACCGAGGTCTCGCTTGTGGACGAGACGGGCGTGCTGCAAGTCGCTTTTTTCCGCCAGCCCTGGATTGCCCAGCAGCTCAAGCAGGGCGACCGCCTGGCCGTGATGGGTAAGGTCGAATTTGCCTATGGCTTTAAGCAGATGGCCTCGCCGCATTTCGAAAAGCTCGAGGACGGGCGTGCCGCGGGCACCATCCTTCCGGTTCACTATGTGAGCGACGGTGTGAGCCAGGCTTGGATGCGCCGTATCGTGAGCGGCGCGCTCGAGATTGTCGGCAATCCCTTCGACCCGATTCCCGCGCCCCTGCGCGCCAAGCGCCGCCTTATGAGCAGCGCCCGTGCGCTGCGTTCGATTCACTTTCCCTCAAGTATGGCCGAGCGCGATATCGCGCGCGCACGGCTTGCCTATGAGGAATGCCTCTATCTTCAGCTGGCGCTTCGTCTGCGCAACGACGGCGGTATGGTCGAGGTGGTTCCCTACACCCATACCGCGGGTGGTCATTTGACGGCGCTTAGGCGGGCCCTGCCGTTTTCGCTGAGCGACGAGCAGGAGGCCGCGTTCCAAGACATCCTGCATGACATGTGCGATGGCGACCACGTGATGAACCGCTTGCTGCTGGGCGATGTCGGTACCGGCAAGACCGCCGTCGCCGCCTGCGCGCTGGCAGTCGCGGCCGATTCGGGTACCCAGTCCTGCGTCATGGCACCCACGGGCGTGCTGGCGCGTCAATATGCCGATAAGACCGGCCCTTTGCTCTCGCAGGCCGGTATGTCCTGGGCGCTCCTGACGGGTGCTACCCCGGCCGCCGAGCGCGAGCGCATCCATGCACAGCTGCAGTCTGGTGAGCTCGATGTGCTCTTTGGTACCCATGCGGTCCTTTCGGATAACGTAACGTTTAAACATCTTTCACTCGTAGTTATCGACGAACAGCACCGGTTTGGCGTGGGGCAGCGCAATGCCCTGCGTGCCAAAGGCCCAGGTGCGGACTTGCTCGTTATGACGGCCACGCCTATTCCGCGCACACTGGCGCTTTCGGTCTATGGCGACCTGGACACGTCCATCATTCGTCATCGCCCCGTTCCCGGGGCCGGCGTCTCGACGCGCGTGCTCACCGAGTCGAGCCGCGACTTGGCTTACGGTGCCATTCGCGAGGCGCATGCTCAAGGACAGCAGGCTTACGTTATCTGCCCGCTTGTGGAGCCGAGTGACTCCGCGGACGATTTGGAAGACGTTCCCGGCATTGCTCGCGACGATGAAGGTCGCGTGACGGTGCCCGTGCCGTTGCACGACACCGCGACCGAGCTCGACCGCCTGCGTCTGGCATTGCCGGGGCTTTCCGTCGAGCGTCTTCACGGCCGCATGCCGGCGGGGGAGAAGGACCGCGTGATCGACGCCTTTAAGCGCGGCGAGATCGACGTGCTCGTCTCGACTACGGTGGTCGAGGTGGGCGTCGACGTGCCCAACGCCACCGTCATGGTTATCGAAAACGGCGAGCGCTTTGGCTTGGCGGCCCTGCATCAGCTTAGAGGCCGCGTGGGCCGCGGCAGCGTGTCGGGCACGTGCCTGGTCATGACGCATTCCAAGGGCAATGGCGGTGTGTCTGCTGCGCAAGACCGCCTGCGGGCGCTCGAAAAGACCTCTGACGGTTTTGCACTTGCGCAGATGGACCTGCGTTTGCGCCACGAGGGCGAAATCTTGGGTTATCGCCAACATGGCGGTGTGACCCTGCGTTTTGTGGACCTGGACGCCGACGAGGATCTTATCGAATGGGCCCATTTGGACGCGGTCGAGCTCTTGCGGTATGCTTGCAACCTTGACTCCGTGGCGACGCGTCCCTTGCGCGATGCGGTCGCCACGCGTTATCGACATATCTTCAAGGAGGTCAGCGGAGGATGAGAATCATCGGCGGTGAATGGCGCGGCCGCAAGATCGAAGAGCCGCGTGGGCGCGATGTCACCCGTCCCACGACCGACCGCGTGCGCGAGGCATGTGCGTCCATGGTCATGTCGGCATTCGATTTCGATCTGGACGAGGTCCGCGTGCTGGATGCCTTTGGCGGCTCCGGTGCCCTGGGAATCGAGATGCTCTCGCGCGGCGCTCGCTCGCTCATCACGTTCGAGATCGATCGCAATGCCGCCCGACTGATCACTAAGAATATCGAGTCGCTGTGTCGCGACCGCTCGCGTTGGCGCGTCGTTACCGGCGATGTGTTGGCGAGCGCCTCGCGCGGCCGTGTTCCGGGCGGCCCCTTTGATCTGGTCCTGCTCGATCCGCCCTATGCCTTTGGTGCCGAGCCGGTCGAGGAGCTGCTGCGCAATCTTGCCCAGCAGGGCTTGCTGGCACCAGGGGCCTTTGCCCTGTTTGAGCATGCCGCAAGCGACGCGGGCGCTCATCCGGCTGGTTTTGAGACCGTGCGAGAGAAACGCTACGGCATTACCTCGGTTGACTTGCTGCGCTGGGTGGCCGCGGACGAGTGCGACCATGCTAATGACAGCGATAATGACGAGGACGTGCTTTTGGAGGATACCCATGAATGACACTATCAACCGCGTGATCGTTCCGGGTACGTTTGACCCCATCACGTTTGGTCACATCGATGTAATCCGCCGCGCCCGCCGCATTTTTCCCAGCGTGATTGTCGCCGTGGCGGAGTCGCAGGGCAAAAACGGCGTGGGCACCACCTTTATGCTCGATGAGCGCGTGGCGTTGGCCCGCGAGGCCCTGGGCGATATTGACGGTGTCGAGGTACTGCCCTTTACCGGCCTGTTGGTCGATTTTGCCCGTGAGCAGGGTGCGGGTGCTGTGGTCAAGGGCCTGCGCGCCATGACCGACTTTGAGTACGAGCTGCAGCAGGCGGACCTCAACTATCGCCTGGACAACGAGCTTGAGTCCATTTTTGTCATGAGTGCGCCGCAGTACGGCTATATCTCGAGCTCGGTGGTTCGTCAGATCGCATCGCTCGGAAGCGATGTGTCGACGTTTGTGCCGCCCAATGTGGTCGAAGCGCTTAAACATCGCTTTTCGTGACGTTTCATATTGCCTGATGGCATGTGGTAAACTAACACGATGACATGTTACCTATGAAAGGAGACCGGATGCCGGGCGAGAATTTTCCTGGCGACAGGATCGTGAGCCTTGTCGAGGAGCTCGAGGGGCTCATCGAAGAGGCTAAGACGCCGTTCGGCAAGAATGCCCAGATGAAGGTTATCGATGCCGACGTCTTCTTTAACATCCTTGACGAGATCCGTATGAGCTATCCCGAGGAGTGGCAGAAGTCCCGTCGCATCCTCAAGGAGCGCGACGAGCTTATGGCTTCCGCCGCCGCTCAGGCCGATTCCATCATTGCCGATGCTCAGCAGCAGGCACTCACCATTGCCGGTGAGCAGGAGATCGTCCGCTTGGCGCAGCAGCAGGCCGACGATATCCGTGATCGTGCCCAGCAGTACGAGCGCGAGACGCGCTATGCGGCCGAGGATTATGCCGAGCAGGTCTTTACGCACCTCGAGGAGAACCTCAAGAGCCTGACCGGCACCGTTACCCGTTGCCGTCAGCAGCTCAACGAGGGTGCCGCCCAGCAGAACGGTCAGTGGTAATGGCTGAGTTCCCGAGCGTTACCGTCGATCTTTCCGAGCAGCTCGAGTTTCCCGGAGACTCGTATCCGCTGACCGGCAAGGTCGATGTCGCCACCTACACGGTGGGCGAGAAGGAGTACCAGCTGCAGGACGGCATTGCTTACGACGTGGTTTTTACCAATGCGGGCACCGGTGTTCTGCTCTCCGGCATGGTTCGAGCGCACGCCACCGGCGAATGCGACCGCTGCCTTGAGCCCGCCTCGTTTGATATCGCCGGCGAGATCGAGGAGTTCTACCTCTTTGATGAGCCCGAGGATCCCGAGGCCTACGAGGACGGTTACGAGCTTTTGGGCGAGGACCGCATTGTCGATCTGGGGGAGCCCATTAACGACGCCGTTGTCATGGACACGCCGTTTGTGGTGCTCTGCAAGCCCGATTGCCGCGGCCTGTGCCCCACCTGCGGCATCAATCTCAACGTCGAGCAATGCGATTGCGCCGCCCAGGCCGAGGCCGAATGGGCCGCTGCCACGGAAAATCCATTTGCAGCATTGAAGAATCTCAATCTTGATGAGTAAAAATGTGGTAGTATCGCTACTTGCGCGTAATCGCCACACTGGATAGTTCATAAGGAAGGTCACTATGCCCGTACCTAAACAAAAGCAGGGTCGTATCCGTACCCATACCCGTCGTTCCGCTAACATGAAGATCTCGGCTGCGGCTCAGTCCACGTGCCCCCGTTGCGGCGCTGTCAAGCTCCCGCACCACGTGTGCCCCAGCTGCGGTTTCTACAAGGACCGCGAGGTTATCGTTACCGAGTAACTGTATACTCTGGATACGATGCCGTTCCAACTGGAACCACAATGGCCGGCTCAATGAGTCGGCCATTTTTGTATAAGGAGCACTTGAAATGAGTAACGTTCGCGTTTGTGTAGACGTTGTGGGCGGAGACGAGAAGCCCCAAGTTGTCCTCGACGGTATTGAGGCCGCGCTTGCCGCCGATCCCGATATCGAGGTCATTGCTGTTGGCCCCGCCGATATCGTCAACCCCTTTGCCGCGGCGCACGCGCGCGTGGAGGCTCTGGAGGCCCCCGATGTCATCGCCATGGACGACGATCCCATCCGCGCCGTGATGACCAAGCGTAAGTCTTCGATCGTGCTTGCCTGCCGTGCTATTAAGAAGGGCAACGCGGACGCGTTTTTCTCCGCGGGGTCGACCGGCGCCATGACGGCTGCCGCCACCGCCTACGTGACGCCGTTTAGATATTTGGTAGAGGGCAAGAAGCAGCCGGTGCGCCCATGCCTCACCAATGCGCTGCCCAACCGCGCCGGTGGCCTTACGGTACTGTGTGACATGGGGGCCAACCCCGATGTCGAGGTCGACGACATGGTTCGCTTTGCCCAGATGGGTGCAGCCTATGCCCGCGTGGTCCTGGGCATCGAACATCCGCGTGTGGGCCTGCTTGGCAACGGCACCGAGGACGAGAAGGGTTCTAACTTTACCAAGGCGTGCTTCCCGGCTATGAAAGCCGCGGTCCCCGGTTTTGTGGGCAACTGCGAGGGCACCGATCTTACGTCGGGCAATTTTGACGTTGTGGTCGCCGACGGCATGTCGGGCAATATTGCGCTCAAGGCAACCGAGGGCGCTGCCAAGTTTTTGCTGCAAGAGCTCAAGGGCGCCTTTATGTCTTCGCTCGGTACCAAGATCGCCGCGCTGCTCATCAAAAAGCAGATGCGCCAGATGAAAGCCAAGCTCTCGGGTGATGCCAAGGGCGGCGCGATCCTGCTGGGCCTTCGCGGCGTCGTTTTGATTGGCCATGGCGCCACGTCGGCCGAAGCCGTTAAGAACGGTACGCTCGCCGCGGCTCAGGCCGTTCGAGCCGGGCTTATCGAAAGCATTGCCAATTCCATGGAAGGTATCGTTTAGCAAGAGCTCCGTTACGTGGCTCAAGCTATGCATCGTGGGGTAGAATCGGAGCCGTGCTGCAATGCGGCTTCCGCCCGCGCGACACATTGTATTCCACGACTTATGAGAGGATGCGCTATGGATCGCTCCGAAATCTTTGACAAGATCGCCGAGGTCGCTGCCGACGTGCTGGGCGTCGACGTTGCCGAGATCAGTGATGAGACGACTTTTGACGACCTCGATGCCAATTCGCTCGAGCGCCTGCAGCTGGTGACGGCCATCGAGGACGAGTTTGACCTCGAGATCGATGACGAGACCCTGTTGTCGCTCACCTCCGTTGCCGACGCCGTCGACGCTATCGAAAACGCCAGGGAGGCCTAGGTCTTGGCTTTATCTCAACGACTCACGCGCGCTCAGGAAATCCTGGGCCATGAGTTTAATAACAAGGTGCTGCTACGCGCGGCGCTCACCCACCCCTCGGCAGTAGAGGGGCAGCCGGTCTCTGCCAGCTATGAGCGGCTTGAGTTTTTGGGTGACTCCATTCTGGGCGCCGTGGTTGCCCGTTCGCTCTTTGAGTCTTATCCCGAGTTCGATGAAGGCAAGCTCACGCGTCTGAAGGTATCGCTTGTTTCGGGTGCCACGCTGTCCGAGGTTTCGCACGAGCTGGGCATCGACGACATCATCATCTTTGGCGCCTCCGAGACCGGTACCGGCGCGCGCGGCCTTAACTCGGCGCTCGAGAACGTCTATGAGTCGCTCGTGGGTGCGTTGTACCTCGATGCCGGCTGGGATGCGGCGGCGGAGTTCATCCACCGCACGCTTAAGCCCCATTTGGCCTCCGAGCGTGCCGAGCACCCCGCGAACCCCAAGTCGTTCTTGCAGGAGTGCGTGCAGGCAGACGGTCACGAGCCCCCGGCATACAAGCTGGTAGGCTCCGAGGGCCCGGCACATGCGCCCACCTTTACCGCCGTGGTGCTTGTCGACGGTATCCGTCAGGGCCGCGGCACCGGCGCCTCTAAGAAAGAGGCCGAGGGAGCCGCTGCACTCGAGGCGCTCGACCGCATGGGTTACACCACCAACGGTGTGATTCTCAACAAGAAGCCCGTTTAAGCGAGGAACCGTGTATCTCAAGTCCCTTACGCTCAAAGGGTTCAAGTCGTTTGCCGACCGCGCCCATATGACGTTTGAGCCGGGCCTGACCGTCATCGTCGGTCCTAACGGCTCGGGAAAATCGAATATCTCCGATTCGATTCTGTGGGTACTGGGTGAGCAGAGCGCCAAGCAGCTGCGCGGCCAGGCCATGGAGGACGTCATCTTCTCGGGCTCGTCGGCGCGCAAGCCGGTGGGCGTTGCCGAGGTCACGCTGGTGCTCGATAACTCGGACCATGTGCTGCCTGTCGACTTTGATGAGGTTGCCATCACCCGCCGCATGTATCGTTCGGGCGAGAGCGAATACCTCATCAACTCGAGTCCGTGCCGCCTGATGGATATCCAGGACATTTTGCACGATTCGGGCTTGGGTAAGGATACGCATTCCATTATCAGCCAGGGCAAGCTCGATGCCATTTTGCAGAGCCGTCCCGAGGAGCGCCGCGTCCTTATCGAGGAGGCTGCTGGCATTTCCAAGCACAAGCGCCGTAAGGAGCGTGCGCTCAAAAAGATTAAGTCGATGGACGAGCACCTTACCCGTGCGCGCGACATCAATAAGGAGATTGCCCGTCAGCTGCGACCGTTGGAGCGTCAGGTCGATCGCGCGCGCAAGTACAAAGAGCTGTCCTCGCGCGCGAACGAGCTTACGCAGATGCTGGCCGTTGACGAGCTTCGTTCGCTGCAGTCGCAGTGGAACGATCTGGAGAGCCGTTCCAAAGAGGGTGCCGCCGAGCTGGAGCTTGCGCAGTACCGCTTGGGCGAAAAGGAGCGCGAGCTCGAGAAGCTCCAGGTGATGCTCGAGGAAAAGGGCCTGTTTGTGGGCGACTTGGGCGAGCAGCGCCGTCATATGCAAGATGTGGTCGGCCGTATTAACTCCGATATGCGCCTGCTCGAGGAAAAGGGCCACAATATGGTGTCGCGCCTGTCCGATATGCGCGGCCAGATTTCGAGCTCCGAGCATCAGCGTCGTCGCGTGGTCGAGGAGCTCGAGGATGCACGTGCCCAGCTAGAGGAAGTGACCGGTGCGCACATGCAGGCCCAGGACGACGTTGACGCCGCCGGCCCTGCCGCCGCCGAGCTCCACGAGCGCCGTGTTGCGCTCGACAATCAGATTTCGCAGCTTACGCGCGAGCAACGCGATGTGCAGCGCGTGGCCGACAAGGCTGCGCTCGAGCTTGCCAAGGTGAAAGACTCGCTGAGCAATGCCGAGATCGAGGACAACATGTATGCCTCGCGCCTGGAGCAGATTGACGAGCAGCTCGAGGAGGTCACGGCCTCGCTCGAGAGTCGTCGCGACCGTGCCGAGGAGCTCGACGGCGCGCTCGATCAGGCTCGCCAAGCCCAGGCCGATGCGCGCCAGGCCACCGAGGTCGCCCGTGCGGCGTTGAAGGACTTGCGCGCCCGTGAGAGCGAGTCGCGCAACAAGCTGTCCGAGGTGCGCTCTGAGCTTGCAAGCCAAAAGAAGCTCGATGCCCGTATGGCCGATAGCTCGCCGTTGGTGAGCCGTCTGGTAGGGGCATTGGGCGATGACGTAACGGGCCGTCTGGGCGACGTGCTCGAGGCGCCGCGTGAGCTTGAGGGCCTGGTCGAGCAGCTGCTTGCCGGCGATATCGATGCCCTGTTGTTTGATGACGCCGCCACGCTTGAGCGTGCCGGTCGTGCGGCTTTGGACCAAAAGAAGGCCTCGGGCGAGGCACTGCTGGTGGCGCGTGGTGTGAGCGGCTCTGCTGCTGCCGAGGGCGCTGCCGGTTCGCGTCTGGTTGATCGCCTGTCCGTGCGTGCCGGTTATGGCCCGATTGTCGAGGCACTGCTCGGCGGCTATTACGTGGTCGATGACTTAGCTGCCGCGCTGGCGGCGCCAGTCGTTGACGGTGTGACCTATGTGACGCCCGATGGCGCTCGCGTGAGCTTTGGTGGCCTGGTGCGCGTGGGGCTCGATGCCGGCGAGGCCTCGGGTGCCCTGGAGCGGAAGCGCCGCATTCGCGAGCTCGAAGGCCTGGAGCCCGATTTGGCTGCCGTTTTTGAGCATGTGTCGAACCAGGTTATCGAGGCCAATGCGGCCGTCGAGGAGGCGCGTGCCGCCGAGGGTGATGCCGCCGGCGAGATCGCCCGTCTTGAGGGCGAGCGTCGCTCGCTGCTCTCCGAGATTGGCCGCCTGGAGCAAAGCGCCAACAACGCCGAGGTCGAGCGTGCGCGCATCTCCAAGCGCCGCGAGCAGGCGGCCGAGGCCGTTCGCGCCGCGCGCCCGCGCGTTGACGAGCTCACCCGTTCGCGCGACGAGGCCCGCGCGCAGGCAAGCGACCTGGGTCTCCAGATTGCCGAAGCCAACGACGAGCTCGATCGCGTGCGCCGTGACGATTCCGAGGCAGCCGGTAAGCTCGCCGATGCCAAGGTGCGCCTGGCCCAGACGAGCGAGCGCCTGCGTTCGCTGAAGGGCCGCGTGCCCGATCTGGAGCATCGCCTGGAGGGCATTGACCGCCGTATCCGCGGAACACGTCAGGCTTCGCGCTCGCTCGAGCTGCTGCGCCTGCGTGTCGATCCCATGCACGAGCGCTATTCGGCCCTGCTGGAGCGTGCATCTGATTGGGCCGCGCGCCTGCGTGACCAGGCCTCACTCGAGGAGGCAGACTCGGCTTCGCTCAAGAAAACCATCGAGGATGCCAAGGCCGAGGTCTCTCGCGCCAAGGAGCGGGTCGATGCCGCCACAGCGACACAAAACGAGTTCAAGGTCGCGCGCGGCAAGCTCGAGGTGCAGGTAGAGGCGGCCATCAAGGCCATTACCGCCGATGGCACCACGGTGCTCGAGGAAGCGCTCATGCTTCCTGCTCCCACCGATCGCGACGCCGCCGAGCGCGAGCTCAACCAGCTCGTGCGCCAGATCAACAACCTGGGCCCTGTGAACCAGGTTGCCATGGAGGAATACGAGCAGCTCAAGCGCCGCGCCGATTACATCGAGGAGCAGCTGGCCGATCTGGAGAGCGCGCGCAAGGCGCTCACCAAGATTACCGTGGCCATCGACCGTAAGATGCGTAAAGCCTTCCTGGTGACCTTCGAGAAGGTCGATGCGAACTTCCGCGAGATCTTCGCCATGCTGTTCCCGGGTGGCCAGGCACATCTGGAGATGACCGACCCCGAGCATCCGGCCGAGACGGGCATCGAGGTCGTGGCGCAGCCGCGCGGCAAGCGCATCACCAAGATGATGCTCATGTCGGGCGGCGAGAAGAGCCTGACGGCGCTTGCCTTGCTCTTTGCCGTGTATCGCACGCGTACGGTGCCGTTCTATGTGCTGGACGAGGTCGAGGCGGCGCTCGATGACGCCAACCTGTCCAAGCTCATCGGCGCGCTCGACGTGCTGCGTTCCGATACGCAGCTCTTGGTTATCTCGCATCAGCGCCGTACTATGGAGGACGCTGACGTCCTCTACGGCGTCTCGATGCAAGCTGACGGCGTCAGTCGCGTCGTCTCGCAAAAACTCGATCGCGAAACCGGAAAGGTCGTGAATGCATAATGGGATTCTTCGATGCTCTCTCGCGCGGACTTGAGCGCAGCCGCGAGGCCCTCAACGAGGTCTTTTACTTTGGCGGCGAGGTCGACGAGGATTTTTGGGAGGACCTAGAGGACACCCTCGTCATGGGTGACATGGGTGCCGAGGTCGCCATCCAGGTCTCCGACGACCTGCGCGATGCCGCGGCCAAGAAGAACCTCAAGACCGCCCCGCAACTCCGTCGGGCCCTGGCCGAGCAGCTCGAGCAGCATTTTGTACCCGTCGAGCGCGATCCGTTCGCCGACACGCCGAGCTGCGTGCTGTTTGTGGGCATCAACGGTGCCGGCAAGACCACTACGGTCGGCAAGATCGCGAGCGCCATGGCCGCCCGCGGCAAGAACGTCGTGATCGGCTCGGCCGATACCTTCCGCGCTGCCGCCATCGAACAGCTCGATGTGTGGGGCCAGCGCGCCGGCGTCCCCGTCATAAAGCGCGACCGCGGCTCAGACCCGGCAAGCGTTTGCTACGACGTGCTCGACGAGGCCGATAAGCGCGCCAGCGACCTGGTGCTCATCGACACCGCCGGTCGTCTGCACACGAGCCCCGAGCTCATGCGCGAGCTTGCCAAGGTGGTCAACGTGACGCGTAAGCGCGCCGCCAATATGGCCGCCGGCCCCATGCCCGTCTCGGTCGTCCTCGTGATCGATGCCGCGACGGGCCAAAACGGCCTGAACCAGGCGCTCGAGTTTAATGAGGCGCTGGGTCTGGACGGTATTATCATGACTAAGCTCGACGGCACGGCAAAGGGCGGTATCGCCATGGCCGTAGCCGAGAAGCTCAAGCTCCCGATCCTGCGCGTGGGCGTTGGCGAGCAGGTCGATGACCTGCAGGAGTTTAATGCCAAAGATTTCTGCCGCGCCCTGGTGGGCGAGTCCAACTAAGGAGTGACCAGTGTTTGATTCTCTGAGCGATCGCCTCAACGACACATTTGACCGCCTGCGCGGCAAGGGCAAGCTGACCGAGGCCGATATCACCTCGGCCATGCGCGACATTCGCATGGCGCTGCTCGAGGCCGACGTCAACTTTAAGGTCGTCAAGGAGTTTGTCGCCAAGACCAAGGAGCGCTGCATGACCGCCGAGGTCATGGAATCGCTGACGCCGGCGCAAAACGTCGTCAAGATCGTGCTCGACGAGCTCACCGAGATGCTCGGCTCCACCGAGAGCAAGCTCGTCTTTAGCAACCGCATTCCCAACGTCATTATGCTCGTGGGCCTGCAGGGCTCCGGTAAGACCACGGCGGCTGTAAAGCTGGCATACCTGCTCAAGAAGCAGGGCCGCTCGCCGCTGCTCGCCGCGTGCGACGTCTACCGTCCCGCCGCTGCCGACCAGCTGGCCACGCTTGGTGGAGAGATCGGCGTGCCGGTCTTCCGCGGTGACGGCGAGCACCCGGTCGATATTGCCAAGGGCGCCATCCAGGAGGCCGTCGACCACCTGCGCGATGTGGTCATCGTCGATACCGCCGGTCGTCTGCAGATCGACGAGCAGATGATGCAGGAGGCCGTGGACATCAAGAAGGCCGTCAAGCCCGATCAGGTGCTGATGGTCGTCGATGCCATGACCGGCCAGGATATCGTCAACGTTGTCTCGACCTTCGCCGAGCGCACCGACTTTGACGGTGTGATCATCTCCAAGCTCGACGGCGATGCCCGTGGCGGCGGCGCGCTTTCGGTGCGCCAGGTGACCGGCAAGCCCATCAAGTTCGTGAGCATGGGCGAGAAGCCCGATTCGCTGGAGCCGTTTTATCCCGATCGCATGGCCAAGCGCATCTTGGGCATGGGCGACGTCGTCGGCATTATCGAGAAAGCCCAGGAGGCAGCCGATGCCGAGCAGCTCGAGGCTGCCGAGCGCATGCTGCGCGAGGGCTTTACCATGAACGACATGCTCGACCAGATGAAGGCCGTCAAGAAGATGGGCGGTATGAAGGGCATTCTGGGCATGCTTCCCGGCGGCCAGCGCGCGCTCAACCAGATGGGCGGCAACCTGGATGAGGGCATCTTCGACAAGAACGAGGCCATCATCATGTCGATGACCAAGGAGGAGCGCCTGCGTCCTTCCATCATCAACGGCCAGCGTCGCGCCCGCATCGCCAAGGGTGCCGGCGTGACCCCCACCGAGGTCAATAGCCTTATGAAGCAGTGGGGCGAGATGAACAAGATGATGGGCCGCATGCGCTCGATGGCCAACCAGGCGCAAGCCGGCGGCAAGAAGGGCAAGAAGGGTAAAAAAGGCAAAAAGATGCGCATGCCCAATATTCCCGGTCTGGATGCCATGGGCTTGGGCGGCATGGGCGGCCTGGGTGGCCTGGGTGGCATGGGAACAGGTGGTCCCAAGTCCGATATGGACCTGCTGCGCCAGATGGAAGCGCAGATGCGTAATAAAAAGTAACGACTGGTTGAGTCGAGTATGGCAAAGGCCGCCTGGATGGTACTCCAGGCGGCCTTCGCCGTTCGTTCGCAGGTTTTCTCACGCGCGGAAGCGTGTTGGCGTTGAGGTGCTTGCCACTAGTGGCAGCCGCAGCCCTCGTGCCCATCATGGTCGTGGTGGCCGTGGCAGCTGCAGGACTCGCCATGCTCGTGGGCGTGCTCGTGCTCGTGCCCATGGCAGTCGCAGGTGGCCTCGCCGGTCTGCGCGAGCGTGCCGGCAATGAGGGCCTCGACGCAGGCGTCGCAGCTGCCCTGGGCGCCCGCATAGACCGTGATGCCTGCCTGGGTGAGCGCGTTGATGGCGCCGCCGCCGATACCGCCGCAGATGAGCGTATCGACGCCACCGTTGGCGAGCAGACCCGCTAGGGCGCCGTGACCAGTGCCGCCGGTGCCTACGACCTGCTCGTTGAGTACCTTGCCATCCTGGATGTCATAGATTTTGAACTGCTCGCTGCGGCCAAAGTGCATAAAGATGTTGCCGTTGTCGTACGTCGTTGCCACCCTCATGGTGCCGACCTCCTTTGCTGGCCATATGGCCGTCGTCGTAGATGTAGGGGAGTATGCGATATTGCCGCCCTCGATACTAAGTGCTCGCCCGTTGACCAGCGCGTTTGCCACCTTGCGATGCGCGCGGCTGCAGATGGCCGCCACGGTGGCACGGGCGATGCCCATTTGCTGGGCGACGGCCTCCTGATTGAGGCCTTCCAGGTCGCAAAGCCGTAGGACTTCGAGCTCATCGACCGTCATGTCGATGGCGTCTCCGCTGGCAAGGCCGTCAGGGGTAAAGCCGCGATATTCGGGAATGATCCCAACACGGCGCAATTTTTCGCGTCTTCCTGCCATACACTCTCCAAATCTGACATATGTCAACAATAGGATAGCGCGTATTCGAAACCCTTCAAGCTATTTTTGTCATATGTCAAAAAGCTAAAGGTGCAGCATTTGCGACTGCGGTGCCGTACTGCCGTGCATTGCGTGTGCCGCCCCAAGTGTGCAATTCGATGCTGCGCGCCTGGGCTACAATAAAAATCGCTTATAGGCGACTGACAGGAGGGTCAATGAGCAAAGCTGATCAACAGTTTGTAGCCATGTGCCGCGATATTCTGGACCATGGCACCACTACCGAGGGCCAAAAGGTTCGTCCGGTGTGGGAGGACGGCACCCCTGCCTATACCATTAAAAACTTTGGCGTTACGGCACGCTACGACCTGCGTGAGGAGTTTCCGGCGCTTACCCTGCGTCGTACGGCCCTCAAATCTGCCATGGACGAGATCTTGTGGATCTATCAAAAGAAGTCCAATAACGTGCATGACCTCAACAGCCATATTTGGGATGAGTGGGCCGACGAGACCGGCTCCATCGGCAAGGCCTACGGGTACCAGATTGGCCAGAAGAGCCATTATGCCGAGGGCGACTTTGACCAGATGGACCGTGTGCTGTACGATCTTAAGCACACGCCGTATAGCCGTCGCATCATGACCAATTCGTACGTGTTTAGCGACCTGTCCGAGATGCACCTGTATCCGTGCGCCTACAGCGTGACCTATAACGTCACGCAGCGCCCGCAGGATGACAAGCCCACACTCAACATGATTCTCAACCAGCGCAGCCAGGATATTTTGGCCGCGAACAACTGGAATGTGTGCCAGTACGCCATTTTGCTGATGATGGTCGCGCAGTCGGTCGATATGATCGCTGGCGAGTTGCTGCATGTGATCGCCGATGCCCATATTTACGACCGTCATGTCGATATCGTCCGCGAGCTTATCGAGCGTCCGCAGTTTGCGGCTCCTAAGGTAACGCTCAACCCCGATGTGCATGATTTCTACGCGTTTACGACTGATGATCTGATCGTTGAGGGCTATGAGCACGGCCCGCAGGTCAAGAACATCCCCATTGCGGTGTAGGTGACGCGCATGACGTGTAAGCTTTCTGCCATTGTCGCCGTGTGCGATGACTGGGGCATTGGGTGCGAGGGTGACATGGTCGTGTCCAACCGTGCCGACATGCGCCATTTTGTGGCGTGCACCAAGGGTTGTCCGGTCATTATGGGACGCAAGACCCTGCTGAGTTTTCCCGGCGGGCGTCCGCTCAAGAACCGCCGCAACATTGTGCTCACACGCGACGAGGGCTTTGCCCCCGAGGGTGTCGACGTGGTGCATAGTATCGACGAGGCCTTGGCCGCGGTTGCCGATGAGCCCGTTGCCTGGGTGATCGGTGGCGGCGAGGTGTATCGGCAGTTTTTGCCGTACTGCGTGGAGGCCGAGGTCACGCACAACCATTGCACCCATGCCGTGGACACGTATTTTCCCAATTTGGATGTCGATCCTGCGTGGGAAGTTGCGCGGCGCGACGGGGTTGCCACGATTGCCGCGGGCGAGGGTGACGAAGGCCTCGATTATGAGTTCGTGACGTATCGTCGTGTTGATGCTTAAATCGTCTGGCGTGAACGGTATCACCGGGTTGATTGAATGCATGGGGCGGCGCTTAGCGTCGCCTCGTTTGGTATAGATGTGCTGTAAAGAAGGGTACGGGCTGGCTGCTATGACTGATGCCGTTGAGGTGCTGCGAATCGATTCCCTTAATGATGAGCGGCTCGACGCCTACGTGCGACTGACTGAGCGCGAGCTGCGCTGCGTGCTGGAGCCGCAAAAGGGCATCTTTATCGCCGAGAGCGCCAAGGTCATCGAGCGTGCGGTGCGTGCCGGATACGAGCCGGTGAGCTTTCTTTTGGGTGAGCGTTGGCTCGATCAGATGATGCCGCTGTTCGAGCGTCTGGTTGTACGCGAGGGCGCAGGTCCGGTTCCTGTGTTCGTGGCCTCCATGGAGCTCATGGAGCAGTTGACGGGCTTTAACGTGACGCGCGGTGCGCTCGCGGCGTTCCGTCGCCCGCGTCAGATTCCGGTTGATGAGTTCTTGGGCGGCGTCGTCGAGGTGGCGGGTGAGCGCCCGGTGCGCGTGTGCGTGCTCGAGGGTATTGTCGACCATACTAATGTGGGTGCGATTTTCCGCTCGGCGGCAGCGTTGAATGTCGATGGCATTTTGGTAAGCCCCACTTGCTGTGACCCTCTGTACCGCCGCTCGGCCCGCGTGAGCATGGGCACGGTGTTCCAGGTGCCCTGGACGCGCATTGGCAGCGAGGCGCGCGTATGGCCGCATGATGGGCTGGCGGCGCTGCACGATGCCGGCTTTTCGTGTGCCGCCATGGCATTGACGGATGATTCGGTGTCGTTGGACGATCCTGCGCTGCAAAAGATTGACCGGTTGGCGATCTTTATGGGCACCGAGGGTGCCGGCCTGGGCGTCAAGACCATCGCGGGCTGTGACCGGGCTGTGCGTATTCCGATGGCGCACGGGGTCGATTCGCTCAACGTGGCCGCGGCGAGTGCTGTCGCTTTTTGGCAGTTGTGTCCGCACGTGAGCAACGAGTATCACTACCAGCCGGGACTGTATCACTAGGCAGATATTTTGCACCGCGCTCTGATTCCGTGTGTTTCGGTTGACGCCGGTCGGTGCTAAGCTGGTGTCGGCTTTGGTCATAAAATTGACGTTTTGTTGTTTGACGTGCGCTGGTGGGGAGGGCGTGTGGCTAAGAAATCTACGGCTATCGATGTAACACAGGGTGTTATTTGGCAGCAGTTGCTTTCGTTGTGCGTTCCCATCTTTTTTAGTTCGTTTTTTCAGCAGGCCTACACACTTATCGGTACCTATATCGTCGGTCAGTTTGGCGGCAAGCTCGCGTTGGGCGGCATCCAGGCCACGATGGTGCTCACGGAGCTCTGCATCGGTTTTTGCGTCGGTGTTGGAGCCGGCTGTGCTGTTATTACGGGTCAGTATTTTGGCCAGCACGATGATGAGCGACTGAGTCGTTCGGTCCATACGGCCATGACGCTCGCTCTGGTGGGCGGTATCGTTGTCTCGATTCTGGGCATAGTGTTCGTTGAGCCCATGCTGGTGCTTATGAATACGCCGCATGAACTATTGGCCGAGGGTGTGGCCTATGCTCGTTGCTATTTTGCCGCCATGGTTGCGGCGCTGCTGCTCAATATGGGAACGGCACTGCTGCGCGCCGTGGGCGACACGCGTGGACCTGCCGTGATCATCGCTTCCGGCTGCCTCGTTAATGTGGTGCTGGATGTCATCTTCGTTGCCGTGCTGCATATGGAGGCTCTGGGCTGCGGCATTGCGGTGGCGCTGACCATTTGCTCCAACGCCACGATGATCGTGATTCGCATGATGCACGCACCGGGTGCGTGGCGGCTTTCACTGTCCAAGCTCGGCATTGATCCTGGTATTTGCAAGAGCATGATCTCGTGTGGTCTGCCGCTTGGCTTTCAGTCTGCTGCGTATTCGATTTCCAACGTCTTGATTCAGGTGTCGGTCAACTCGTTTGGTGCCGATGTCACCACGGCCTGGGGTCTTTCGGGCCGCTTAGATGGCATTGTCTGGATGGTTACCGAGGCGCTTGGCGTGTCGATCACCACGTTCTCGGCACAGAACTTTGGCGCGCGCAACTACGAGCGCATGCGCAAGGGCTACCATACGTCGCTCGTGCTGTCGTTTATGCTCATTGGTGGCCTGTCTGCCGTGCTGCTGGTGTTCTCGGGTCCTCTGTCGCGTCTGTTTGTCGACGATGCTTCGATTTCGGCCTACACCACGACCATCATCCATTTTATTGCGCCGTTCTATGCGATTTTCTCGATTATCGAAAACGCGTCGGGCTCCATTCGCGGTGCCGGCGTGAGCTTGCAGCCCATGATTCTCACGATTTTCGGCACCGTCGTGCTCAGGGTGATCTGGGTGTTTGCGATCATGCCTTTCGATCCGTCGCTTGAGCTCCTGCTGCTGGTTTACCCCGTAACCTGGCTCATCACGGCCACGATGTTCACCATCTACCACCACAGCGGCAACTGGCTAGGCCGCGCCACTGCCTAATGATCCGTATGAGACAGAGGAAAACGGATCATTGCTCTCCGTGGTGATGTCGATGATTCGTTTTCCTCCGTCCCCTTTGGATCAATTAGTATTCGATGCCTTGGCGGGCTAGGAGGCCTTCGTCGAAGTAGTGTTTGACGGGGCGCATTTCGGTTACGAGGTCGGCAAGGTCGGCGAGGGGCAGTAAGCCGCGGCCAGTGAGCACGAGCTCCGTGGTGGTTGGTTTCATCGCGATTAACGCTTCGACATCTTCGCGCGTCACAAAGCCCCGTCGCATGGCTTCTCCCAGCTCATCCAAGATCAGCACGTCGACTTGGCTAATCTGCTCGCGCGCCAGCTCCATGATCTGTGCGGCACAGGCTTCAGGCGTGTCGCGGTCGGCTTGTACGATGCAAAGCCCCAATCGAGGAGCTGCGTCATGTTCGGCGCAGTGCAGCTTCTTGGCAAACTGAAGCATGAGCACGTTAAGTCCATAGCCCGTGGCGCGCAGCGCGAGCCCCAGCGCAGCCGTCGTCTTGCCCTTGCCGTCGCCCGTATAGATTTGAACCTTGCCGACTTCCAGTGATGCCATCTCTGTCCTTTCGTGCCCGGTGTCGGTTTATCGCCGGCCGGGTTGGGTATTCTAGTTAGCATTATCAACCCCAGTAGATGGAGTTCAAGCAGATGGAGATGGATGACAACAAACGTAGACGGAATATGATCCTCTACGTGCTCATCGCCTTCGTCGTCTACCTCGTGCTCTCGACCGTTCTGTTCCCCAACATCGGTCACACGCAGCAGATTACGAAGACCGATTACTCGACGTTTGTCAAAGCGCTCGACAAGAAGAGCGTCGATAAGGTCGAGTACAACACGGACGATTACTCGATTTATTACACCAAGAAGGGCGAGGACGAGAACATCGCCTACAAGACGACCGGTGTGCCGAATGATGCGGGCTTTACCGATCGCGTGCTTGAATCTGGCGCCTCGCTTGAGTCGGTCGTTCCCGATAAGAACTCGGGTCTGATGACTTACTACCTGCTCACCCTCATTCTTCCCATGGCGATTTTCTTCCTGATCGGCTGGTGGCTCAACCGCCGCATGAAGAAGGCCATGGGTGATGACGGCCCGTCGATGAACTTTGGCGGCGGCGGTTTTGGCGGCGGTGGACTGGGCAAGTCCGGCGCGCGCGTGATTGCCTCCAAGGACGTGGGCGTGACCTTTAAGGATGTTGCTGGCCAGGAAGAGGCCAAGGAGTCCCTCAAGGAGGTCGTCGACTTTCTGGAGAAGCCGCAGCGCTACGAGGAGATTGGCGCCAAGCTGCCGCGCGGTGCCCTCCTTGTCGGCCCTCCGGGTACCGGTAAAACCCTGCTTGCCAAGGCTGTGGCCGGCGAGGCTGGTGTGCCGTTCTTTAGTATTTCGGGCTCTGAGTTTGTTGAGATGTTCGTCGGCCGCGGCGCCGCCAAGGTTCGCGATCTGTTTAAGCAGGCCAAGGAAAAGGCCCCGTGCATCGTCTTTATCGATGAGATCGATACTATCGGCAAGAAGCGCGACGGCGGCGGCTTTAGTGGCAACGACGAGCGCGAGCAGACGCTCAATCAGCTGCTGACCGAGATGGACGGCTTCGATAACCACAAGGGTATCGTCGTCCTCGCTGCCACCAACCGTCCCGACAGCCTTGACCCGGCCCTGTTGCGCCCCGGTCGTTTTGACCGCCGCATCCCCGTTGAGCTGCCCGACCTGACCGGCCGTAAGAACATTCTTGAGCTGCACGCCAAGAGCGTGAAGACGCAGCCGCCGATCGACCTGACCGCGATTGCCCGCGCCACGCCCGGTGCCTCGGGCGCCGACCTGGCCAACATCATCAACGAGGGCGCCCTGCGTGCCGTCCGCGAGGGTCGCAAGCGCGCCACGCAGGACGATTTTGAGGAGTCGGTTGAGGTCGTCATCGCCGGTCAGCAGCGCAAGTCCACGGTGCTGTCCGACCACGAGAAGCAGGTCGTTTCTTATCACGAGATCGGTCATGCCATCGTTGCCGCTCGCCAGAAGGGCTCTGCGCCGGTCACGAAGATCACCATCGTGCCGCGCACGAGCGGTGCTCTGGGCTACACCATGCAGGTCGAGGAGGACGAGCGCTTCCTGACCACGCGCCAGGAGATCCTGGACAAGCTCGCCGTCTATTGCGGTGGCCGTGCTGCCGAGGAGCTCATCTTTGGTGAGATGACGACCGGCGCCGCCAACGATATCGAGCAGGCCACCAAGCTCGCCCGTAACATGGTGACGCGCTTTGGTATGTCCGATGAGTTTGGCATGATGGCGCTCGGTACCGTGCAGAACGCGTACCTTAACCAGGATACGTCGCTCACCTGCGCCCCCGGTACGGCCGAGCGCGTGGACGCGATTGTCGCCAAGCTGATCGAGGATGCGCACGACCGCGCCCTGCAGATCCTGAAGGAGAATAAGTTTAAGCTCCACGAGCTGGCTCGTTATCTGTACAAGAAGGAGACGATCACGGGCGAGGAGTTTATGAATCTCCTCACGCGTGAGAATCCGCTGATGCCAAAGCAGCAGTAATACTAGTTGCGCAGTGCTTTCGCCCCATTTGAGTGTTCACCTCAAATGGGGCGTTCTGCTTGGGAAGAGTTGTATATGAAGATCGTGGTAAGTGCCTGCTTGATGGGCGAGAGCTGCAAGTATAACGGGCTCGATAATTACCATCGCGAGCTGGTCGAGGCTTGCGAGCGAACGGGAACCGAGGTCCTGTTGGTATGCCCCGAGGTTTTTGGTGGCTTGCCCACACCGCGCAAGCCGTCCGAGATTGTGAACGGCGAGGTCCGTACCTGCGAGGGCGTGTCCGTTGACAGGGAATTTCGCTTGGGTGCCGAGCGTGCGCTCGACATGTGCGAGCAGGCGGGCGGGCCGGAAGAGATCGCCGCGTGCATCTTACAGGACCGTAGTCCCTCGTGCGGTGCAGGTCGCGTCTACGACGGCACCTTTAGCGGTACGCTCACACCGGGTAACGGTGTCTTCGTCGACCTACTGCTGCGTCACGGGTATCGCGTGATTCCCGCAAGTGAATTTGACCCGAGCATGTTGGAATAGCAAAAGAATGGGGGCGGCCATCGAGTAGATGGTCGCCCCCTTTACTGGCAAGCTAAACAATTTCAACAGATGTTCAATGGCGTTTGCCCAGATAAAACCTGCCAAAATAAACCTGTCCCTTTTTGGTAGGTTAGGCGAGGAGGGTGTGGCCGTAGGTGTTGGCTGCCTTGATGGCGGCGGTGAACTTCTCGTCGGTGAAGGGCTCGGGGTTACCCTGCTTCCACTCGTTGGTGGCGTGCGCGTACTCGCACAGGGCAGGGATATCGGCCTCGGAAAGCCCGACCTGCTCAAGCGTCACGGGCAGGCCCATCTGCTTGTTAAAGGCCGCGTAGCGTTCAAGGTTCTCGGTGTCGCCCGTGTAGGCGAACAGCACCAGCACGCCTAGGCTTACGACCTCGCCGTGCAGGTAGGTGCCCTCACGCGGAATGCTGCAAGTGGCGTTGTAGAACGCGTGTGCCACGCTCGAGTTGTAGTAGTAATCGTTCTGGTTGGTCAGGTTCGAGACATATCCCGTGTTGACCACGATGTCGAGCGCGATCTGCTTGACGGCCTCGCTCGACAGGTCCTGGCGCACGTCCTCAAGACCCTGGACGCCATAGGTAAACAGCGGCTCGGAGCAGGTGTGGGCGAGCGCCAGGCCAAGACCGGCGGTGTGCTCCAAATTTCCGGCGCTCGTGGCGTACTCGACCTCGGGCTGCTTGGACAGGGCATCGCCTACGCCGGCCCAGAAGTACTCTGCCGGTGCCTCGGCGATGATCTTGGGGTTGATGAAGATGTGCGCCGGTCGGTTGGGGTACGAATAGCCCTCGAGCGAGCCGTCGTCGTTGTAGACAACGGCAATGGCGGTCGCGGCGGAGCAGTTGGAGCAGATCGTCGGCACCGTAAAGACGATCTTCTTGAGCTCGATAGCTGCGGTCTTGACGGTGTCGAGCGCCTTGCCACCGCCGCAGGCGATAAGCACGTCAGCTTCCTGGCAGGCGGGGGAGTTTACGACCTTGGCGATATTGGCGCGTGTGCTGTTGGTGCCGTAGACGCGCGTCTCCAGAACCTCGACGCCGGTGCCTGCCAGCGCGGCTTCGATGCCGGGAAGTGCTGCAGCCAGTGCTCGCTTGCCACCGATGATTGCGACCTTGGTCGCACCGTATTCGGCCAGCGCGCTGGGCAGCTCGTCGAAGCAGTCCTCGCCGACGGTATAGTCGCTCATTCCGATCGTGCGCATAGCAACCTTCTTTCGTCCGATAAAGTGCTTTCAGGTATTTTGCTCCTAGAGAAGGTCCACAGCCGCGAGAAATTTCGAACGTATAAAACCAGTGTTGAGGGTTTTTCGTCGGCGCGGAACGTGCTAGCATACTCCGCATAAGCGTTGATGGGGACGAGTAGTCGGCCGTCCGCATGCTACAGAGAGCGGGGAGCGCTGAGAACCCGTGCATGCGACCGATGAAAATCACCCCGGAGCTGCGGTCCCAACGGACGTGCCGCGCAGGCACGTCTTAGTAGATATCGCCGAGATGGTCGTCGATACAGGCCAGCCGAGTAACGGATGCGAGCGCGCGGCGACGCGGGCGAGGGCATCTAAGCTGGGTGGTTAAGCGAAGAGCTTTTACGGGCAGACTGCCTGTCTTGTGGCGCTTCGTCCCAGCTTGCAGGGACGGGCGCTTTTTTGGTGCCCAGAGGGCGTGCGCGCCCATGACAAGAAAGGGGTACCGTGGCAAACGAGTACAAGCAGACGATGAATCTGCCCAAGACCGGTTTTCCCATGCGTGCCGGTCTTTCCAAGTCCGAGCCCAAGCGACTCAAGGACTGGCAGGACAACAACGTCTACGAGCAAGTTCTAAAGAAGAACAAGGGTCACAAGAAGTTCGTGCTGCACGACGGCCCTCCGTATGCCAACGGCCCGATCCACATCGGCCACGCCATGAACAAGATCTCTAAGGACATGATCAATCGTTACTGGATGATGCAGGGCTATGAGGTTCCCTATGTCCCCGGTTGGGACTGCCACGGTCAGCCGATTGAGCACAAGGTCGAGGAGAAGCTCGGCACCGAGAAGTTCAACCAGACCTCCACGGCTAAGATCCGCGAGCTTTGCAATAAGTTTGCTGTCGAGAACATCGAGCTGCAGAAGGCCGGCTTCCGTCGCCTGGGTGTGCTTGGCGACTGGGACAACCCGTATCTGACGCTCTATCACCAGCATGACGCCGCCGACATCGAGGTCTTCAAGGCCATGTTCGACAAGGGCATGATCTATCGCGGTCATAAGCCCGTCCACTGGTGCAAGCACTGCCACACCGCGCTGGCCGAGGCCGAGATCGAGTACTCCGACGAGACGAGCCCGTCCATCTTCGTGCGCTTTGAGATGACCACTAAGCCTGCCGGTCTCGAGAACTTCGACGGCCCGGTTGACTTCATCATCTGGACGACCACGCCGTGGACCATCCCCTCCGACCAGGCCGTTTCCCTTAAGCCCGGCGCCGCCTATGTTGCCGTTGAGCACGATGGCCGTGCCGAGGTCATGCTCGAGGACCTGGCTCCCAAGTGCTGTGAGGAGTTTGGCTGGGAGTACACCCCGGTCATGGTCGACGGTAAGCCCTATGTGGTTCCCGCTGAGACCTTCCACCACATCCACTACAAGCAGCCGATCTTTGACGGTGTCGAGGGCGTGGCGCTGCTGGCCGATTACGTCGGTGTCGATGACGGTACCGGTATCGTCCACAACTCGCCCGGCCATGGCGTTGACGACTACTTCGCCTGCCTCAAGGAGGGCATCACCGATATCTGCATGCCGGTCGATGACGACGGTAAGTTCTACACCGGCGAGGAGTTTGGTACCGGTGGCCCCTTCAGCGGTATGGATACCGACGAGGCCAATCCGCACATCATCGAGTTCCTGCGCGAGCGCGGCACCCTGGTCCTCGAGAAGAAGATCACGCACAGCTATCCGCACTGCTGGCGCTGCAAGCACCCGGTGCTCTTCCGTGCTACCGACCAGTGGTTTGTCTCGATGGACAAGACCGGTTTGCGCGAGCAGGCTGGCAAAGAGATCCGCGAGAACGTCAAGTGGTATCCGGCCCACGCGGCCAACCGCATCGGTGCCATGGTCGAGCAGCGTCCCGACTGGTGCATCAGCCGTCAGCGCAACTGGGGCGTGCCTATCCCCAGCTACACCTGCGCCGACTGCGGCGAGAAGGTCATGAACGACGCCACGCTCGACGCCGTCATCAAGCTCTTCCACGAGAAGGGCTCCGACGCCTGGTTCACCGACGCTCCCGAGAGCTACCTGGGCGAGGCTTGCGCCTGCCCCAAGTGCGGCGGCCATCACCTCAAGGCCGATAAGGACATCCTCGACGTGTGGTGGGACTCCGGCGTGTCCTGGAAGGCCGTCTGCGAGTATCGCCCCGAGCTTGAGTACCCGGCGGATGTGTACCTCGAGGGCTCCGACCAGCACCGCGGCTGGTTCCAGAGCTCGTTGCTCACCTCGGTGGGTGCCAACGGCCACGCTCCGTACAAGGCGGTCGTCTCGCAGGGCTTCACGCTCGATGGCCAGGGCCGCAAGATGTCCAAGTCGCTCGGCAACGTCATCGACCCCAACAAGGTCTGCGACGAGATGGGCGCCGATATCATCCGCCTGTGGGTCGCCTCGGTCGATACCAGCTCCGACGTCTCCATCGACCACGAGATCCTTGCTCGTACGTCCGATGCCTACCGTCGTTTCCGCAACACGCTGCGCTTCCTGCTCTCCGAGCTCGAGGGTCAGTTTGAGCCCGAGACCGACGGCGTCGCCTTTGCCGACCTGCTGCCGCTCGACAAGCTCATGGTTGCCCGTCTGACCCAGGTCCAGGCCGAGGTCGACGACGCCTACGCCAGCTACGAGTTCCCGCGCGCCTACCGTGCGCTCTACGACTTTGTGGTTACCGAGCTTTCCAACGTGTACCTCGACGCCCTGAAGGACCGTCTGTACTGCGACAAGCCCGGCTCGCTCGAGCGCCGCAGCGCCCAGACCGTGCTCGCTGAGCTCTTCTCGATGCTCATGCGCGACCTGCAGCCGATCCTGTCCTACACGGTCGACGAGGCCATGGCCTATGCGCCCGCCGGCTGCGTCGATCACCAGAAGTACGCCGCGCTGCTCGATTGGTACAAGTCGCCCATCACGGTCGACGAGGCCAATGAGTTCGAGGGCGTGCTCGAGGCCTCGCTCGAGCTCCGTAGCGCTGTGACCAAGGCCCTTGAGGATGCCCGCTCCGCCGGCACCTTCACCAAGAGCCAGCAGGTCCGCGTCAAGGCGGTCGTTCCCGCCGAGATGTATGCGCTGCTGACCGGCGACAAGGCCGTCGATCTGGCCGAGTTCTACATCGTCTCCGATGTTGAGCTAACCCAGGGCGAGGAGCTTTCCGTCGCTATTGAGGCCGCCGAGGGCGAGTGCTGCGACCGTTGCTGGAACTATCGCACCACCGTCGGCGAGTACAACGGTCACGCGCATATCTGCGAGCGCTGCGCGAATGCCTTGTAGTTACGCGGTTTTACCAAACCGCGTAACAGGTTGACGCTGCAAACCCGCCAGAGCGGCAATCTGCCTTTCAGCTTCGGCGGCATGACCAGAAGGTCTATGCCGCTTCGCTTCAAGGCACCTTGCTCGCTCTGGCGGGTTTTCGCTATCGGTAGTCTTTTTGGGACGGGGCTTTTTTAGCTGCCCTACCTCAAATAAGGACTTAATCTTCGAAAGCGCTGGACTGGGTAGCTAAAAAAGCCCCGTCCCAAAAAGACTGCCCGGTGAAGGGACAAGGGGACAGCCCCTTTGTCGCATTGGTGGATATGTCGTGCGTTCTGCGTATGGCAATATAAGATGGTTATTTGCGTTAAATGGAATTCGATTGTTTTGAGGGTAGGGGATTGATTTGGGTCGTGGTGCGGATATGACGCCGCCTTTGCGTTGGCGGTTGGGTGTTGCTGGTGGGGTGACGCTCTTTGTGTTGCTTGTTGACCAGCTGACCAAGCTTGCGGTTCGTGCCGTGGGCGATACCCTGCATATGACTGTTATCCCCGGCGTGATCGATTTTGTGTTTGTCCGCAATATCGGAGCTGCCTTTAGCATGGGCGAGGGCCATGGCATAGCGTTTGCCGTGCTGGCGCTTGCGGCCATTGCCGCCATTGCCGTGTACTTGCTCCGTGCTCCTCAGCTCGCTCGCCTAGAGGTCGTGGGTATGGCCATGGTTGCGGGCGGCGCCATCGGCAACGCGATTGATCGCCTGGCCATGGGCTTTGTGACTGATTTTATTGCCACTACCTTCATTGATTTCCCCGTCTTTAACGTGGCCGATATCGGCATTACCGCCGGTGTCGTTCTGGCGCTCATCGGATACATGTTCTTGAGTCCCGCCGCTCGCGAGGTCGATGCGACCGCCGAGCTCAACGCCCGTGACGAGGCCCGCGCCAAACGTAAAGCTAAGCAGCGTGGGGAGCGTGCCCGCAAGATTCGCGAAAGGAATGAGCGCTAATGGCCGACATCCATATTCTCGTTGCCGACGATTGCGCCGGTCAACGTCTCGACGCCTATCTGGGCGCCAACGATGGCTGTCCCACGCGCTCTGCCTGCGCGCATCTGATCGAGGGAGGCGCCGTTGCCGTCAACGGCGAGACCTGCCTGTCTAAAAAGTATGCCGTACACTCCGGTGACCGCATCTCGGTCGACCTGCCCGAGCCGCATGACCCGACCGACGTGATCCCCGAGGCCATCCCGCTCGACATTCGCTATGAGGACGACTATCTCATGGTGCTCTCCAAGCAGCGCGGCCTGGTGTGCCATCCTGCGCATGGTCATGAGAGCGGCACCCTTGCGAATGCCTTGGTCTATCACTGCGGCATCGACCATCTGGGTACCGTGCAGGGCGAGGACCGCCCCGGCATCGTGCATCGTCTGGATCGCGATACCTCGGGCCTTATGCTCGCGGCTAAAGACGACGACACCCAGCGTGCGCTTCAAAATCTCATCCGCACGCGCACGCTCGACCGTCGCTACATTACGCTCGTTCATGGGCACATCGCCATGGACGAGGGCACTATCAACACCGGTATTGCCCGATCGACGCGTGACCGCGTGAAGATGGCGGTTTCCGATGACCCCTTTGCGCGCCAGGCCATCACGACCTTTAAGGTCCTTGAGCGCTTTGATTCCACGCGTTTCGACGACGGCTACACGCTTGTCGAGTGTCACTTGTTTACCGGCCGCACGCATCAGATTCGCGTTCACATGCGCCATATCAACCACGCCTGCGTGGGCGATCCACTTTATGGCAAGTGCGATGCTCGTGCCGATCAGGGTTTGACCAGGCAGTTCCTGCATTCCTGGCGTGTGGCGTTCGATCATCCCGTGACGGGGGAGCACATCGAGTGCCGTGACGAGCTGCCATGGGATCTTGCGGCGGTTCTGGATGATCTGGCCCCGCGTTCGCTCGGCCGCACTGCCGCTGGCAACGAAATCGTCCCTCAGCTCGGTCTGCTCGAGGCCTAGCCAGTATTAGGTGGTTTCTTGAACTCCGTAAGCCTGCGGTAAGATATACGGTTGTTTACGTCACGCGTTCCTGGGAGCCTGCATGCTCGCCTTTTTACAAACCAACACACCTATCGTGATCTTCAACCAGATTGTCGTCACGCTGCTTACGGTCTGCTTTCTGTACCAGGTGGTCTTCTTTGTCATCGGCGCTCTTCGTGGTGAGGTCGCGCCTCCCAAGGCCAAGAAGCTCCATCGTTATGCCTTCTTTATCGCGGCGCATAACGAGGAGGCCGTGATCGCCAACCTCGTGCGCTCCATTAAGGACCAAGATTATCCGTCCGAGCTTATCGAGGTCTTCGTGGTCGCCGATGCCTGCACCGACAACACGGCGCAGCTCGCGCGCGAGGCGGGCGCCGTCGTCTATGAGCGCAATGACTTGGCCCGTAAAGGCAAGAGCTGGGTCATGGACTATGGCTTCGACCGCATCCTTAACGAGTATCCCGATACGTTTGAAGGCTACTTTATCTTCGATGCCGATAACGTTATCGCCCGCGATTACGTGTCCAAGATGAACGATGCTTTTGACCAGGGCTTCCATGTTGTTACGAGCTATCGCAATTCCAAGAACTTTGGCAGCTCGTGGATCTCGGCAGCTAATGCCACGTGGTATCTGCGCGAGGCACGCTTTCTCAACAACGCGCGCAACATCTGTAAGACGTCTTGCGCCGTTTCGGGTTCGGGCTACCTCATCTCCGCCAGCGTTATCGAGGGTATGCACGGCTGGCAGTTCCACACGCTGACCGAGGATATTCAGTTCACCACGTTCTGTGCCATTCACGGCATTCGCATTGGCTATGCGCCGGCGGAGTTCTTTGACGAACAGCCCGTGACGTTTAAGGCATCCTGGAAACAGCGTATGCGTTGGACCAAGGGCTTCTACCAGGTGTTCTTTACGTACGGTAAGCACCTGGTCAAATCGACCTTCCGCTATCATCGCTTTGCCGCCTACGACATGTTTATGACGATCGCACCGGGCATGCTGCTCTCTCTGATCTCGATGCTCGCTAATGCGACGTTCCTCATCGTGGGCGGCCTTTCGCACGGTTTCTTGGCTACCGAAGTCGAGATGCAGGCGTGTGCCGCTTCGCTCATTATGACCTTCGCTATGATGTATCAGACTTTCTTTATCCTGGCGCTGCTCACGACTATCTTTGAATACAAGCATATTCACTGCGCGCAAAAGTGGCGTCTGGTAACCAACCTGTTTACCTTCCCGATCTTTATGTTCAGCTATATCCCCATTACGGTGGCAGCGCTGTTCTTGAAGGTCGACTGGGTGCCGACGCAGCACGCCGTAAGCGTTACCCTCGACGAGGTCATGCAGGGCGCCAAATAACCACCATCAAAACCACCACAAAGGGGATAGAACCTTTGCGGTGGTTTTACGTTTGAGCGCTCAGTTGAGGGGTTTCGATGTTCTATATCCCGTTTTGGATTTGCATCTTTGCCGGCGCGGTGATTGATACCCGCGAGCGGCGGTTTCCCAATGAGCTTGCCGGCGCGTGTGCGGTGGCGGCGTTTGCAGGCGTCTGGCTCGACAAGGGCGTTAACATGGCGCTTGACCACGCCGGTCTTGCGGTCATCGTCTACCTTGCCCTTGTGCTTACTGAGTCACTCTGGCGTCGCCTTCGCCATGCCCCCGGCATTGGCATGGGGGATGCCAAGGCGCTCTTTGCCCTTTGCACCTTCGATCCCCTGGGCGGCGTCGTCGCGTTTGCGGTTGCGCTCCTGACCCTTGCCGCCGCCTGTCTCATCGTAAAATCGCGCTCGCTGCCTTTGCTGCCGTTTTTGGTGCCAATATTTGCCATAATCGAGTTCGTGGGTAGTACGCTGTAACCGTTTGCGCGCCCTTTTTAAGGAGCATGCCATGGCAATCAATCAACAGACAGCCGCCATCAAGGCGCGCCTGGATCGCATTCCCGCGGCGTTGTCGCCCGAGCTGGTCGAGCGCATTGCCGCCGACCGCGCCTCGGGTGTCGTTAATCCCTATCGATGCGGTGACGACCAGGCCATCCGCCGTGTCGATCGGTCCGCAGACGAGGGCACGCTTATGCGTCCGGCCTTTATGCGCGATATCGAAAAGATTCTGCATCTGCCAGCATACACACGTTATGCAGGCAAAACGCAGGTCTTCAGTTTTCGCAGCAACGATGATCTGTCGCGCCGCGGCCTGCACGTGCAGCTTGTCTCGCGCATCGCTCGCGATATCGGGCGTGCTCTGGGGCTCAACTGCGATCTGATCGAGGCGATTGGCTTAGGCCACGACTTGGGCCACACGCCCTTTGGCCATGCCGGTGAGCGTTTCCTCAACGATATCTATCACGAGCGCACGGGTCGCTATTTTTTCCATAATGTGCAGTCGGTCCGCGTGCTCGACGCGCTGTACGGCCGCAACGTGTCGCTCCAGACGCTCGATGGCGTACTGTGCCACAACGGCGAGTACGAACAGCGTGTTTTTGAGCTTTCGGACATGGGTTCCTTTGACCAGTTCGACCGAACCGTCGAGGAATGCATTGCCACGGGTTATAGCGCAATTGAGCACCTGCGCCCCATGACGCTCGAGGGCTGCGTGGTTCGCATCTCGGATATCCTTGCCTACGTTGGGCGCGATCGGCAAGACGCCATTGCGGCGGGCCTGCTGTCACCCGACGCCTTTGACGATGACCTGGGCGGTGCATATAACAGCTGGATCCTTACGCATGCCTCTATCGATATCGTCGAGCATAGCTATGGCAAGCCTCGCATCGAGATGAGCGAGGACCTGTTTGAGGAAATCCGCCGGGCCAAGCGCGAGAACTACGAGAAGATCTATAGCAAGGGCGGCATAGAAGGCGACTCCGAAGTGGAGCTGCGCGAGGCCTTCGAAAAGCTCTATGACCGTTGCCTTCGGGATATAAACGAAGGCGACGAGTCCTCGTATATCTTTAAGCACCACATTTCTCGCATTGAGCAGCAGCTTTCCTACTACGATCGCACCTATGCATGGCAGGACGATAAGGACCAGACGGTCGTGGATTACATTGCGAGCATGACGGACGGTTATTTTTGCGAGCTCACGAGCAAGCTGTTCCCGGGATTGATGTTTCCGCACCGTACCTATATTAACGAACGGTAGTTCGTATATATTCGGTATACTGTTCATGGAAAACGTTTTTGATTGATGCACGGGATGGCTATGGACGACCTTTTTTCTGCTTCGACGCGTGAGCGTTCCTTTCAGAATGCGCCGCTTGCGGTGCGCATGCGGCCCAATTCGCTCGACGAGTACGTGGGCCAGCAAAAGGCCGTCGGTAAGGGCTCGTGGTTGCGTGCCGCGATTGAGCATGACGTGCTGTCGAGTGTGATTCTGTATGGGCCGGCCGGTACGGGCAAGACGACGCTGGCCCACATTATCGCCAACCATACCAAGAGCGAGTTTGTCGAGGTCAGCGCCGTGACGGGCACTGTGAAGGACCTGCGCCGCGTGATTGACGAGGCCAAGACGCGCCTGAATACGTACGACCGTCGCACCATTCTTTTCATCGACGAGATTCACCGCTTCTCCAAGTCGCAGCAGGATGCCCTGCTGCATGCGGTTGAGAACCGTACCGTCATTATGATTGGCGCCACGACGGAGAATCCGTACTTCGAGGTCAACTCGGCGTTGCTCTCGCGCGGTCGCGTGGTGGAACTTGAACATTTAAAGGACGAGGATATCGCCACGCTTATCGAGCGTGCGCTCGAGGCGCCGCAGGGTTTGAACGGCAAGTTCTCGGCCGATGAGGATACGGTTAAGACCATCTGCACGCTGGCTGCGGGTGACGCTCGCTCGGCACTCACGACGCTCGAGCTTGCGAGCGAGATTGCCGTCACTCGTCCCGATACCGAGGGAACGCCAGCGCCGGCGGCGGGGGAGCGTTATCCCATTACCGTGGATGACGTAAAGATTGCCAATCCGCGCCGTGGTTTTTCGTATGACAAAAACGGCGACATGCACTACGACATCATCAGCGCGTTTATTAAGTCTATGCGCGGCAGCGACCCCGATGCCACAATCTATTGGCTCGCGCGCATGATCGATGCGGGGGAGGACCCTAAGTTTATCGCTCGCCGTATTATGATTCAGGCTTCTGAGGATGTTGGCAATGCCGACCCGCAGGCGCTATTGGTGGCGCATGCCGCGTTTAAGTCTGCCGAGGTCATCGGTTATCCCGAGTGCCGCATTAATCTGGCTCAGGCTGCACTCTATGTGTGCTTGGCGCCAAAATCCAACGCGTGTGAGGCCTCGATTGATGCGGCGTTGGCCGATATTCATTCAAGTGGGCTGCGCGAGGTGCCGAGCTATCTACGCGATCGTCATCGCCCGGGCAGTGACGAATACGGTGTGTATAAGTATCCGCATGATTATCCCGAAGGCTGGGTCGATCAACGCTATTTGCCCGAGGGGCTGGAGCGCGGTGCGTTTTGGCAGCCTGCCGGCCGCGGCTGGGAAGAGTGGCGTGTAGAGCAAAGCGAGCGCGACCGTAGCGGGAATGCACCGATGTAGCTGCTGGTAATTTTGTCTCACGTTGCTGCTTTTGGCATGTTCGGTCCCCTTTGGGGTACCATGAACAGCGTCTGTATTTCGATTCCTTCGGGAGGCTTGTATGAGTCCCATCCAAATCGCCCTGCTGCTGCTCGCCGTTGCCGGCGTGTGGGCTGTCATCGAGCTCGCGCTCACGCTGCGAAAGACCCGCACTGTCGTTGATTCGCTCGACAAGACGGTGAGCGACCTTAACAACACCATCGCCGAGGCTCAGCCCGTGGTAGCAAAGCTCGATGGCGCCGTCGATGAGCTCACCCCCGCGCTGGCGCAGGTAGAGCCGCTCCTCAAGTCGAGCAAGACCGCCGTCGACGCCCTTACCTCCAATCTCGTAGAGGTCGAAGCCGTGGTTCGCGACATTTCCGAGGTTACGGGCAGCATGGCCGAGGCCAGCAATGCCGTGTCGAGTGTGACCGACTCTGCGGCCGGTGCCGTTCAGAAACTCTTTAACAAGGTGAAGGCTCCCGCGGTCGACGCCGAGCATAATCTTTCCGTTGCCGCCGAAGCCGAGCAGCCGACCGAGCGTGTCCTGATTGGCGAAGCCGGGGACGATGCCGCTGCTGGTGACGATGATGCACAGAAGCCTGCTGCTAAAGCAGCCCGGTATTACACCTACACGCCCGCCGAGACCTCCGAGGAGTCCTGCGATGAGTAGTGAAGCAACTTGCTCTATCACGCTGACTGTTGCCGGGGATCCGCGTCTGGCACGCTTGGTGCGCATGACGGCGGCTAATGTCGGCGCGCTGTGTTCCATGTCCGTCGATCGCATCGAGGACATTCGTATGGCTGCCGAGGAGGCCTTCATCTTTGGCTGCACGGCCGTTGATTCTGACGTTATCTCGATCAAATTCGATGTCGACGAGTCTCACGTGGGCATGACCTTCACCTTTGGCGACCAGGCGACTGTCGATGAGGATGACCAGGCCGCCGTATATGCCGAGCTCATTCTGGCAAGCGTGTGCGATTCCTACGAAAAGACTGCGGCGCCTCTGACGCTTTCCCTCGATCTCAAGGCGGATATCTAATATGACCGAACGTTCCCGGAGCGGTAAGACCGCTTGGGACAAGGAGAAAACCCGCGAGCTGTTTCGTCGCTACAAAGAGACCGGTGATCCGGACGCCCGCGAGCAGCTCGTCATGTCCCATATGAACCTGGTAAGGTTTCTTGCCAACAAATTTAAGAATCGCGGCGAGCCGCTCGACGACCTCATGCAGGTCGGCTATCTGGGTTTGCTCAAGGCTATCGACCGATTTGACCCTGAGCGCGGACTTGAGTTCACCACGTTTGCCACGCCCACCATCCTGGGTGAGATCAAGCGTCACTTCCGCGACAAGGGTTGGAGTGTGCGCGTTCCGCGTCGCCTACAGGAGCTCTCTGCCAAGGTTAACCAGGCCACCGACAAGCTCACTAACGAGCTGCAGCGCTCGCCTAAGGTGGAGGAAATCGCTGAGTACCTAGACGTGACCGTTGACGAGGTGCTCGAGGCCATGGAATCGTCCTCGGCCTATACCTCGGTGCCCATCGAGGCCCCCGGTGCGTCCGATTCTGACGACGCGCCTTCAATTCTCGACCGTTACGCCGACGACGACAACGAGCTCGACTTTACCGATGACCGCCTGGTGATTGAGGAGGCCATCCGCGATTTCTCGCCGCGCGAGCGCGAGGTTATCGAGCTGCGTTTCGTAAAGGGCATGACCCAGATCGAGATCGCCAAGAAGCTGGGTATCTCGCAGGTGCAGGTCTCGCGCCTGCTGCGCCGTACCCTTAAGAAGGTTCAGGACAAGATCGACCCCGACGGAGTGATGGTTCGTTCATGAGTGAACACCCCCAACAAACCGATCGCGCGCTGCGCGATACCCGTATTCTGACGCTTCGCATTTGGGCCGTCGTCGGCTGCATTGTCATCGCCGCCGTCATCTTTAACCTTATGGGTATCTTGGCGCCGGTTATCGAGTTTCTAGCTGTTGGTTCCATCATCGCTTTTGTGATGTCGCCGATCACTAACTGGCTCGAGCGTCACGGCGTCAACCGTGGCGTTGGTTCGCTTATCGCGCTTATTGTGGTCGTTGCTGTGCTCGTCGGTGTCGTTTGTATCTTGTCGCCGATTCTCTTTGGCCAGATCATGGAAGTCCTGAGTCGCCTGCCTGAGCAGCTTCGTGTTGCGGGCGGTGATCTCAACGAGATGGTCTCGCATGCCAAGACGCTCAACAACACGCCGCTCAAAGAGTATCTGGACGATAATCTTTCTTCGCTGGTTACCGTGGCGTCCAAGTATGTATCTCAGATTGCCGCCGAGCTTGGTCGCGGTGTATTCCCGTTCATTACCAATACGGCCTCACAGCTGTTCGTCATCTTCCTCGGTCTGGTGCTTGCCTATTGGTTGGCCTGCGACTATCCCCGTATGCACCACGAGGTCTGCACCATCATTGGTCAGGAAAAGGAGACCTCGTACCGCTTTATGGTCGCGATTCTTTCGCGCTCGGTCGGCGGTTATATGCGCGGCATGGTCGTGACGTCCATCTGCGGTGGCATCCTCGCCTTTATCGGCTTTACGCTCATTGGCCATCCCTACGCGGCACTCATGGCCATCTTTACGGGCATTATGCACTTGGTCCCGGTTATTGGCCCCTGGGTGAGCGCGGCGATCGCCACGGTGCTCGGCTTTATGTTCAGCCCGATGCTGGCGTTATGGACCTTGGTCGTGACCATGGTGGCACAAAATGTCACCGACAACGTCATTTCGCCTAAGGTCATGCAGAGCTCGGTGCAGGTGCATCCCATCATGAGCCTGACGGCCCTCGTTATTGGTTCGGCACTCATGGGTCCCATCGGCATGGTCATCGCCATTCCGCTGTGCGCGGCCCTCAAGGGCATTTTCGTCTACTACTTTGAGAACGAGACCGGCCGTCAGCTCGTGGCATATGACGGCGCCGTGTTTAAGGGCACGCCCTATCGCGATACCGAGGGCAACCCGGTTGCCGCTTATGACGCGCTTGGAGACGATACGTTCATCTATGAGTCCGAGCTCATCGGTAACGAGACTGCGCCCGAGGCCCAGGCCATGCCCAGGCCCGAGCTCGATAACCCCTGGATCAAGCTCTCGGGCCTTCAGCCCGATGCTACGGGCTTTTTCAAGAATCCCTTCGCCAAAGACGACGATTCCAATATGGACGACGATACCAATACCGGCATCGACGGTTCCATGGACGATGATGAGCAGTAAGCCATTTCAAGTTCAAGTTCATAGGCAATAACGTGCAAATTCGCTGGAGGGTCGCTGTTTGGCGACCCACTTTTTTGCACTTGCGCGGTGGGATGGTAATATCGTTACGTTTGAACTGTTTCGATGTGAAACCGAGGAGATTCCCTCTATGAGTGCTGACTACCCGTCAATGACTACGGCTGAGATTCGCTCTAAGTTCCTCAACTTCTTTGAGGAGCGCGGTCTTAAGCTCTATCCTTCTTCGTCCCTCGTCCCCGACGATCCTTCGCTGCTGCTTGCCAACGCCGGCATGAACCAGTTTAAGGAGTATTACCAGGGCAAGAAGACCATGAAGGAGATCGGCGCTATCTCCTGCCAGAAGTGCGTCCGCACCAACGACATCGACTGCATCGGCGAGGATGGCCGTCACCTGTCCTTCTTTGAGATGCTCGGCGACTTCTCCTTTGGCGGCGTCTCCAAGCAGCAGGCCTGCGCTTGGGCCTTTGAGCTCATCACCAAGGAGTTCAAGCTGCCGCTCGACCGCCTGTACTTCACCGTCTTTACCGAGGACGACGAGACCCATGACGTGTGGCGCTCTCTGGGCGTTGCCGAGGATCACATCTCGCGTCTGGGCGAGGACGACAACTTCTGGGCCGCCGGCCCCACCGGCCCCTGCGGTCCGTGCTCCGAGATCTACTTTGACATGGGCGAGGAGGTCGGCTGCGGCAGCCCCGACTGCAAGCCCGGCTGCGACTGCGACCGCTTCCTGGAGTTCTGGAACCTCGTCTTTACCCAGTACGACCGCCAGGAGGACGGCTCCATGCCGGAGCTGCCGCACCGCAACCTCGATACGGGCATGGGTCTGGAGCGCATGGCCGCTATCATGCAGCACAAGACCGCCAACTACGACGGCGATCTGATGCAGCACCTCATCAAGCTGGGCGAGGAGATCAGCGGCAAGACCTATGACGCCGACGATTACTCCGGTGCCAGCCGCTCGCTGCGTATCATCGCCGATCACTCCCGTGCCGTCGACTTCATGATCTCTGACGGCATCCTGCCCGGTAACGAGGGCCGCGAGTACGTCCTTCGCCGCCTGCTCCGCCGCGCCGTGTTCCACGGTCGCCTGCTGGGTATCGAGGGCGCCTTCCTGACCAAGTTCATCGACGAGGTCAACGCTCAGATGGGTGAGGCCTATCCCGAGCTGCTCAAGAACGTCGCGCTCGTCAAGGGTATCGTCGCCTCCGAGGAGGAGCGCTTCTCCACGACGCTCGACAACGGCCGCGTTTACCTGGACGAGGCCCTGGCCGCGCTCGCCGACGGCGCTGTCCTTCCGGGCGATGTTGCCTTTAAGCTGCACGACACCTTTGGTTTCCCCATCGACCTGACCGTCGAGATCGCCGGCACCGCTGGCCACGACGTCGACATGGACGGCTTTACCGCCTGCATGGAGGACCAGAAGGCCCGCGCCCGCGCCAATGCCAAGGGCGACGCCTGGGGCAGCTTCAACGACGTGTGGGTCGAGCTTTCCGACAAAGTCGCCGCGACCGAGTTCGACGGCTATGACAACGACGTCATCGAGGGCGCCAAGGTTGTCGCCATTGTTCGCAACGGCGAGTCCGTTGAGTCTGCTGCCGCCGGCGAAGATGTCGAGGTTGTGCTCGACCGCACCCCGTTCTATGCCGAGATGGGTGGCCAGCAGGGCGACGCCGGTGAGCTATCCGCCGAGGGCGTTACGCTGACTGTTGCCGACACTAAGAACCACAACGGCCTGTATGCCCACGTCGCCCACGTTGCCGAGGGCACGCTGACCGTCGGTGCCACCGTGACCGCCGCGCTCGACGCCGAGCGCCGTGGCTTCCTGCGCCGCAACCACACCGCTACGCACCTGCTCGACGCCGCCCTTAAGCAGGTCCTGGGCGAGCATGTCTCCCAGGCCGGCTCGCTGGTGACGCCCGAGCACCTTCGCTTTGACTTCACGCACTTTGAGGCCCTGTCCTCCGAGCAGCTCAAGGCTGTCGAGGACCTGGTCAACCAGCAGATCTTCGCTTCCAAGCCGGTCGTTACCCGCGTCATGGGCATCGACGAGGCCAAGGCCGCCGGCGCTGTCGCCCTCTTTGGCGAGAAGTACGGCGACGTTGTCCGCGTTGTCTCCGTGGGCGCCGAGGACCAGCCGTTCTCCCGTGAGCTTTGCGGTGGCACCCATGCCGCCAACACCGCCGAGATCGGTCTGTTCAAGATCATTTCCGAGTCCTCCACGGGCTCCAACGTCCGCCGTATCGAGGCCGTGACCTCTAAGGGTGCCCTCGACTACATGGCCGACCGCCTGGCACTCGTCGACGCCGCTGCCGCTGCGCTCAAGTGCCGCGTCGACGAGGTTCCCGCCCGCGTGGAGAACCTGCAGGCCGAGCTGCGCGAGACCGCCGGCAAGCTCAAGAAGGCGCTCACCGGTGGCTCCTCCGACGCCATTTCCAGTGCCATCGACGGCGCTGTCGAGCTCGATGGCTACAAGCTCGTCGTCGCTGAGCTCCAGGGCCTTGAGGCAACCGATTTGCGCAACGTCTGGGATACCGTGCACCAGAAGGTCGCCGGCCCTGTCGCCTGCGTCGTCGCCAGCGTGACCGAGAAGGGCACCCCGGCGCTGCTCGCCGCCGGCTCCGATGACGCCGTCAAGGCCGGTTTCCACGCCGGCAACGTGATCAAGCAGATCGCGGGCCTGGTCGATGGTCGCGGTGGCGGCCGTCCCAACATGGCCCAGGCCGGTGGCAAGAACGCCGCCGGTATCGCCGATGCCCTCGCGGCCGCCAAGTCCGCGCTGGGCGCCTAAGAACCGAAGTAGTCGCTGTGGTCGCGCTCGCGCTGGACATAGGGGAGACCAGGATTGGCATTGCCGTCTCGAGCCGTGATGGCAAGATGGCGATGCCCGTCAAGGTGCTTCCGGCCGCTGAGGTCACCGGTATGGCCAAGACGTTCCGTTACCTGGTCGAGGACTATGATCCCGACATCCTGGTAAGCGGACGTCCCTTGACCATGGCCGGCGAGCCCGGCCCCCAGGCTGAGCGCGTTGCCGCCGTGGCACAAAAGATCGCCGACGAGCTCGATCTTCCGTTGGAGTTTGAGGACGAGCGTCTGTCCTCGCAAGAGGCAAAGCGTATCTTGCGCGAGCAGGGCCTCAACGAAAAGCAGATGAGGGGCAAGATTGACATGATTGCCGCCAGCCTGTTTTTGCAGACGTGGCTCGATCGTAAAAACGAGGAGGTTTCGCATGCCTAGCGCTTCCGATCCGCGCCAGCCGAATCGTACACGTCAGACCGCGTCACGCCCTGCCCAGCCTGGCCAGCGTCCGGCACAGCCGACGCAGCGCGCAGCTCAGCCTGGCGCGCGCCCGGTGCAGTCCTTCGCTCGTTCGGCCCAACCTGCTCAACGGACGGGTCAGCAGCCTTCTGCTCGTTCGGTTCAGCATCCGGCTTCTCGCGCGGCTCAGCAGCCCACTGCTCGTACGGCCCAGCCTGCAGGCGGTACCCGCTTTAAGCAGCAGGCACCTGTCCGGCGAACGCAGGCTACCCAATCGCATTCGCATCATGCTCGCGGTTTGCATGGCGTTGCTCCGGCGACCCGCTCGAGCTACGACACGCGTGCTCGACGCGGTGCTCAAAAGAAGAGTTCTCCGGTTCCCATGATCATCGGCGTTGTGGTGGCGGTGCTCGCGCTTGCTGTGATCGCTTTCTTTGTCGTGCCGGCCGTCAAGGGCTTCTTTGCCGGTGAGGATACGAAGGTTACGGCTGGTCAGCAGGTTACGGTGACCATTCCCGACGGTGCTTCGGGCGACACCATCGCCTCGATTCTCTCCGAGAACCATATCGTAGAAAATCCCAAGGATTACTATGCGGCGGTGAAAAAGCTCAACGCCGATATGTCGCTCAAGCCTGGTGATTATTCGTTCACCACACTCATGGATGCGACCAAGGTTGTTCAGCAGCTCATGGAAGGCCCCAATGCGGGCTCCAATGCGCTTACTATTCCCGAGGGTCTAACGGTCGATCAAGTCGCCGACCGTGTGGCCCAGGCCTACGACAGCATCTCTAAGGAAGACTTCCTCAACCAGGCCAAGGCCTCCAACTACGTGGACGACTATAGCTTCCTTAAGGGCGCCGCCAACGATTCGCTCGAGGGTTTTCTGTTCCCCAAGACCTATTCGCTGGGCAAGGACCCGAGCGCCGATGACGTTATCCGCGCCATGCTCGATCAGTTCAACACCGAGTACAAGTCTCTCGATTTTGCCGGGTGCGAGGCCAAGATCAAAGAGCGTTACGGCGTGGAGATGTCCGATTACGACATCATCAATCTCGCTTCCATCGTTGAGCGCGAGGGTCTCAACGCCGAGCAGCGCGCACATGTCGCCTCGGTCTTCTACAACCGCCTTGCCGGCAAGCTCGACGGTCTGCGTTATCTCAACAGCGATGCGACCATGATGTATGTCACCGGTGGCGAGGTTTCCGCCGATGACCTGCAGAGCGATAGCCTGTATAACACCTATAAGCACGAGGGTCTGCCACCCACGCCCATCTGCTCCCCGTCGCTCGAGGCACTCAAGGCCACGCTTGAGCCGACCGACTCCGATGACCTGTATTTCTACATTACGCAGGACGAGGAGTACTTCTCGCAAACCTACGAAGAGCACCAACAGTCTTGGAATTAAACATGAGGATTTTCAGCCCCAAACGATATGTTGCATCCGTCGACCGCATCGACCTTGATACCCTGTGGGCCGACGGCAAACGCGCCATTCTGCTCGATCGCGATAACACCCTGGTGCCGCGCGACACCGAGCAGGTTCCCTCCGCGGTTTCCGCTTGGCTCGACGCCGCCCGCGCCAAAGGCTTTAAGCTGTGCATGGTGTCTAACAACTGGCATCGCGACCAGGTCATGAGCTCGGCACGCGAGCTGGGACTCGAGGCCATTAGCCACGCCATGAAGCCGGCTCCGTTTGCCCTCAAGGCGGGTCTTAAGCGCCTCGGCGCCACGGCCGACGAGGCGGTGCTGATCGGCGATCAGCTCTACACGGACGTGTGGAGCGGCAATTTCGCCGGCGTCGATACCATCCTGGTAAAGCCGCAGGCCACTCAGGACCTGTGGTATACGCAGATCTTCCGTATCTTTGAGCGCCGGGCCCTGCGCGACCTTCCCTGCGAGGAATAGGTCTCGCTATGTCCCAGCACACCAAACACGGCTGCGACCATATCTTCTTTATCGGCTTTTTGGGCGCGGGCAAATCGACGCTTGCGCGCAACGTGGGCACTATGTTCAAACGTCGCTTTATCGATACCGACCGCCTTGTCGTGCGTCGTTGCGGTAAATCGGTGACCGAGATTTTTGAGACCGAGGGCGAGGAGCGTTTTCGTGAGCTCGAGACCTCGGCGCTCCGTTCGCTCCAAAGCGAGCGCAGCCTGCTGGTTTCCTGCGGCGGAGGTATCGTCGAGACTCCGGTGAATATTGAGCTTATGCACCAGATGGGTATCTGTGTGTATCTCGAAGGCGACTTTGAGGATTCGATTCGCCAGATTCGTCGGTCCGACACGCGTCCCGATTTCCGTTCGCCCGAGCATGCCGCGCGCCTGTTTGAGCATCGCCGTCCGCTATATCGCCAGGCCGCCGATATTACTCTTGATATTCGCAACAAGTCCTTCGAGGACGTTTCCTACCTTTGTGCCGAGATGCTTTTGGAGCGTGGGCTGCTATGATTCGCCGTCAACTGATCAATTTCCAAAACCGCAGTGTCGATGTCCGCGTCGGATTGGGCGCGTTCGAGGAGCTGTCGCGCATGTTTGCCTCGGCTGTGGGCAAGCCTAAGCGCGCGTTGGTGGTTTGGAACGACGCCACGTCAGAGCGTTTTGGCGAGGTCGTCGAGCATGCGCTGGTTGATGCCGGTTTTGTCGTGTCGCAGCTCCCACTCGAGATTTCGCCTGCTGGTGCCACGCTGGCCGATGCCGATGCCATCTTTGGCGCCCTATCTGGCAACGGCATTACCTGCGACGATCTGGTTGTCGCCGTTGGTGATGCCGCAACCTGCTCGGTTGTTAGCTGGTGTGCTAATCAGTGGTGCGGTCGCACCGAGTGCGCCTTGCTGCCGACAACGTTCGACGCCATGCTCACGGTCGCGACGACCATGAAGCCGCTCGTCGCCTCTTCGTCGAATGCGCTTCCCGCTATCGCGTTTCGTCCCGAATCGGGCTTGGTCGTGTGTGACCTCGACCTTGTTCGCGAGGCGGACCCCGAGGATCTCAAGCTCGGCTATGTGGTGCTTGTTGGCACCATGCTTTCGAGCAGCAAGTCCCGCTGGAATCAGTTTACCGAGACTGTTCCCGAGATTCTTTCCGGCGAGGAGGTCGCGCTCGTCAATGCTGTGCAGTGGTCCCAGACCGCGCGCAAAGATGTGCTCATGGCCACGAACCCCAGTGCTCGCCATGCACTCGATTTTGGTAAGACAGGGGAGCGCACCCTTCGCGCCTGCCTGGGCGAGGCCGCGGCTAACGTTCCCGCATATCAGCTCCTTTCCGAGGGTATGCGCTTTGAGGCGCGCTTAGCACATGATGCCTGCGACTTCGATATCGACAATGTGTTTGATCTCGACGATTGCCTGGAGGACTTTGGCATCGAAGAGCTTGCCTTCGACTTGGAGCCCACCGCGTTTATCGAGGAGTTCCGCAAGCAGCAGTTTGCTCGCTCAAACCGCAGCATGCTGCCGCTGCCCGCGGCGCTCGGCGCCATTCGCCTGACAAATGTCGAGGACGAGATTCTCGAACGCCATGCGCAGGCGTATCTGGCTTCTCGCAAGGAACTTTTTTAACTTTATTGACATCCATCGTCTTTCGTATCATTTTGAGGGACGGGTTTTCAATCGGTTGCGAATCGCTTGTGGTTCGGCTATTCGTTTGAAGCCCGTCCTGCTCTTTTTGAGGACAATAAGAAAGGAATCTGAATGTCTGAGTTTGCTGCCGGTCCTGCCGGTCGTATCGAGCGTGTCCGTGCCCTGATGGTCGAGCGCGGCTACGATGCTATCGTCGTGCGCGATGAGGCCAACCTCCGTTGGCTCACGGGTGTGAAGGGCGTCTTCGATTACACCTTCGAGTTTCCGCACGCCGCATTTATTACGGCCGATCAATGCCTGTTCCATACCGACTCGCGCTATCTCAATAGCTTTGAGGAGAACACGCCCGCCGGCAGCCCCTGGGTCTACGACATGGACGAGGGCACCATCCCCGGTTGGGTTGCCGGCAAGATCGCGGCCAACAAGTGTCGCGTCTGCGCCGTCGAGGATGACATGCAGATTAACTTTTACCAGGGTATTCAGCGTGGTCTTGAGGATCGCTCCGTCGCCTGCATGCTGCCGCTGATGCATGACGACATTCGTAAGATGCGCGCCATCAAGGATGCCGAGGAGATCGAGCTCATGCGACACGCGCAGTCGATCACCGATGCCGCCTTCCAGCACATGCTCGGCTTTATTAAGCCCGGTATGACCGAGAAGCAGGTTCGCAACGAGCTCGAGAACTTTATGTTCGCCAACGGTGCCGACAGCTTGGCCTTTGGCTCCATCGTCGCGAGCGGTCCCAACACCGCCAACCCGCATGCCGTTCCAAGCGACCGTGTCATCGAGAAGGGCGATTTCGTCCTCATGGATTATGGCGCGGGCTACTGTGACTATCGCTCCGATATGACGCGTACCGTCGTGATGGGCGAGCCCACGCAGGAACAGCTCGACCTGTACGAGCTCGTGCGCCGCACCCACGAGGAGTGCGTCGCCGCTATCCATCCGGGCGTCGAGGGTAACGATATCTTCAAGCTTTCCAAGAAGATCATCGGCGATGCCGGTTATGGCGATTACTACAACCATGGCCTGGGCCATGGTGTCGGTATCGACATCCACGAGCTGCCCAACTTCAACCGCAGCAAGAACATCATCGAGGTCGGCTCGGTTGTCACCATGGAGCCCGGCGTCTACCTGCCCGGCGTGGGCGGCGTGCGCTTGGAGGATTACGGTGTTGTCACCGAGAACGGCTATGAGCCCTTCACCAAGACCCCGCACGACCTGCACGTCATCGACTGCTAAGCCATTCAGTTTGATTTTGGAAGCGGGGCGTCCGAAATGATTCGGGCGCCCCGCGTTCTCTTTTTATGCGCTCGCCGCAGGCGCCGCCTGCAAGTGTATAATTTCGCTCGTATGTAATTTGGACGCTTGTGCGTTCTACCCATAACAAGAAAGGTCGCTATGCCTACCATTTCTACCGCCGACTTCAAGAACGGCCTCGGTCTCCGCATTAAGGACAAGGTCTACACCATCGTCGAGTTCCAGCACGTCAAGCCGGGCAAGGGCGGTGCTTTTGTGCGCTACAAGACCCGCGATATCAAGAGCGGTCGTGTCGTCGAGAACACCTGCAACGCCGGTACCAAGTTCGAGAGCGTCATGCTCACCACCCGTGAGTTCCAGTACCTCTACAACGACGGCGCCGACTACATCTTCATGGACAACGAGTCCTACGAGCAGGTTCCCGTTCCCGAGGACATGGTGGGCGAGAACTCCAAGTGGCTGCGCGAGAACGACACCTGCCAGTTGCTCTTCGCCGACGACGAGCTCATGGGCGTGACCCCGCCGATGTTCATCGAGACCACCATCGTCCAGACCGACCCGGGCTTTAAGGGCGACACCGTTCAGGGTTCCACCAAGCCGGCCACCATCGACACCGGTGCTGTCATCCAGGTCCCGATGTACCTCAACGAGGGCGAGGTCATCAAGGTTGACACCCGCGACGGCAAGTTCGTCTCCCGCGTCTAGCAACCAACTCTTCTAGGAGGACTCATGCCCCAGGAAATCAAGATTGACGGCATCGGTATTTCGCCCGATGTTCTGACCGCCATCGTCTCGCGCGCCGTCACGGATGTCGAGGGCATCGCCTCCGTGGGCGTCAAGGACCTTGCCACCAACCTTGTCTCCATGATGTTTTCGTCCAAGTCCCCGGCTTCCGATCCGGCGGTAGAGGCCGAGGTCATCGGTGACAAGCTCGCACTCACCGTGCGCGTCGTGGTGTTCTTTGGCTATCCGTTCAAGAAACTCGCCGAGGCCGTTCGCTCCGCCGTGGTCGCAGCTATCGATGCCCAGGTAGGCGTCGAGGTCGAGCGCGTTGACGTTTGCATCGACGGCCTCGTTTTCCCCAAGGAGTAACCTTTGAGCCTTAAGGTTTATCGCGGGCGTACGCTTGCCCGCAGTCAGGCGCTGCAGCTGCTGTTCCAGGCCGAGGCGACGGACAGCCCGCTCGAGCGCGTCCTCGAGGGCGATTTCCTGATCTCGAAGGGTCCCCTCGACCCCTACGCTCTGGAGCTGTGCCGCGGTGCCTACGAGTATATCGACCGCATCGACTGCGCCCTGCGCTCCATCGCCAAGAACTGGGATCTTATGCGCATGCCCGGCGCCGATCGCAATCTGCTGCGTATCGCCGTCTATGAGATGCGCTTCCTCACCGACGAGGAGGTCTCGGACGCCATCGTGATCAACGAGGCTGTAGAGCTTGCCAAGGCCTATGGCACCGACCAGTCCGCGTCGTTTGTCAATGGCGTGCTGGGCAAGATCGCGCGTAGCGAGGAGCTGCCGGGCGAGGACCTGTATCAGGAGCTGCTGGCCGAGGACCGCGCCCGCGAGGAGGCCCAGGCCGCCGAGGCTGCCGCCAAGGTTGCCGCCGCTCAGGCTGCGGCCGGCGTTCTCGACGAGGGTGCCGAGGTCGCCGAGGCCGAGACCGGTACCGTCGAGGAGTAGCCATGCCAGAGGGTTCCGTCCGCAACTTCGACGAGATCTCGGACCGCTTGGACCAGATCATCGCTACCGTTCGCTCCAAGGATACGTCCTTGGAGCGTTCGCTCGATTTGTTTGACGAGGCGATCGAACTTGGCTCCCGTGCGGTCGATATGGTCGACAAGTTTGAGTTGACGCCTCGTGAGGCCGATAAGCTCGAGCAGGAATACGATGAGGATGCGGCAAACGAATCCCAGGATAGCCAGGCCGCGTCTCCGGATACGAATGGTTGATGGCATTCATGAAACGCGTGCGTCTCGATGACGAACTGATTTCACAGGGCATCTGCGCCGACCGCGCGGATGCCCTTCGCACTCTTATGGCCGGCTTGGTCTCGAGTGGCGGCGAGCGTTTGACCTCGCCGGGCCTTAAGGTGACGCCCGGTCTGCCCCTGCACGTGAAGGGCCGTATTCCCTACGTGGGGCGCGGCGGGCTCAAGCTCGAGGGCGCGCTCGATGCGTTTGGGATCGATCCCATGGGCCTTGCTTGCCTCGATGTGGGCTGCTCCACGGGCGGCTTTACCGATTGCCTGCTCAAGCGTGGCGCCGCAACGGTCGTTTCGGTCGATGTGGGTCGCGCACAGTTTGATTGGTCGCTGCGCCAAGACGAGCGCGTGAGGCTCCATGAGCGCACCAACGTGACACAACTGCCCGAGCTTGGCTACGGCGGCGCTATCGACTTGGCTGTCTGCGATGTGTCTTTTACGAGTATCGCGCATATCATCGACGCCGTGTTGGCGTGCCTGAAGCCTTCGGGTTCGTTTTGCACGCTCGTAAAGCCGCAGTTTGAGGCGCCGGCTGCGCTGGTGGGCGAGGGCGGTATCGTGACCGACCCCTCCGTCCGCCGCGATACGCTTGTGGCGGCGATTGAGCTCTTTGCCGCCAAGGGCCTGTTTCCGCTCGACGTGTGCGTGTCGCCCATCCATGGCGCCAAGGGCAACGTCGAGTTTTTCCTGTACGGCACGAGGTTTGCCTCTGGCGAGCGCGCCGACGATGAGCTGCAATCACAGGTAACGGCTTTGAGCGAGAAAGCTGCAACGCTATGAAGGTCTTTCTGGTTCCCAATTACTACAAGCAAGAGGCGGTCGAGAGCGGCCTGATGCTCGAGCTTTGGCTTTCGCGCCAGGGTTACGAGGTCGCATGGGCTGCCGATCAGCGTTCCAAGATCCAGCGTGCGCCCGATGTTGACGATGCCGACCTGGTCATTACGCTCGGCGGCGACGGCACGCTGTTGCGTGCCGCCCGCATTCTCAACTACCGCGAGATCCCCATTCTGGGCCTTTCCTATGGTCATTTGGGTTTTTTGACGGCTGCGAGCCCCGAGGATCGCGATATTTTGCAGGTCGTGAGCGATGCCCTTTCCGGTGAGCTCCATGTGAGTCGCCGCGCCACCCTCGCCGCGGATATCGTTTCGGTGCGCGAAGATGGCACGAAGGATGTCGTGCGCACGTTTGCCCTTAACGATATGGCGCTTACGCGCGGGCCCCTGTCCGATATGGTTGAGTTCGACATCACGGTGTCCGGCCATCATATCGACCGCCTGCGCGGTGACGGCGTCGTCGTTTCGACAGCGACCGGTTCCACCGGCTACGCGCTTTCCGCCGGCGGCCCCATCGTCAGTCCCGATTACACGGGCATGGTTTGCGTGCCCATCGCCCCACATACCATTCAGGCTCGCGCCTTTTTGACCTCGCCAAGCGATGTCGTCGAGATCTTTATGTCCGATGACCGCCCGAGCGTGCCTGCGATCGCCATCGATGGACAGTTTATTACCTGCGATGGCACGGTCGAGAGCGTGGCCGTGCGTCGCGGTCCCGGCGATGTTCTGTTGCTGGATTACGGCCCCGAGAGCTTCTATAACTCGGTGAGCCGCGTGTTCTACGGAGTGCGTCATGATCGATGAGCTGCAGGTTTCCAACATTGCCCTCATTCGCGAGGCGACGTTGGTTCCGAGCGCGGGCTTAACGGTTCTGACCGGAGAAACCGGCGCCGGTAAGACTGCGTTGCTCTCGGCGCTTAAACTCATTCTGGGCGAGCGCGCGGATTCGTCGACGGTGCGCGAGGGCGAGACGCTTGCCAACGTCGAGGCGCGCCTGTTTGACGGCCCGCACGACACGGAGGGCTTCACCGTGCAGCGCAGCCTTTCTGCCGAGGGTCGCAGCCGCGTAAAAATTGACGGCCGCATCGCCAGCGTGCGCGAGCTTTCGGAGCGCGTCGGCGTGATGATGGATCTTTGCGGCCAGCACGAGCACCAGCGCCTGCTCGACCCTGCGCATCATGTTGCCATGGTCGATGCATGGGCGGGGCGCCCGGCGCTCGAGGCGCTCGATCGCTATCGTGCTTGCCTTAAGGCATCGCGCGCGGCTGCCAAAGAGGTCCGTCGCGTCGAAGAGGCCTCACGCGCGCAGGGGAGTCGTGTCGAGGAAGCGCGTTTCGCTCTGGAGCGTATCGCCGAGGTCGACCCCAAGCCGGGTGAGTATGAGGAGCTCGAGGAGCTGCTGCCGCGCTCCGAGCATGCCGAGGTGCTGGTGGCAACGGCCAACGATGCCCATGCGTCGCTTGCTGCCGAAGGGGGAGCACTCGATGCCGTGAACAGCGCCGTGGCGGAGCTTTCACGCATGGCTACTGTCGATCGCAAGTTGGGTGATATCGCCGATGAGCTTTCGGATGCCTGCATCTCGCTCGAGGATTGTGCCAACGAGCTGCGTGCCTATCGAGATGGGGTCGCCTTCGACCCGCGCGAGCTGGCTCGTATGCGCGAGCGGTATTCCGACCTTAAGGGACTTTTGCGTCAGTGGGGTCCCACCATGGACGACGTGTTTGCCATGCGCGATAGCTCGCGAGAGCTGTTGTCGCTGGTAGACGATGGTGATGAGCAGATTAAGAAGGCGCGCGAAGCGCTTGGCGCGGCAGAGCGCGAACTGTTCGCCGCCGCCAAGGCACTTAAGCGTGCACGCAATACGGCAGCCCCGCACTTTTGCCACGCGGTTGGCCGTCAGATGGCGCGCCTGGAGATGGGCGGCGCCGAGCTCGTTTGGGACTCGCGCGATCTTCCGCGCGCCGAGTGGACGCCGGCGGGTCCTTCGAGCTACGAGCTTTTGTATCGTAGCGGTGCCGGATTGACGCCGCGCCCCCTGCGCCGCATTGCTTCTGGTGGCGAGCTGAGCCGTGTCATGTTGGCGAGCAAGGTTGTTTTGGGTAACGCGGACGGCGTGGATACGTTGGTGTTCGACGAGGTCGATGCCGGTGTTGGCGGCTCTACTGCACGCGCCCTTGCGAGCGTTCTGGCAGATCTTGCCGCAACGCATCAGGTGATTGTCGTAACGCACCTGGCGCAGGTCGCCGTCATGGCCGACAAACATTACGTGGTGAGCAAAGAGCCGGGCGACGTTCCCCAAACCCATCTGGATGAGGTGACCGGGGACGCCCGTACCGCAGAGATCGCCCGTATGCTGAGCGGCGATCAATCGGAGGCGAGCTTGGCCCACGCTAAGCAGATGCTCGAGGAAGCGCGTGCTTAGGCCGAGCCGTTACATGTATGTTCGACCCGGCCGCCACGAAACCGGCCCATCTACTACGTTTAATAGGCTATCGGCAACCACGCCTTGAATTGCAAAAAGAAAACCGCAGGTAGAACGCCTGCGGTTTTTCTATTTTCGGTTTGTGGTTGGGCCATACTGATAAAACGTAGTAGATGGGCCGGTTTCGTGGCGAGTGGCGTTTGTCGGCTCGCCAAAATTTCTATTCCACGACCTTATCCGGCTGGATAAGCTCCTCGTAGTAGCTAATGTGCTCTCGGGCGTCCTCGATTTCGGGCAGCAGGAAGTTGTAGATAACCTCGATGATCATCGTGGCGCTGATCTTGGAGAACGCAAAGTCGCCCGTGGTGAGCAGCGCCTCGTGGTTCACGGTATTAAAGGTGTAGTCGGCTAGGCGAGCAAGCGGAGACTTGCTGTCGCTGCTGATGACGACTACGGTGGCACCACAGCCTCGAGCCGCTTTTGCCATGCGATTCAGTCGACGCGACTTGCCAGAGTTCGAGATCAGCACGATAACGTCGCCGGGGCGCAACGTGAGCGCAAAGCCGATTGATGTCTCGCTGATGGTGCTTGACATACAGCGAAGGCCCAGTTGCGAAAACTTAAACGTCGCGTCGAGCGCAACGGCGTTGGTATTACCTACGGCTGCAAACTCGATAGCCCCTGCGTTCTTAAACGCGTGGACGACGGCTGCCAGTGTATCGTGATCAATGCCATCGATGGTCGCATTGAGTTCACTGACCTTTGCGGCGAGGATGTTTTTGAGGCTCTGCTCCATATTATCGAGCGAGACCTCGTCTGTGAGGCCTTCACTGCGCTGGCTCTCCAGATCGCGCGCCAGCGAAAACTGAAAGCTGCGAAAGCTTCCAAAGCCCAGCTTGCGGCAGAAGCGCGAGACGGTGGCCTCGGAGGTTGCGGCGGCGCGCGAGAGTTGCGCGGCTGTTAGGAGCGGTGCCTCGGACTGGTGCTCTAGGATATAGTCGACAATGCGCTGCTCGGACTCGCTGTATCCCTTGTGCGTGCTAATAAGGGAGAGTGCGCTCTTGCTGCTATCGGACATGAATGACTCCTAGTTGGCATTAAAAGCTGTCTTGTTGTGTGCCGCTCTAGTATACGGGGAAATCAATTACAAGATACACCTTGCTGTTTCAAAAGTTGATGGTAAACTTTCATCGACCGTTTACGGTTGTGAAAGAACCTTTCACCGGAGAAATAGGCTTGATTGCTTCTCATATAAGCGGTGGCTTGGTATCTTTCAGGAGTGGAAAAACGCGCACCGTAGCGCGTGTAGGGGAGCGCCCGCGGGCGCAGTACTCAAGAAGGAGGGACACATGGCTAAGTTTGACATCATCGCCGCCACCGGTTGCCCGACCGGCATCGCGCACACCTTCATGGCGAAGGAGGCGCTGGAGAAGGCAGCTGCCGAGCGCGGTCTGACCATTAAGGTCGAGACTCATGGCCAGGTCGGTGTTGAGAACGAACTCACGAAGGGTGAGATCGCCGGTGCCAAGGCCGTCGTCGTCGCAGCCGATAAGGATGTCCAGGCGGAGCGTTTCGCCGGTAAGCCCATGGTTTCCGTCGGTGTTTCCAAGGCACTGTCCGTCGAGGCTGCCGGTAAGCTGATCGACCGCGCTCTCGCCGCCAAGGGCGACGACACGGTTGCGGCTGCTGCCGATGTCGAGGATGAGGTCGAGGAGAAGGAGTCCATCGGTCACATCATCTATAAGCACCTCATGAACGGCGTCAGCCACATGCTGGTCTTCGTCGTTGCCGGTGGTGTTCTGACCGCCGTTTCGTTCCTGTGGGGCATCACGTCCTTCGACTCGACGGCTGCCGACTACAACAGCTTTGCCGCTATGCTCAAGATCATCGGCGGCATCGCCATGAACCTCATGGTTCCCGTGCTTTCCGCCTATATCGCCGAGTCCATCGGCAAGCGCCCGGCGCTCGTTCCCGGCTTTGTCGCCGGTATGATCGCCATCCAGGGCCTGCCCGTTAATGCCGAGACCGGCATGATCGATGCCGGTGGTGCCGGCGTGGGCTTCGGCTTCCTGGGCGGCATCGTCGGCGGCTTCCTCTCTGGCTATGTCATCCTGCTGCTCGAGAAGGTTTTTGCCAAGCTGCCCAAGAACCTGGACGGCCTCAAGGCTATCTTCCTGTACCCGCTGTTCTCGACCGCCATCGTCGGCCTGGTCATGCTCGGCATCTCCGGCCCCATGGCTGCCATTAACACCGCCATGATGGACTTCCTCAAGGGTCTGTCTGCCTCTGGCGCTGTTGTCCTGGGTCTTGCCATTGGCTGCATGTGCGCCTTTGATATGGGCGGCCCGGTCAACAAGGCTGCTTACGTCACCGGTACCGCTATGCTTACCGAGGCCCTGGCTGCCGGTGTCGGCACCGACACCTATAACTTCGGCACCAACTTCATGGCTGCCGTCTCCGCCGCCTGCATCGTTCCGCCGCTGATCACCACCTTTGCCGTTATCGTCGGCAAGAAGTATTTCAGCCAGGAGGATCATGACGCCGGTATCGTCAACCTCATCCTTGGTTGCACCCACATCACCGAGGGCGCCATTCCGTTCATGACCAAGAACATCTGGCCCGTCATGCCCATCATGATGCTCGGTTCCTCCATCGCCTCGATCCTGACCATTATGTTCAACGTCCACGATCCGGCGCCTCACGGTGGTTTCCTGGTCCTGCCCGTTGTCGAGAACGGTCCGCTGTGGGTCCTCGCGATCCTCATCGGCGCCGTGGTCGGTGGCATCCTGTTCGTTGCTTTCAAGAAGTATGACTTCGAGAAGAAACAGAAGACCGCTCCCGCCGCTGCCGCTGAGCCGGTCGAGGCTCCCAAGGCCGCTGCCGTCGAGGCCCCCAAGGCTGAGGCTTCCGACTTCGTGAAGGTCGAGAACGTTTTTGTCGCCGAGGATTTTGCTTCTCGTGACGAGGCCCTGAGCTTTGTCTCCAACCAGGCTGTCAAGGCCGGTATCGCTGACGACGCCGACGCCGTAATGAACGCCTTCCTGGCCCGCGAGGCCGAGGGCACCACGGGCATGATGGAGGGCTTCGCTATTCCGCATGCCAAGTCTGATGCCATTACCGAGGCCGCCGTCATCGTCGTCAAGGACGACTCTGGCGTGACCGGTTGGGACACCATGGACGGCGCTCCCGTCAACGTGGCTATTGCCCTGCTCATCCCCGGTGCCCAGGCCGGCACCACGCACCTCAAGATCCTGTCCAAGGTCGCCGAGGCGCTCATGGACGAGGGCTTCCGTGCCACCGTTAAGGGTTCCATCGACGCTGCCGAGATCGCTAAGACGATCAACGCCCGTCTGGTCTAATCCCGCAGCTTGCGAATAACATCGCCCCCTGTATATAAGGCGGAGACTCCATCAGGGGTCCCCGCCTTTTTTCAAGTAAACCGGTACTGAGGGACGTTCCCTTTCTGCCGACAGTTCGGCATATTCCTCAGTTCACAAGAGGGCATAGACAACCGCATCAACCAGATCAACCAGGCGAATAAATTATCAGCCATAATTTCGTTCGCACGATATTGCTCTGGACCGACCGAGTTTCCGCAGCTCGCCTGCCGGACGGGGCGGTTAAGTTTGTCGCGAGTTCCGCACGCAAAGGAAAGCACTTAATGTGCTTTCCGTCTTGCGCAGGACTGTAGAGCAGCAAACTTAACCGCCCCGCCCGGCAGGCGAGCGTGCAGGAACGACATCTGTCCAACAATTCGTGCGAAACATAATGAAAAACCGTTTGATGTGAGTTAATATAATCAACGTCGTGAATATGGCTCCTGTCGCATGGCTGATAGGGGTTAAACACAAAAAAGGAGTCAATTATGGTTTCTGAGAAGGCTACCCTCGTTAATCCTCAGGGTCTTCACATGCGTCCGGCTGGCCTCTTCGCCTCCACCATGGGCAAGTACGCCTGCGACGTGACGGTCGTCACCCCCGAGAAGGAGGTCAACGGCAAGTCCCCGATGGCCCTCATGGCTGCCGGCATCCCCTGCGGTACCGAGGTCGAGGTCAAGTGCGACGGCGCTGACGAGGCCGAGGCTCTGGCTGCTGCCATCGAGCTCATCAAGAGCGGTCTTGGCGAGTAGAACTCAAACGGGTCGCATGTTGAACAACTAAGTTCATATTTGGGGGCGCAGTGACCTGTTTAAAGGGAACTGCGCTCTTTTGTCATGGATATGGCAAAACGCTTTATCACATGACACGGAGAGAGGAATAGGAATGTATCAGGGAGTCAACGCTTCCGAGGGCATCGGTATCGGCACCGTCATGGTTGCCGTCGAACCCGACTTGACGTTTGAGCCGCACGAGGTTGCTGATTCGGCAGCAGAGAAGGAGCGCTACCAGACCGCCCTTTCGGTCTTCTGCGAGAAGACCCAGGCTCAGGCCGACCACATGAAGGAGACGGTGGGCGAGGCCGAGGCCGAGATCATGAGCGGACACATCGTCCTGGCTCAGGACCCGGGCATGACCGACGCCATCAACGCCGCCATTGACGGCGGCACCTGCGCCGAGCAGGCGCTCATGGACACCTCGACCATGTTTGAGAACATGTTCCTGTCCATGGACGATGAGATGTTCCGCCTGCGCGCGGCAGACATCGCCGACATCCGAACCGGTATTCTGGCCGAGCTTTTGGGCAAGGAGGTCGTCGATCTCTCCGTCCTGCCCGAAAACACTGTTGTTGTCGTGCACGACCTTACGCCGTCCATGACCGCCACGATCGATAAGGCTCACGTTGCCGGTATCGTCACCGAGACCGGTGGCCGCACGTCGCACTCCGCGATCATCGCCCGCGCCCTCGAGATTCCGGCTGTCCTTTCGGTTGCCAACAGCTGCACCGCGCTGCGCAACGGCATGACCGTTGTCGTCGACGGTGGCAAGGGTATCGTCGAGGCCGATCCCGACGAGGAGACGCTTGCCGCCTACACCGCCAAGGCCGAGGCTTTCGCTGCCGAGAAGGCAGCCCTCGAGGCTTTCCGTGGCAAGCCGTCCGTGACTGCCGATGGCATCAAGAAGATCATTGCCTGCAACATCGGTAACCCCGATGACGTGCCCAACGCGCTCGATCACGACGCCGAGGCCATTGGCCTGTTCCGCTCCGAGTTCCTGTTCATGGATTCCGCCGAGCTTCCTTCCGAGGAGGAGCAGTTCAACGCCTATCGCAAGGTTGCCAGCGCGCTCAATGGCGCTCCGGTCATCATCCGCACGCTCGACGTGGGTGGCGACAAAGAGATCCCGTACCTGCACATGGTCAAGGAAGAGAACCCCTTCATGGGCTTCCGTGCCGTGCGTTACTGCTTGGCCAACCCCGACCAGTACAAGGTACAGCTCCGCGCTCTGCTTCGCGCCAGCGCCTTCGGTGATGTCAAGATCATGATCCCGCTCGTCACTTGCGTCGAGGAGGTCTTGGCCGTTAAGGAGCTCGTCGAGGAGTGCAAGTCCGAGCTGACCGAAGAGGGCCGCAAGTTCAACGAGAACATCGAGGTCGGCATTATGGTCGAGACGCCTGCCGCATCGCTGATCGCTGACCGCCTGGCCGAGGTCGCCGACTTCTTCTCGATCGGCACCAACGACCTGATCGGCTACACCATGTGTGCCGACCGTGGTAACGACACCATTTCTAACCTGTACCAGGTGTACTATCCCGCCGTGCTTCGCTCGCTCAAGAACATCATCGAGAGCGGCGTCAAGGCTGGCATCATGGTCGGTATGTGTGGCGAGGCCGCTGCCGATCCGCTGCTTGAGCCGCTGCTGATCAGCTGGGGCCTCGAGGAGTTCTCGATGAGCGCTCCGTCTATCCTTCGCGCCCGCAAGACCATCAGCCAGTGGACCAAGGCCGAGTGCGACGATCTCGCCGAGAAGGCGCTCGCCTGCAACACTGCCGAAGAGGTCAAGGCGCTGCTTGAGGCTGCCGCTCGCTAATTTGGTATCAGAGGTAACCGCGTGGTTGGAATGGGCTGGCCGCGCGGCCCTCAAATATACAGGGGGTACTGTAAATGTTCTACACGCTAACCGCTAACCCGGCTGTCGACATGACGGTTTCGAGCTCTCCGCTCGAGCCCGACGAGAACGTCCGCACCGGCTCGGCCAGCTACACGGCTAACGGCAAGGGCCTCGACGTGTCCTTCGCCTTTAAGAAGATGGGCGTCGACACCGTCGCGCTCGGCTTCTTCGCCGGCTTCACGGGCAAGTTCATCGTCGAGGAGGTCATGAACCTGGGTTGCCTGTGCCGCCCGGTTTGGACCGACGGCATCACGCGTATCAACACCTATGTCAACGATGGCCAGCACGAGTACGGCATCCTTAACCCCGGCGCCCCGATTACGCCGGAGCACCAGAAGGAGCTCTACAACATCCTGGACACCGCGGGCGATCTTGAGTGCCTGATCGTCTCCGGCTCCGTGCCTCCCAAAGCTACGCCCGACTTCCTGGCTCAGGTCATGGATCACGCTCAGGCTCGTGGCGCCGACGTCGTCCTGGACCTGTCTTCCGACAAGCTCAAGGAGCTCGCTCACAAGAAGCCGCTGCTCATCAAGCCGAACCATCACGAGATGAAGGCCATCTTTGGCGTGCCGGTCGACACCGACGACGAGGTCCGCGTTGCCATGAAGATGGCTCACGATGCCGGCGTCCAGAACGTGCTGCTCACCCGTGGTAGCCGCGGCGACGCTTACTTCTCCAACGGCGAGGACATCTGGTACGCTAAGCGTGAGTTCAACATCAAGCTGGTCTCTTCCGTCTGCGCCGGCGACTGCACGCTCGCTGCGTTCCTGCACAAGTGGTACAGGGATCGCGATAACGTCGAGGAGGCCATGAAGCTCGCTATGGCCACCGGCGCCAACGTTGCCGAGTCCGTGGGCATCGGCGACTTCGGTCACGTCGATGAGTATAGCAAGCGCGTTGCTGTCCGCAAGCTCGATCGCAAGTAAGCGAAACGCTACATATTCTTGACTATATGGCGCCCTGGTTTAAGCTGGGGCGCTTTTTGTTAATTGCAAATGAGCTTCAGGGCAACCATTCCTGATTTTTTGCCCCGCCTTGCTGCTTTTCTGGCGACCTGCACGCGTTCTACACCGTTCGCCGAGTTGCTATGGTCTTTTCACAAGGTGTGGAATATACTTTCATTATCACGTTGCTTTGTGAAAGGAACATTCATGATTTACACGCTCACTGCAAATCCCGCCATTGATTACAACATTTCCTGCGACGGACTTTCCGCCAACACCGTCACCCGCACGCGCAACGCGGTCTATTCGCCCAATGGCAAGGGTCTCAACGTCTCGTTCACCCTCGATCACTACGGTGTCGACACCACGATCCTGGGCTTTTTTGCCGGCTTCTCAGGCGAGTATATCGTCAAGGGCGCCGAGGCCCTGGGTGTGCCCGTCAAGCCCGTGTGGACTGACGGCATCACGCGCGTCAACGTTTTCCTCAACGCCGGTCCCGATACCGAGTACAACATGGTCAATGCAGGCGCTGCCATCAATGCTGCCAACGAGCAGGAGATGTTTGAGCTCATCGACTCGCTCGACGACATGACCTGCCTGGTCATTAGCGGCTCGCTGCCCCCCAACACCTCCGAGGGTTTCCTGGCCGAGGTTCTTCGCCGTGTTAAGGCAAAGGGTGCCGAGTTCGTGCTCGATATTTCGAGCCATCAGCTGGCCGATCTCATTGCCATGGAGCCGTTGCTTATTAAGCCCAACGACGACGAGCTGCTCGACATCTTTGGCATTAAGGTGAGCGGTGGCGACGACGAGTCCGTTAAGTGCGCTATGGCTGAGCTGCACGCCAAGGGCGCTAAGAATGTGCTGCTGACCCTTGGTGGCGACGGCGCGTACTTCTCCAACGGCGAGCACATTTGGTTTGCCAAACGCACCTTTGAGGTCAAGCTGCTCTCGACGGTCTGCGCCGGCGATTCCTCGCTTGCCGCCTTCCTGTCCGTGTGGCATGATGCCCCCGAGTGCGTCGAGGACGCCCTGCGCCTCTCGATGGCAACCGGTGCCAACGTGGTCGAGTGCCCTGGTTTGGGCGATTTTGCCAAGGTGGACGAATATAAGAAGCACATCGACGTTCGCCAGGTCTGCTAACCGTTTAGACACATCGTTGCCGAACACCCGCTTTGGATCTCCGAGGCGGGTGTTTTTATCTGTTGGCCGCATGGGCTCTACTGTCTCGTTCGCGCGAATCGACGATGTGATTTCATGTGCGCTCACGCTTGTTTCTTGCTAGACTGCTTGAGAACCATCGTTTAACGCTTGCAAGCGTAGGAGGCCATAGGTATGTGTAATGTTTCGCTCAACGGTACGCAGCCCACAGATGCCTCCCTGCGCGTGCTACGTGCGCTCGAGGACGCCGGTCTCGAGGCCTGGTTCGTAGGCGGTTGGGTGCGTGACGCCCTGATGGGACGTCCCAGCCACGATGTTGACATGTGCTGTAGCGGCCTGTGGCAAGAGTCCAAGGCGGCGCTCGAGGCAGCCGGCATTGCGGTGGTTGAGTCGGGCATAAAATTTGGCGGCATTACCGCCCTTTGTGACGATGAGCGTATTGAGGTCACGACGTATCGCCTGGACGGTTTTTACACCGATGGTCGCCATCCCCAGAGTGTGGAGCGTGCGGCGTCGCTTGAGGACGATCTGGCGCGTCGTGACTTTACCGTTAACGCCATGGCTTGGCATCCCCAGCGCGGTCTTGTCGACCGTTATGATGGCCAGGGCGACCTGGAGCGTAAGCTGATTCGTGCCGTCGGAGATCCCAAGCGTCGCTTTAACGAGGATGCGCTTCGCATGCTGCGCGCCGTGCGTTTTGCCTGCCGTCTGGATTTTATGATCGAGCCTAAGACCAAACAGGCGCTTGCCGAGTGCTCGCCGCTGCTCGATGCCGTGGCACGCGAACGCGTGGGCATCGAGCTCGAGGGGATTCTATCGACCGGTCACGGGGGAGACGCGATGCTACGCTATCCCGAGCTTGTTTGCGCCGCCGTGCCCGAGCTTGCGCCGGCTCGTGGGTTTGACCAGCGCAGCGTCTACCACGCCTTTAATGTTTACGAGCATATCGCTCGCGTTTTGACGGTAGCGGGGGAGCTGGCACTGTGTGACGGCGTGGCGCCTTCGTCGAGCTTAATGTGGGCAGCGTTTTTGCACGATGTCTCCAAGCCCGATTGCTTTACGGTCGATCATGCGGGCAGCGGCCACTTTTACGGTCATCCTGAGCTTGGTGCCAAGAAAGCGCGCGCTATTATGGATCGCTTGGCGCTTTCGCACGATTTGGTTCGCGACGTGTGTCTGCTTATCAGGTATCACGATAAGCCGTTGCGCCCCGAGCGCTCCTGTTTGCTCAATATGATGCGCTCGCTTTCGGGTGAGGGCGTCGACACGCCGCGTTTGATTGACGAGCTTATGGACCTTAAGCGTGCCGATACGCTGGGTAAGGCACCGTCGTGCTTCTATTACGTCGAGACGATCGAGGAGATGCGTTCGCTCGCCCACGAACTGTTGGAAGCTGGGGAGCCCTATACGCTTAAGATGCTTGGCATCAATGGAGGGGACCTGATTCGCGCCGGCGTCAAACCGGGGCCTGAGCTGGGACAGCTGCTCAACGTTGCCCTCGACGCCGTGATCGAAGACAACGTCCCCAATACCCGCGAAGCCCTTCTGGCCCACCTCAACCTGGGGTAGCTCTTTTGGGACGGGGCTTTTTTAGCTACCCCCGCTGTCAATAGGACGAACAATCGTGATTCTGGCAGGGGTAGCTAAAAAAGCCCCGTCCCAAATTAGCTACCAGGTTGACCTGTGTGTTCCATAACCTCACGACAAAATTTGGCCAATTTGGAATTTCTTCTTGCGTTCGCGTATTTTGTCCCGTAATATATGTCCTCGCAGTACGGCAGTGCAGATGTCATGTGGCCCGTTCGTCTAGCGGTTTAGGACGCCGCCCTCTCAAGGCGGAGATCACCAGTTCGAATCTGGTACGGGCTACCACTTCTTTTCTGCTGAGGCTTATGGCCCGTTCGTCTAGCGGTTTAGGACGCCGCCCTCTCAAGGCGGAGATCACCAGTTCGAATCTGGTACGGGCTACCAAGTTTTGGATACCCGACCTTCTTTTCGAAGGTCGGGTTTTTTATTACATGCGGGCTTGTCTGTTCATCCCATTTGCCCCATAGCTTTACGTTTTGCTTATCTCCCATACGGGTACAATAGGCCAGATACATTGACGGTCAGAAGGAGCCTCATGACGGAGTCCTCTCAGCATACCCCAAAGCCTCAAGTCGATGTTTCGGGCGGCGATGACAACAAGAGCGCACGTCGTGGTGCCATCTTTATTGGCATTGTGCTGGTGGGCTATATTGTCTATTTGGTCGTGACCGGTCAGATGGGTCAGTTCTGGGCCGCCATGGCTAGCGTTCAGGCGCCGTGGCTCGCTGCCGCGTGCTTCTGCATGTTCCTATACTTGTTTTTTGGCATCGTGGCGTACGCGATTGCCGTATGGCTCGATCCCAATTCGCCTGTCGGCATCCGCGACCTCATTTCGGTCGAGGCGAGCGGCATCTTCTTTGGCAACCTGACGCCCATGATGATGGGCTCTACGCCTGCCCAGATTTATCGCCTGACCAAAGCCGGCCAAAATGTGGGCGAAGCGGGTGCCACGCAGTTCACCCGCTTTATCGTGTACCAGTTTGGTTTGGTGGCATGGGGTGCCATTCTGCTGCTCGCCCGCATGCCGTTTTTCGCCGAGCGCTATGGCGACATGACGCTGCTTTGCGTCTTTAGTTTTGGCGGCCACTGCTGCATTCTTCTCGGCATCTTTGCCGTGGCGTTGATGCCCAAGACCGTCACGCGCGTCGCACATTGTATTATCAATTGGCTCGAGCGCATGGGCGTTTCCGCTACTAAGATCGAGGGCTGGCGTACCTTTGTCGATGGCGAGATCTACTCGTTCTCCGAGAAATTCAAACTCTCTGCCGGCCATTTTTCGTCCATGCTGCTCACGGTCGTCATCACCATGTTGCAGCTGGCGTTTTTCTACCTGGTTCCGTATTTTTTGATGCTTGCCTTTGGTCAGTACGACGTTGACTTTTTCTCGGTCATGGCGGCGAGTGCTTTTGTACAGCTGTTGAGTTCCGCCGTCCCGCTGCCTGGTGGCACCGGTGGTGCCGAGGGCGGCTTCGCGCTGTTCCTGGGTCACTTTTTTGGCACGGCAGCGACTGCCGGCTATCTGCTTTGGCGTCTGATCACCTTTATCGCGCCGACCATTTTGGCCGCCCCTCTTTTGGGCCTTAAGAGCGCTCATAACGAGAGTATCCATGCGCGCTGGGACCGTATGATGTGCAAGCTCGGGCGCACTCCTCAGAAGCCTTCTGCGTCCGTTAAGGCACATCCAGCCTCTCAGGTTACCGTGGACCCTAATCAGCATGCTCAAAAGACTGCTGTGGCCTCTAAACCGGCACGGAAGACCTATGTTCGTCAGACTGGCGACGGTATCCGCGTTTCCCCTGCGGCGCTCAATAAAAAGAAGCGGCCCTAGAGCCCAGTTGGTGAGTCGTGCGTTCTTAATGATGCTCGTCATTGCGATGCTAGATGTAGGATAATCCTCTTACGTTGATTATCTCCCACTTGTACAGGAGCTATAGGTGGGCAGTTGACATGAAGGGGACACGTCTATGGCCACCACTAAACCGCGCCTTGACCGCCGCATCGTTCGCAGTCGCAATGCGATTCTTTCGGCATTCGAGCGACTGCTGATGGAAAAGCCCCTCGCCGATATTACGGTGAGCGCCATCGCGCGCGAGGCAAATGTCGACCGTAAGACCTTCTACGTGCACTTTGGCACGGTGGACGGCTTGCTCGATGCCATTGCCGTGGATGTGGTCGAGATGATTGTCGACTCAGTCGAGAAGACGCTTTCCTCTATGGGCGGTAACACCAACGAGCGCGCACTCGGAGCGGCGGCGACCTTCTTCAAAACCGTTAACGAGGCGCTGTGCAACAATTTGGTGCTCAATCGCCAGCTGATTGAAAACATTCCGCTCGACGACTTTATGGCTCGTCTTCGTGCGCCGCTCGAACATGAGATTGCCGAGCGCGGTCTGCTGCCCGATGGCTTAAAGGACGAGCTGTTCGACTATTATCTGGCGTTTTTGCTTTCGGGCATTATCGGCATTTACCGCACGTGGGCACTCTCCGATGGCTCGGTGCCCATCGAGCGCATTTCGGAGGTCGCTAACAATCTGACGTTGAACGGGCTATCGAGTCTGGAATCTCGTTTCGAATAGCACTAGCGCCTTATCCCCTCCGAGTTGCGGTGAAATAAGGACTGAATAGGCCTTTTAACGGCTAAAATACTCCCTATTTCACCGCAACTCAGGGGGGGGATTGCATTACTGGTAGCGCAGGCACTCCACGGGGTCGAGTTTTGCGGCCCGGCGGGCGGGGTAGAAGCCAAAGATTACGCCGATGCCGACGGAGACCGCAAAGGCCAGTAGCACCGTGGCGATCGAAAAACTCGGCGTTATGGTACCGCTGGCACCGAGTTCGCCAAGCACGCCGGAACCCGCGGCGAACATCGCTAGGCCCCAGGCAAGCAGGTAGCCAATCAGGACACCTAGCAGACCGCCGGTGATGCACAGCGCCGAAGACTCGGCCAAAAACTGTGCGGTGATATCGCGACGGCTGGCACCCAAGGCTCGACGAATACCGATCTCGCGGATGCGTTCGGTCACATTGGTGAGCATCATGTTCATGATGCCGATACCGCCCACGAGCAGCGAAATGCTGGCAACGGCGCCCATGATGAGCGAAAACGCGCCCATAAAGGAGTTGAGGGCGTCGATGGCGCTTTTCATTGAGGTCGCCGACACGCTGTCATATTCGTCGTCATCCGCGATGCCCTTCATGCTGCGCACCTTGGGTTCAATCGTCTTGCACAGCTCATCCATGTCCGTACCCTCGACGGCGAGCGCCGTTACGCTGGGAAAAGACGGGTTCTCGTCGCCAAAGAGGCCCGAGATGGTCTCGCGCGGCATGTAGAGCGTGAGTGAGCCCATGGAGTCGCTGCCGCCGTCGATAACGCCGATAATCTGCACCTCGCCGTTCGACACCTTGATGGTCTTGCCGAGCGCGTCCTGTTCGTTGCCGTACAGCTGGTCCGCGCCGCCGCGGCTGATGAGCGCCACGCGTGCGCCAGATTGGGACTCAGCCTGGGTATAGGTGCGCCCCGCGACGAGCTTGCTGGCGCCCACTGCGTCGAGCATGTCGCTATCGACCCCCTGCGCCATGACGTTATAGCTTTTGTCACCGGCCTTGTACTCGGTATAGGCGCTGTCCACGATACCGATCTGCTCGATCTGCGGTACCATCTTGCGAAGCTTCTCAACGTCCGACTCGGTGAGCTCTTGCGACGAATAAATCTGCACCATACGCGCGGCGTTGAGGCCCAGGCTGTTGACCAGGCTGTTTTGGATGCCGCCGATAAGCGAGGTCATGGCAATGACGGAGGCGATGCCAATAACAATGCCCAGGATGGTGAGTAGGCTGCGTCCCTTGTTGGCCTCGAGGGAGTGAAGGGCTTCTTGGATAAGGTCGCGCGTGCTCATGCCTTCACTCCTTTCGTCGGATTGGCGTGTGCGGAAATCATGGGCAGGTTATCAATGGCGCCGTGCAGGGTCTGCGGTGCATGCGCGATGTACGCGCCGTCGTGGATTCGGCCGTCGCGAATGGTTACGGCACGGTCGGCCTCGGCGGCGATACCGGGATCATGCGTGATGAGCACAATGGTCTTGCCACGTTCCTGGAGTTTGTGGAAGGTCTCCATCACGAGCGCTCCGGTGGCGGAGTCCAGGTTTCCCGTCGGCTCGTCCGCCAGGATGATGGGCGGGTCGTTGACGAGGGCGCGCGCGATGGCAACCCTCTGCATCTGTCCGCCTGAGAGCTCGGAGATGCGGTGGTCCCAGTGGTCGACCGGCAGCGTGACGGCTTGCAGCGCATGAACGGCGCGCATCTCACGCTGAGCCCGCGGCACGTTGGTGTACGACAGCGGCAGCATGACGTTTTCTATGACCGATAGGCGCGGCAGCAGGTTAAAGCTCTGAAAGACAAAGCCGATGCTCAGGGCGCGGACTTCGGTGAGCTCGTCATCGTCGAGCTCCGCCACGTTGAGGCCCTGCAGGTAATAATCGCCTGCCGTTGGCTTGTCCAGGCAGCCCAGGATGTTCATGAGCGTTGACTTGCCCGAGCCAGAAGGGCCGGTAATGGCCACGAATTCGCCGGGATTCACTGCCAGGCTCACGTTATGCAGGATATGGGCGCAGCCGGCTTCGCTCTCAAAAATGCGATGCACGTTGCGGATGTTGATGACGGGACGCATTACAAGCCCTCGTCGGCAGACATGCTGCCAGAGTCGTCGCCGTCGGCCGTCATGCCTGCGCCGGTGTCCACGATGAGGGTGTCGCCGTCGCGCAGCTTGGTAACGGGTACGTCTGCGTTGGTCTCATTGCCCTGGTCGTCGCGCTTGACCTGCGTCTTGCCGACCACGGCGTCGTTATCGTTTTGCGTCACAATGGTCACCTTCACGCGGCGCATCTCCTTGCCTTCACCGTCGGTTGCCACGTTGACGTAATAGTGCTCGCCATCCTCGGTCATGAGCGCCATGGTCGGCACCATCACCACATCGTCGAGCTGCTCGGTTACCACCGAGACCTCGGCGGTCATGCCCGGCTTGAGGCGCGCGTCGGGCGCGTCGATCAAAATATCGACGTTATAGGTCACGCTACCGCCGCCACCGTAGGTGGAGTCGGAGTTTGCCACCGAAGCGATTGTCGTGACCGTTCCCTGGCTCACGATATCGGGAAAGGCCGGATAGGTGACGTTGGCGTTCTGGCCCACTGTGATCTTGGCGATATCCTTTTCGCCCACCTGAACCGTGACCTTCATCTTGGAGAGGTCAGCGATCTGCATGCACTGCTTGCCGCCGGTCGTATCGCCTTCGCCCATAATCATGCCGCCCGTCACCGTGGCGCCGACCTTGGCGTTGAGCTCGACGATGCTGCCCGAGCTGGGCGCGGTCACGGTGCGCTCGGCGGCTTTGGCGTTGGCCTGGTCCAGGGTCGCCTGGGCCGAGGCCAGGTTACGTTGGGCGCTCGAGATGGCGCTCGTGTCGGCACTCGTGTCGGCGCCGCCGCTGGCGCCACTTGCGCCTGCCGCATCTGTGTCAGTCGCCGGAGCGGCTTGGGCGGCAGCTACCGCTTTCTGCGCGTTGGCGAGGTCTTCCTGTGCCGCCGCCACCGCGCGCTGCGCCTCGGCAACGTTGCGATCGAGCTCGTCATTTTTAATGGTCATGAGCACATCGCCCTCGTTAACGGACTGGCCGGCTGATACGTTGATCGATGCCACCGTGCCGTCGACAGAAGGGGAGACCACCGAAGCCGAGATAGGCTTGAGCTGGCCTTTAGCCTCGACGGTGGTCGTAAATGTACCCTCGGTGACCATGTCGGTCACCGGCCCGTTGGTACCTGCGGGCCGTGCGTTGATGACGAAGGTTACGACTACGGCGATGAGCACAGTGGCGGCCACGACGCCGGCCGCAATGCCGCGTCGGATGAGCTTTTTGCGCCGACGCTCGGCACGCTTCGCCTTGAGCTTGGCGTAGGCCTCTTCGTCAGAAATCTCGGTTGCATCGCTTGTGCTGCCGTTTTGCTGTGTGGCGCGCACGTTTGTTATGAGGGGAAGCGTTTCGGTGGCACCCTCGGGCGCTCGCTCGGTATCATTCGGTCCCGGGGTGATGGTGGGGACATTCGACATAGCGTATCCTTTATAGAAAGTTTTTCGATAAGTATATGCGCCCGTCGCGAGAAGCGGGCGCATATGGCGGATTCTTTCGGAACTGTTAGATTGGAGCGTCAGTTCCCCGTTGTGCGAAGGCGTGTTTCCCTACGAGTGCACGACCACGCATAGGCCTACGTTGATGCAATCGTGGAGTGCCTTGGCATCGGCCAGGCGCAAGTTGATGCAACCGTGGCTGCCGCACCATTTGTACGAATTTGGGTCGTCAAAGCTCTGATCGTTTTGCCATGTTGCATCATGGAAACCAACCATGTTGCCTTCAAACGGCATCCAATATGACACGGGGCTTTCGTATTTTGGTTTTCCGGTCTTTGGGTCTTTGGCACCGATGAGCTTGCTTGCGCCGTCATTGCTATTGATCTGCCAAACGCCCTCGGGGGTGGCATCCTCTCCCGGTTTGCCCGAGATAAAGTTGGCTTCCCAAACGATATTACCGTTCTCGTCATAGTAGCGCGCGTGCTGCTCGGACAGGTCGACGTCGATATACGCCTTCCAGTCGGGCTCTCCCTTTGCGGTATAGGTGTCGGCCTTCTGGGAGTACTTAATCTCGATTTCGCCGGTCTGCTTGTTGTTAATGGCGTCCTCGACCTGCTTGGCGAGTGCGTCGCTATCGACGGACCAGCCAAAGTCACCGCCCTCGACGGCACATTCTTTGCCATCGGCACGCGTCCACCAGCGGGTAGTGCCCACGGTATTAAAGCTATTGGCGAGCTCGGCTGCCCAGCTACCGATCTGCGACGTATCGAGTGTGGGGTTGGCCGGATCGGCAAAGCTGATCCACTGCAACACGGAGCTGCCGTCGACCTTGCCGGCATCCTCGCCGTTGAGCTTGAGGGTCACGTTGACGCCCAAGAAGTTGTTGGCGGCATCGCATGCGGCCTGAATTTGATCATTGGTCAGCGTTTCATTGAGCGGCTCATAGGCATCGTTGCCGAGCTTGGAAAGATCTACGGTCTCGGCCAGCGAGGCAAGCTCGAGCTCGGCATATTTAATGACATGCTCGCGGTTGAGTTTTTCGTTGGAGCGCGCCTTCTCGACGGTAAACTTGCCGGCTTGCTCGTCATAGGAGCTATTGGCCTCGAACGTACCCGAACGGCCCTCGTTAAACTCGTCAATGGCGGCGCCCAGATCCTCCTCAAACTTCTTTTGGTCAAAGGTGTCAGAGAGCATGGACAGGTCGACGTCTTGTTCAAGATCGACTTCGTTGGAGGTAGCGATTGTTTTGGTCTTGCCGCTTAAGGATTCCACAAGGCGGACCGGCCATATAAAGGCTTCGTTGCGGCTGATGATTTCTTTTGCGGCAGCTTCGCCGTCGACGATGGGTTCATCGGACTCGGGCTGATAGCTCCAGTTAAAGTCATCGCCTGTCACCGTGAGCTTATAGTGCTTCCATGCCGAGTTGACCTTAGTGGCAGCAGACGAAGCGTTGGAGAACGAGACGTCGACGCCGGCAATGGTGGTGTTGGGGTAGGCTACCTGCGAAAATGCGACAACGCCAACAATGTAAACGACAACAATGAGGCCCAGAGCAACGAAAAGGGTCATTTTGGCCCCGGATTTTTTTCCGTTGGCGTGGTTCTCTGACCCACGGGGGCCCTTGTGATGGTTTTGCGTGTGTGAAGGCGCGTGCTTAGTCGCTTTATTGCTCTGACGCTGCTGATACGCATGGGGGTTCTGGCGCTGTGAGGTGTTTCCCGAACCATGCTTTGTGCTACGCGTTGGCGTAATGGGGCGCGGCGACTGGATGCCGTCGGTAGGCCTAGAAGGCTGTTTAGGATCGGGAATCAGTTGGGTGCGGTCGTTTTGCGACATCGTATGCATATCCTTCGAATTTCGCCTTGCGGCTCATCGTGTTTTTACTGGGCTTGCATTATAGCGATTACCCTGTTGTTTGTGGTATTGAAACGGTGGCATTGGCAAGAGGTTGGACATTTGTCCCACCTCTTGTTTTGGACTGTTCTTTATCCGCACACGCCGCATTTAGCGCAAGCCGAAAGCGCGGCCGGAGCCTGCGCGATGCCGCCCTTTGCCGTCTCGCGCAGCGTGGCCGGCAACGCGTGGCCCACCGAGAGCATGACGTGTGCCATCTGGTCGAAGGGCACAAGGCTTTTGATACCTGCAAGGGCGAGCTGCGCCGAGCTAAATGCGGCCGCCACGCCGATCGCGTTGCGGTTTTGGCATGGCACTTCGACAAGGCCGCCCACGGGATCGCATACAAGACCAAGCAGATTGCTCAGTGCGATAGAGCTAGCGTCGAGTGCCTGCTCGGGCGTGCCGCCCAGCATCTGGACTAACGCGGCAGCGGCCATGGCGGCGGCGCTGCCCACCTCAGCCTGACATCCGCCTTCGGCACCGGCGACGCAGGCACTTGTGGTGAGGTTGAGACCAATCGCGGCAGAGCAGTAGAGTGCGTCCATGACCTGTTCGTCATCGAGCTGTAGATGGTCGGCGAGCGCCAACACGCAGCCGGGCACGACGCCCGCAGAGCCGGCCGTGGGGGCGGCGACGATGACGCCCATGGTGGCAGAGCGCTCAAGCACAGCCATGGCGCGGGCTACGGCTTCGGTTTGGACGGCGCCCATCAGGTTTGTGCTCAGATCGTTGCGGCGTGTGGCGTCGACGAGTTTTGCCTCGCCGCCGATAAGCCCGCCGAGCGAGCGCTGCGGTGCGGCGATGGGCGCCGTTGTCTCCTCGCGCATGACCTCGAGTACGCGGCGCATGGCGGCGACGGCGTGCTGCTCGCCGGTCAAGCGGGCTTCGCGTACGGCCATGACGGCGCCAATGTTGAGGCCCAGTTCGGCGCAGGCGTCGAGGAGCTGTTCGCCATCGTCGAAGATTTCCTTGGCGGAAACGCCGGGGGAGAGCGATGAGGCCGAGCCGGGAAGCTCAATGAAGGTGGCGTAATCGACATGGTCGAGCATGCGTAGCATGGGAACGACGATGTCATCGGGGGTGCCGTCGGTCTCAAATACGGAATAAGCTTGGCCGCCTACCTCGGTGCGGTAGGTGCGGCAGAAGGCAATGTTTACGTGTGCGTAGGCGAGCTGGTTCGTGAGCGCAGCGAGAACGCCGGGGACGTCCTGGTGCGCCACAAATAGGGTGGAATACATGCCCGAGATATCGACGCCGACGCTGTTGATGCGGCTGATGCGCATCTTGCCGCCGCCAAGGCTCTCGCCGCGGACCTGCGCCGTGGCGCCCGTGTCATCGACCATGTCGATGTCGACGGTGTTGGGGTGGATGGAGGCGTCGTCGCCCTTAATGTCAAAGTGATAACTGAGGCCCCGCTCGCGCGCGAGGTCAAAGGCCTGCTTGATGTTTTCGTCGTCGGTGTCGAGGCCCAAGATGCCCGCGACGAGTGCGCGGTCGGTGCCATGGCCGCGGTAGGTGTGGGCAAAGGAGTTCCACAGGCCAAAGGTGACCTTGGTGATGCGGCCTTCCAGCAGGCTGGCGGCAACCTGGGCGCAACGCAGGGCGCCGGCGGTGTGCGATGAGCTGGGGCCGACCATGATGGGGCCCAAGATCTCGAATGCCGAGGTCGTAGCTAGTGTTTGCGGCTTGCCTGCCATGGCTGCTCCTTTTCTATCCTGTCGTCCCGAGGGGCGGGGCATAAGGTCGCCTGCTCGGACAGTCCTGCTCGCACGGAGAGCACATTAAGTGCTCTCCGGCTCGTGCGGAACTCGCGATCGACCAAATATTAAAGTCCTCGGAACTTAGGATACATGGTTGGAGTCGCTCTGCTGCAAAATTTATCGGCCTGTGACCTATTCCATGTCCCAGGTCGGCTCATCTTCACCACCGTTCAAACAAAAAAGAGGTACCGGTTGTTCCGGTACCTCTTTTTGGTGCGTTTTTATTTGGCTGTGGCTTTTCTCGTTAGCTTACAGGCCGCAGGCTGCTTTGAGTTCGTCGATGCGGTCCGTTTTCTCCCAGGTAAAGTCGGCGTCTTCGCGGCCAAAGTGACCGTAGGCTGCCGTCTTTTCATAGATAGGGCGACGCAGGTCCAGGTCGCGGATGATTGCGCCCGGGCGCAGGTCAAAGGTCTTCTCCACGGCCTCGACGATCTTGTCCTCGGCAATATGCGCGGTGCCAAAGGTGTCGACCATGATCGACAGCGGCTTGGACACGCCGATGGCGTAGGCCAGCTCGACCTCGCAGCGATCGGCCAGACCGGCGGCGACTACGTTCTTGGCGACCCAGCGAGCGGCGTACGCGGCAGAGCGGTCGACCTTGGTGCAGTCCTTGCCGCTAAAGGCGCCGCCGCCGTGACGGCCGTAGCCACCGTAGGTGTCGACGATGATCTTGCGGCCGGTCAGGCCCGTGTCGCCCATGGGGCCGCCCACGACAAAGCGTCCGGTGGGGTTCACATAGATATCGGCGCCATCCCACGGCATGTTCTCGGCATCCATGACGGGTGCGATGACATGCTCGATGAGGTCGGCCTTGATCTTGCCCATGTCCTCAACTTCGGCAGCATGCTGCGTGGAGATGACGATGGTTGTGGCCTCCACGGGCTTTCCGTCCTCGTAGCGCACGGTGACCTGGGTCTTGCCGTCGGGGCGCAGATAGGGCAGGGTGCCGTCGTGGCGCACGGCGGACAGGCGTTCCGCCAGGCGGCTTGCCAGGTAGTGCGGCATGGGCATGAGGGTCTTGGTCTCGTTGGAGGCGTAGCCAAACATCATGCCCTGGTCGCCGGCACCGATCAGGTCGATCGGGTCGGTGGTAGCGCCGGTCTGGGTCTCAAATGACTCGTCGACGCCCTGGGCGATATCGGGCGACTGCTCGTGGATGAGGCTCATGACGCCGCAGGTATCGCAGTCAAAGCCAAACTTGGCGCGGTTGTAGCCGATGCGGCGGATGACGCCACGGGCGATTTCCTGCACGTCGACGTATGCCTGGGTGCGAATCTCTCCGGCGACGATGACGGTGCCGGTGGTCACGAGGGTCTCGCAGGCGCAGCGGACGTTTTCCACGTTGGCGGGCACGCCGTTGGGCGCAATATAGCCCTGCTCCTGCAGCTCTATTTCTTTGGCGAGGATTGCGTCGAGGACGGCATCGCTGATCTGGTCGGCGATCTTATCGGGATGGCCTTCGGTCACCGACTCCGACGTAAACACAAAAGACCCCTGCTGGGGCGGGATGGAACGAAGCTCTTCTGACATGATTGTCCTTTCGAATAACGTGTCCCAGCGACCGTTACCATTCCGCTGGGCTCTCTATGCAGGGGCACATCATAGCGCGTAAATCCAACATTCACACCCTTTCCGCACCTACTCATGAGGTAGCTAATTTGGGACGGGGCTTTTTTAGCTACCCCGGCTGATTGTTTGCTGGTTTAGCCGATAGCCTGCCGGGGCAGCTAAAAAAGCCCCGTCCCAAATTAGCTACCCGGCTTCGACGACTGGGTCGGTGCCCTTTGTGCGGAGGTGGGCATTGTTGCTTTATACTGGTGCGGTTAGACATCCATCCTGCAATCGAGGAGATTTCCATGGCATCAGACGTTCGCGTCCGCTTTGCACCCTCACCGACGGGCAAGCTGCACATCGGCGGCGCCCGCACCGCTATCTATAACTGGGCTTTTGCCCGCGCAAACGGCGGCACGTTCATCCTGCGCATCGACGACACCGATCCCACCCGCTCTACCGACGAGAACACGCAGATCATTCTGCGCGCTATGCGTTGGCTGGGCTTGGACTGGGACGAGGGCCCCGAGGTTGGCGGCGACTTTGGCCCCTATGCCCAGACCGAGCGCCTGGACCTGTACAAGCAGGCCGCCCAGAAGCTTTGGGACGAGGGCAAGGCCTATCCCTGCTTCTGCACCAAGGAGCAGCTCGAGGCCGACCGTAAGGCCGCCCAGGAGCGTAAAGACCCCTTCCAGGGCTATCAGCGCCGCTGTCGCGATCTCGATCCCGAGGAGGCACGCCGCCGCATCGAGGCCGGCGAGCCCTACGTCCTTCGCATCAAGGTGCCCGAGGACCGCGGCGATGTCGTCATCCACGACGCCGTCCACGGCGAGGTGACCTTCGACGCCAAGGAGCTCGACGACTTTGTCATCTTCCGCTCCGATGGCACGCCCACGTATAACTTCGCGACTGTCGTCGACGACGCCATGATGAAGATCACCCATGTCATCCGCGGCGACGACCATCTGTCCAACACCCCGCGCCAGGTCATGGTTTACGAGGCCCTCGGCGCCCCCGTTCCCACATTCGCCCACATCTCCATGATCTTGGGTGCCGACGGCAAGAAGCTCTCTAAACGCCACGGCGCCACCTCGGTGGAGGAGTACCGCGACGCCGGCTACCTGTCCGACGCGTTCGTTAACTACCTGGCGCTGCTCGGCTGGTCGCTCGACGGCGAGACCACGATCATCCCGCGCGATGTTCTGGCCAGTAAGTTCTCGCTCGACCGCATTTCCAAGAACCCGGCGACCTTCGACCCCAAAAAGCTCGACTGGGTCAATGCCGAGTACATCAACAACATGTCCGACGCCCAGTTTGCCGACGAGATCATGGTCCCTGAGCTGCACGAGGCCGGTATGATCGAGGGTAACATCGAGTACGGCGAGGACTGGATCGACGCGCTTGCCGCCATCGTCAAGCCGCGCACCAAGATGCCGGCCGACGCCGTGACCGTCGCCGCTCCCATCTTTGCCACGGCCGAGACGCTCGAGTATGACGAGAAGTCTGTCAACAAGGGTCTGGCCAAGGAAGGCATGGGCGCCATTCTGGATGCCGCCAAGGCCGCGCTCGAGGGCGTGGATGAGTGGACGGCCGCCAACATCGATGCCGCGCTTGAGCCGCTGCCCGAGCAGATGGACCTCAAGAAGCGCGTGGTGTTCCAAGCTGTGCGCGTCGCCGTCTGCGGTAACATGGTGAGCCCCCCGCTGGGCGAGACCATGGCGCTCGTCGGCCGCGACGACTGCCTGGCGCGTATCGACCGCGCCCGTACGATGGCGCTGTAGCAGCTGCGTAAACGCATGTATCCGAGCCCCGTTCACCCGAGCGGGGCTCTTGTTTCTAAAGACGTATGGGATGGGAGGTACAGAGACCATGGCCGAGCAACTGTCGCTGTTTGGTTCGCCGGAACCTAAGGAAGCTCCGAAGTCCGCGGCCCCTGCCGCCGCCCCGGCGCAGCCCGAGCCCGCACCCGAACCCGTCTCCGCCTACGCGAGCGTGGTCCTCGACATCCCGACCCGTGCGCTCTCCGAGCCCTTCGACTACGGCATCCCACAGTCCCTTGCCAACGATGCCCAGATCGGGTCCACGGTCCTGGTCCACTTTGGCAACCGTGCGGCCGCGGGCTATATCGTCGATATCGCGCCCGAGCTGGGCGACCTGCAAGGCAACGACACCCTCGACCCCTTGCGCATCAAGCCCATCGAGGCCATCCTCAGCAAGCCGCTCTTTACCGCCGAGGCTGCACGCATTGCGCGCTGGATGAGCCACGAGTACGTCGCGACGCTTTCCGAGTGTCTGCGTCTGTTCTTGCCTCCGGGCGGTAGTCGGCGTGTCGTGAAGGGCGATGACGGCGTGTGGACCGTTGAGCGCCCCGCCGTAAAACCCATCCAAAACCGTTGGGTCATGCTCACGCCCGAGGGTTTCGACTACACGCCGCCCAAGACAGCGGTCCGTCAGCGTCAGCTCATCGACGCGCTCCAATGCGGCCCGGTCACGACGCGCGACCTCAACCTGCTCTACAACAGCATGTCGGCGACTATTAAAGCGCTCGAAAAACGCGGCGTCGTGGTGGTGGAGGAGCGCCGCGCCTGGCGTGGGTGTAGCGAGCAGACCACGTTGTCCTCGGCAAGCGGCAAGGCGCCGGTTTCTCTCACCAACGGCCAGCAGCAGGCGCTCGCCCAGATTGAACGCGCCCGCCTTGATGCCCATGGCGACGTGGTCCTTGTCGATGGCGTCACCGGTTCCGGTAAAACCGAGGTTTACCTCTCGGCGATTGAGCGCGTGCTGGCGGCCGGCCGTTCGGCCTGCGTGCTCGTGCCCGAGATCTCGCTGACGGCCCAGACCGTCGGCCGCTTTCGCTCGCGCTTTGGCGAGACGGTCGCGGTCTTCCACTCGCGTCTTTCGGCCGGCGAGCGTCTGGACCAGTGGGATATGGTTGCCAGCGGTGCCGCGCGCGTGGTCGTGGGCGCCCGCTCGGCGCTCTTTTGCCCGCTCAGCGATCTTGGCCTCATCATCATCGACGAGGAGCACGAGACCAGCTACAAGCAGGGCTCCAGCCCGCGCTACCATGCGCGCGAGGTGGCTGCCGAGATGGCGCGCCGCTATCGGTGCCCGCTCGTGTTGGGCTCCGCCACGCCCTCGGCCGAGGCCCTCGACCGCTGTCGCCGCGGTATGTACAACGGTGCCACCTGGACGCGCGTCGAGATGCCCGAGCGCCCGGGACACGCCGTGCTGCCCACGGTCCGCATTGCCGACCTACGCCGCGAGTTCGCGCACGGCAGCCGCTCCATGTTCTCTAAACCGCTGATGGAGGGCTTGGAACGCGTGGTCGAGCGCCGCGAGAAGGCCGTACTGCTGCACAACCGCCGCGGTTTTGCGCCGTTTTTGATGTGCCGTGAGTGCGGCTGCGTCCCCACCTGCAACCACTGTTCTACCGCGCTCACGTACCACGAGCGCACGCACACACTGCAGTGCCACACCTGCGGATCGTCCTGGCGCGTGCAGCCCTATCCGGCGCACACGAGTCGCTGTCCCAAGTGCGGCAGCCGCTACCTGGCAAAAATGGGCCTGGGTACGCAGCAGATCGAGGACGCCCTGCACCAGATGATGCCCGACGACGTCGCCATCATTCGCATGGACGCCGATTCCACACGCGGCAAGGACGCGCACAAAAAACTACTCGAGCAGTTCGATGCCGCCGATTGCGCGGTGCTGCTGGGTACCCAGATGATTGCCAAGGGCCTCGATTTTCCCGAGGTCACGCTCGTGGGCGTGGTCAATGCCGACTTTGCGTTAAAGCTGCCCGATTTTAGGGCGGGGGAGCGCGCCTACGATTTGCTGGAACAGGTCGCCGGCCGCGCCGGTCGCGGCGATCGTCCCGGCGAGGTTATCATCCAGACGTATCTGCCCGAGGACCCGGTCATTCGCGCCGTTGCCGAGCACGACCGCTCGATCTTTACCGACTACGACCTGGACCAGCGCCGAGACGCGTTGTACCCGCCTTTCGTGCGTCTTGTCAACATTTTGGTGTGGTCGGCGAATCGTGATAATGCACAGGACTACATTGGGCGCATCGCAAAGCTTCTCAAGCGCCGCTGGCATGCCGCCGCGCCTGACTTTTTGCGGGCGGGGAGCGCCGTGCCCCAGGTGCTTGGTCCGGCTTCGTGTGTAATCGAGAGAGCCAAGGACCGTTACCGCTTCCATCTGCTTGTAAAGTCGCCGGTAGGGTACCATGTCTCTGATGATATCGACGCCTGCCTCAAAGAGGTGGGCTCCGTGCGCGGCGTGAGCGTGAGCGTTGACGTCGATGCCTATGATTTGATGTAACAACCCGAAAGGATGGCCATGGAAGCCAACGGAATCGTATTGTCGCCCGACCCTCGTCTGCGCCAAGAGTGCGCCGTCATCGAGGAGATCACCCCGGCGATCGAGGCGCTTGCCGAGAAGATGAAGAAGATGATGTTCGACAACGGCGGTTGCGGCCTGGCTGCCCCGCAGATCGGTGAGCTCATCCAGCTCGTTACCATCGACTGCGACTACACCGACAAGAACGACTATGACCCGTACGTGCTCATCAACCCTGTCATTGTTGAGCAGAGTGACCATCTGGTGCCGTTTAGCGAGGGCTGCCTGTCCATTCCCGGCATTAGCTGCGAGATCGAGCGTCCCGACCATGTTGTTGTCGAGGCATACGATCTGGACGCCAACCTGATTCGCTATGAGGCCTCAGGCGACCTGTTCTGCGTGTGCCTGCAGCACGAGATCGATCACCTGCACGGCAACACCATGTTCGAGCGACTCAAGCCGATGCAGCGCATCAAGGCCGTCAAGGAGTACCAGGACGCCCTGGCCCGCGGCGCTCGACCGGGCGAGACGGAGTAGGTCCCACCGTCCCCTTCCGCCGCAGGGCTTAGGTTTTGCTCCATGCTCAAACAGTCCTGCTCGCACGAAGAGCACATTAAGTGCTCTTCGGCTCGTGCGGAACTGCGCGTGGAGCAATAACCTAAGCCCTGCGGCGGAAGGGGACTGTGTTTTCGTGCTCCTCTTCGCTCGGGTGCCGTCGGGCCAGGGAGGGGCGTCTTCGCTGATAATTGCTTTGTTGGAAGAGCTGCTTTTATTGCGGCTCTTTCTTTGGTTTTGGGTATATTTGTTTTTGTTGAAATGTTATTGCGGATGGGCTGGCGACTTGGCTTTCCGCTGTTATTTGTAGCCGTCTCGGTTTTGTTTGAGGGGAGACGTTCTTTATGCGTATTGTGTTTATGGGTACGCCCGATTTCGCGGTGTCGTCGCTTACTTCGCTTGTTGAGGCTGGGAATGAGATTACGCTGGTAATTACGCGTCCCGATGCTGTTCGCGGGCGTGGTAAAAAGCTGGAGCCGTCTCCTGTTAAGGCCAAGGCGCTTGAGCTTTGTCTGCCCGTTGTTGAGGCAAATCGTATGACGCCGGATGTTATTGATCGGCTTAAGGCTGCTGATGCCGATATTTTCTGTGTGGCTGCCTATGGCTGCATTTTGCCCGATGAGGTGCTGCATATGGCGCCGCTCGGTATTGTGAATGTTCATGCTTCGCTGCTGCCCCGTTGGCGTGGTGCTGCTCCCATTCAGCGTGCCATTCTTGCTGGTGACGAGGTTGCTGGCGTTTCCATTATGCGCATTGGCCATGGCGTGGATACGGGCGCTTATTGCGCCCAGGCGTCGACCTCGGTTGCCGGTAAACATGCCGAGGCACTGACCATGGAGCTTGGTGAGCTGGGCGGTAAGTTGCTTGCCGATACGCTTCCCTCGCTTGCCGACGGCTCGGCTGTTTGGACTGAGCAGGATGAGTTCCTTGTCACGCATGCTGCCAAGATTTCCAAGCAGGAGATGCGTCTGGATCCGCAGATGGGGGCGCTTGATTGCGTGCGTCATGTGCTTGCCTCTTCCGACACCGCTCCCGCTCGCTGCGTGATTGCAGGCAAGACCGTGCGCGTGCTCGATGCCGCGCCGGCAGATGTATCGCTTGGCGAGGGGCTCGTCGCCGTTCAGGCCAAGCGCGTCTACCTGGGCCTGTCCGATGGCGCGGTCGAACTGCTCGAGGTTAAGCCCGATGGTAAGCGTGCTATGGCTGCTTCTGCCTGGGCTGCCGGCCTGCAGGGTGCGGATCTTTCGTGGGGTGTTTTGTCATGAGTAAGCTTTCCCCCGCGCGCAAGCTCGCGCTTGATGTTTTGATGGAGGCCGATCGCCGCGGCATGTACGCGCGTGACGTGCTCTCGTCCCGTGCCTCGGCCAAGGCCATTGACCAGCGCGATTCTGCTTTTGCCGCTCGTTTGGCACTGGGCGTTGCAGCCACCCAGGGCATTTTGGATGAGCTGCTCGACCAGTTTCTCGATAAGCCCAAAAAGGTCGCGCCCCGTGTGCGCATGGCACTTCGCATCTCGGCCTTCGAGATGCTCTATCTGCATACCCCGGGTCGTGTTGCAGTGAGTCAGGGCGTTGAGCTCGTGCGCAGCGGTGCTAAGTCTGCCGCCGGTCTGGCGAACGCCGTGCTGCATAAGGTTGCGAACAACGTCGAGGACTTTGCCACTGCGGCGGATGCCGATGAGTCCGAGCGCCGTTTGGTTCGCCTATCTCGCCTGATGGGCATGCCGCGCTGGCTGTGCGCTCGCATTATGGCGTCGTTCGATACACCCGAGGGCGCGCTCGGCTTTGCCGGCAATCTGGCGCCCGCGCCGCTGGCTTTGCACGAGAATGCCTTTGCAACCAAACCCGATCCGTACATTTCGCAGCTTGTGACACCCGTGTTCCCGGGTTGCCATGCGCCGGTCGACGCGCAGGCCACGGTTGCGTCGGGTGTGTTTGAGCGCGCAGCTGCCGTGGCCTCGGACCTTAATGCCCAGCTGATCGCTACCGCGGCGACCCGTCCCGGGCGTTGTCTAGAGATTGGCGCCGGTCGTGGCACCAAGACCTATGTGATGATGTGCCAGGCCAAACGTGCCGGTTACGACCGTCAGCACACCGCACTCGATTTGCACGACCGCAAGTGCGACCAGAATCTCGCGCGCCTGCATAAGGCGGGTATAACGGGTGTTCGTACGGTGTCGGGCGATGCCTGCGAGCTCAATGAGGTGCTCACGTCCTTTGACGCGATGCTTGGCGAGCCTGCCCTGTTCGACACGGTGTTTATCGATGTTCCGTGCTCGGGCACCGGCACCATGCGCCGTCATCCCGAGATTCCCTGGCGCCTTGCAGAGGGCGACGTTACGACGGAGTTGCCCCGCCTGCAGCTGACGATGCTCAAGGAAGCAGCCGCGCGCGTGGCTGCCGGCGGTGAGCTTATCTATGCCACCTGCTCGGTCTTCGACGAGGAGAACACGCAGGTCGTTGATGCCTTCCTAGCCTCTCCCGAGGGCGCCGGCTTTACCGTGGCGCCGCTCTCCGAAGCCCAGATTCTGCAGCTCCCCGAGTACGATCATGCCAAGAGCCTCGTCACCCTGCGCCAAAACGCTCGAGGCCTCTTCCAAAGTGTGCCCGTTAATGCGGACTCCTACGACGGCCACTTCTGCGCCAGACTGGTCCGCAAGTAAAACGGATTCCAAGGATAGCTAATTTGGGACGGGGCTTTTTTAGCTGCCCTGGCCGCCAGTCGGCCAAACATTTGCGTTATCAGCTGGGGCAGCTAAAAAAGCCCCGTCCCAAATTAGCTACCCTACGTTTCAAGATGACCTGCCCGCCACGAAATGGGCCTATCTACTACATTAAACCCATTACCCTCAACCATGCCAAATTTAGCGAAATCAAAACCGCAGGTAGACGGCTCGTCGATTTTGTAAAAACGCAGGTGTGCTCGGACCATACGGGTCAAACGTAGTAGATAGGCCGTTTTCGTGGCGCAACCCCAGACCAGTCGCCGGGGCGTGGGACATTCCTGAAAAATTCGACCCCGCGATCGGGCTTGAACGCGGGGTCGCTTGTCGCTAGTGGTTATGTGGGCAGTCGGCGCAGCAGCCACTGGTGGCGCTGGTGCTGGACCCGCCACTGCGCTGGTCGGTGTTGTAGAAACCGCTGCCGTCGAACTTAATGCCGCTGGCCGAGAACGTCTTGGATGCCGGGGCGCCGCAGCTGGGGCATACGACCTCGGGAGTCTCGGACATGGGGTGCTCAACCTCAAAAACGTTGCCGCAGCTCGTGCACTTATATTCGTAGCGCGCCATAATACTTCCTTTTCAGCACAAAGCGGGCAGATCGCTCTGCCCGCAAAAATTCAAACAGCTGTAACTGTACCCCATATCGGGGGTTTTATCACGCTTCGCCCCAGAATCTATGGGTGCTGCGCAGGAGCTTCGCAGTTTTCTCTTCGGCCTCCGCAATGTCTGCCTCTTGTGCCTGCCACGTCCAGTTGCCTGTGGCTACACCCGGCACGTTCATACGTGCGTCGTCGCCCAGCCCCAGCACATCCTGCAGCGGGATCATCACCAGGGGAGCATCGCTTGCCAGGGCATTGCCCATGAGCTCGCTTGCTACCTCAGCACCGCTCGACTCGTCGCCGCCTGCAAAGGAGCGCGTGCACCAGCCAGCGAGCGTCGAGGTATCGTGCGTCGAGGTGTACAGGATTTTGCCCGGCGTGGGATGAATTCCGCAGCGAACGTCGTAGTCACTAAACTCCAGTACGTCCATGCCGGGAAAACCGCAGGTCGAAGCCATAGCGCGAACGCCAGGCGTCAGATAGCCCAGATCCTCGGCAATAAAATTGAGCGGACCCAGCTCGTCGTAGGCGGTCTGGAACAGGTCCTTGCCCGGACCAGCAAGCCAGCGGCCGTCGGCACAGGCTTTGCCAGCGGGAATGCTAAAGTAGTTGTGGAAGCCCAGGAAGTGGTCCAGGCGCACGCGGTCGTAGAGCGCGAACGCTCGGCGCAGGCGATCGAGCCACCAGCGATAGCCGCTCTCCCTCATGTGATCCCAGCGGAAGGTGGGGTTTCCCCACACCTGACCTTCGGGCGCAAAGTTGTCGGGTGGCGCACCGGATATCTCGATTGCCTTGCCGGTATCGGACAGCCAGAAGTTCTCGGGCTCGCTCCACGCATCTGCCGAATCGTCCGATACATACATCGGGATATCGCCGATGACCTCGATGCCCTTCTTGTGCGCATAGTTCATGAGCTCGCACCAGGCAAGGTCAAAGCGGTACTGCATGTACGCCTGAAGCTCGGCCTCGTCGTGGAAGCGCTTATCGTCGATCAGATGCTCGTTGTAGCGCGCGACATCTGCCGGCCAATTGTGGCGCGACTCGCCCTCAAAGTATTTCTTAACGGCCATGTAGACGCAGTACTTCTCGAGCCAATCGGCATTGCGATGTTTAAACGCGGTGTACAGCGGATCGGCATCTTCGCCACCGTGGGCCTTCCAAGAAGCGAAGTCGGCGGCCAGCTCCTCGTGACTCTCGGGCAGCAGGTCGATGTTACCCGCAAAAGCCGAGGGTCCGGCATAGGGGGAGCGGAAGAAATCCGTCGGGTTGACGGGCAGGACCTGCCAGTAGCGCATGCCCATGGCGGCCAGGTGGTCGATAAAGCGACGCGTGGGTGCGCCGATCGTACCCGGCTTGCCATCGTCAGTCGGCACCGAGGTGATGTGGCATACGACGCCCGCGCCATGATCGAGCGGCTCTTGCAGGCGCCTCTCGGCATGGTGATAGATGATCGAAGAGCCCAGCGGGTACAGGTCGAGCGTAACCGTGCCGTTGTGGATCTCGCACTCGTGGCCGCTGATCACGTCGCTCGCGCATTCACCGAGCGCTGGAATCGTCACGCGGTGCGAATTGCGCAGGCTGCGATTGACGATAACAGTCGCAGCCTCGCCGTCTTTGCCCGTGCGAGTGTAGGCTAGGACGTCGTCGTTAATCGCGAAGGCCTTGATCTCGCCGTCAACCATAAACGGCAACGCGCGGCGCAGGGCGGATGCGTTCTTCACGATGGCCAACGTATCGAAATCGTGAAGCTGATCCTTAGTCGGCAGGGTACGGCGGTTGCCCGGATCGGTGAGGCCCTCCAGGCCGTACTCATCGCCATAATAGATCGAGGGCACGCCGGGGAAGGTCATCTGCATGAGCGTCGCCAACCAAAAGCGCCTCTTGGCCAGGTCCATGGAGTTCTCGTCCAAGCGCCATTTGCTACGCTCGCTCTCGGGTAGCTGCGACTCGTCGGGACCACCGCCGAGTACCGAGATAATGCGCGGACGGTCGTGGCTCGAAAGCAGATTGAGCGCGCAGGCCAGTGCCTCGCGCGGGTAGTTCTCGCGCAGCGTCTCGATGTCCTCGGCAGCCTGATAGGCATCTCTGTAGCCCATCAAAAAGCCGATGACCATGTCGCGGAAGGGGTAGTCCATGGCGGAATCGAGTTCGGAGCCCTGCAGATAACGGCGCAGATGGCCATAGCTGATCTTGTTGGAGGCGTCCTCCCAGACTTCGCCGAGCAGCAGCGCATCGGGCTTCTCTTCGAGCACGGCGGCCTTGATATCGGCCAGGAAGTCATCGGAAAGCTCGTCGGCCACATCGAGTCGCCAGCCGTGGGCACCGGCGCGCAGACACTTGCGAATGACGCCGTCCTTGCCCAGAAGCTTTTTGCGCACGAGCTCGGAATTCTCGTTGAGGGCGGGCATGTTGCTCACGCCCCACCAGCAGTCATACGAACCGTCCTCGTGGAAGGTAAACGCATCGCGCCACGGGGAGTCCTCGCTCTGCCACGCGCCGACGCCGGGATAGTTGCCGTAGCGGTTAAAGTAGATCGAGTCGTCGCCCGTATGGTTGAAGACGCCGTCCAGGATGATGGAAATGCCGAGCTTCTCGGCCGCCTCGCATAGCTCCGTAAAGTCCTGCTCGGTTCCCAGAATCGGGTCGATCTTGGTGTAATCGGCCGTGTCGTAGCGGTGGTTGCTCGCGGCCTCAAAGATCGGGTTGAGGTAGATGGCCGTAAAGCCCAGCTCGGCGATGCGGGGCAGGTCATTTTGGATACCCTTGAGAGAGCCGCCGTAAAAATCCCAGGTCTTGATGGATCCGTCCTCGGTACGCTCGTACACAGGCGGCTCGTTCCAGTCCTCGACCATGCGACGCTGGATTCCCTTACGCGGTTTTTCGACCTCGGCCAGCGTGCGTTCGCGCCAGTTTTCGTCGCGGGCGTAGCGGTCGGGGAAGATCTGGTAGACCATGCCGTGCTCGTACCAGGCGGGACGGTTCTCGCGGTGCTTGTAGACGGTAATCTGGAAGGACGGAACCTCGGCGTAGTCGTATACAACGCCCTCGCCGCCGGTGCGACCCTGCGGCGCACCCAAGCGGACCTCGGGCTGGCCTTCGATATTGCATATAAAGCTGTACCATACAAGACAGGGCTCATCGCAGTTGAGCTCACCGGTAAAGATGCCATCGCCCTTGTGCTCCATGGGGATTAAGGTCTCTCCGATGCCGTCGACCCAGGTGCGCAGGGTGAGCGTTGCCTGGTTGGGGTCGGCATCCTCCAAAATCACCGAAAGCGAAACGGAAGTTCCAGTGGTCACAGCGCCAAAAGGAGTGCGAAACTGCGTCAGGCGGCTGTTGTGTATCAATCTCATAGTACGGTCCAGTTCTATACAATCATGGCCAGCGGGTCATGGGCTTAACGCACAGTGCATAAGTATATCCGTTGCACTTTAGTTGTATAAACTACAGTCGCTCACTATCGGCGAACGGTTGTCCTAGAAAATCGTTTTACCAACTATCTACAGAGAAGGGGCGCCCGGTTGGAGCGCCCCTTGTTTGGGGTTTTTATTAGGTTTTAGATCGTCTGTGGACTAGCGGCGCTTGCGGGTGGCCGTTGCCTTGCGGACGGAGGTCTTCTTGGTCGGAGCCTTTTCCTCGGCTGGAGCGGCGGGGGAGACCGGGGCCTTCTTGGCGGGTTCGGTCTTTGCCGTAGCCTTCGGAGTGGTCTTGACCTCGGCGGCCTTCGGTTCCGGCTCGGCCTTTACTGCGGGTTTGTCCTTGGCTTTAGCCTCTGCCTTGGGAGCGGCTGTCTTGGTCGTAGCCTTTTTGGCCGTTGTCGTCGCGCGCTTGCGTGTGGTGGTCTTGGCGGCCGGCTTTGCCTCGACCGTTGCCTCGGCCTTGGGCTCGGAGGGTGCCTCCTCGACCTTGACGGCGGGCTTTGCAGCAGCCTTCGGGGCCGTCTTCGCGGCGGCCTTCGTCGTAGCAGCCTTGGTCGCCGGCGACTTCGTAGCCGTGGCCTTCTTGGCGGTCGCAGTCTTGGTTGCGGTCTTGGTCGCGGTCGTCTTCTTGGCAGCGGTCTTGGCCGGAGCCTTTGCCGCGGTCTTAGCCTCAGCAGTGGCCTCGGCCTTTACCTCGGGAGCGGCCTCGGCTTCGATGGCCTTCTTGGCAGCGGCGGTCGTACGCTTACGCGTGGTGGTTGCCTTGGCAGTGGTGGTCTTGCTCGTAGCGGCCTTCGTGGTCGTGGCCTTCTTAGCCGTCGTCTTGCGGGTCGTCGTCTTCTTGGCGGCAGGCTTCGCCGTGGGTTTTACCTCGCCGCCGTCAGCCGGCTTCTCCTCGGACTTGGGCTCCTCGGCAGCAGCGGGCTCCTTAACGGGTGCCGCAGGCTCGGCCTCGGCAGCAGCGGGCTCCTTAACGGGTGCCGCAGGCTCGGCCTCAGCGGCAACCGGCTCCTTAACGGGTGCCACAGGCTCGGCCTCAGCGGTAGCGGGCTCCTCCACAGCCGCAGCAGCCTCCACTGCCACCGGCCTCTCAATCTCTGGGTGCATAAAGAAGTACAGGTCCAGATACTTATCGGCCGAACGTGTCCAGCTAAAGTCCTGGCTCATGGCCTGCGTGACCAGCTGATTCCAGGCCTCGCGGTTATCCCAGAACAGGCGAGCCGCGCGGAACACCGCGTCGCCCATCTCGTCGCCGTTAAAGTGACTAAATGAGAAGCCCGTGCCCTCGCCGGTAAACTCGTTGTACGGTTGCACGGTGTCCTTCAGGCCACCGGTCTCGCGCACAATGGGCAGGGTGCCGTAGCGCATGGCGATGATCTGCGACAGGCCACAGGGCTCAAACTTCGAAGGCATCAGGAACATATCGGCGGCGGCGTACATGCGCTGCGAAAGTGCCGGGTCAAACTCGATACGCGCCGCCATGGTGCCGGGGTATTTGCCCTGGAAGTAGCGCAGGCCGTCCTCGTAGTCGCGGTCGCCGGTACCCAGCACGGCCACCTGAACGCCACCGGACAGGATGCGGTCGAGCGCGTACATGACCAGGTCCATGCCCTTCTGTCGCGTCAGGCGCGTGACCATCACCATAAGCGGACGGTCGTCGCGAATCTCGAGCCCCAACTCCTCCTGCAGTTTGGCCTTGCATACGGCCTTCCCCGCACGGTCATCAACCGTGTAGTTGGCGGCAATGCGCTTGTCGGTCGCCGGATCAAAACCCACAACGTCAATGCCGTTGAGGATACCCTGCAGAGCGTAGGAACGCTCGCGCAGCACGCCGTCCAGTCCCTCGCCAAACTCGGGCGTCTGGATCTCGCTCGCATAGGTGGGGCTCACCGTGGTGATGGCATCGGCATAGTGCAGCGCGCCCAGCATATAGTTAATGCTGCAGGCGTCACAGCGCAACTGCGTGGCGGCTGCCGGAATATGCGCCATACCCAGTATGTCTTCCATCACGGTGTCGCTAAACTGGCCCTGGAACGCCACATTGTGGATCGAGAACACGGTCTTGACGCGGTCGTACAGCGGCAGGCCTTGGTAGAACTCTCGCAAGAACACGGGCGCCAGCGCCGTCTGCCAGTCGTTGCAGTGCAGGATGTCGCACTCAAAGCCTTCGGGCAGGTGCTGCAGGCTCTCGGTGATGGCCTTGGAGAAAAACGCGAAGCGCTCGCCGTCGTCAAAGAAGCCGTAGGGATAGTCGCGCGCAAAGTAGTGCTCGTTGTCCACGAACATATAGGTGACGCCGTCGTGCTCGAGCTTCTCCAACCCGCAGTACTCGTTGCGCCAGCTCAGGCTCACGTAAAAGTCGGCAAAGTGCTCCATCTGCGCCTTGTACTCGTCCTTGATGGTGGCGTACTTGGGCACCATCACAATGACTTCGGCGCCAGCGCGCACGAGTGCCGCAGGCAGCGAGCCCGCCACGTCACCCAAGCCACCGGTCTTAACAAACGGTGCGCACTCGGCCGAGGCAAACACGATCTGCATCTTTTTGCTGGTTTGTGCCATTTTGTCTCCCATGTTGCAATTCGAGAATAGTCGCCTGGCGCTAACCGGGCGACTATTCTACAAGTTACGTGCGATTATGTGGTGCCAACGTTAACGAGCGATGGTGGTATCGGAAGTTAACGGAGCCTTGCCCAGCACCAGGATGTTCTCGGGCGTACCGCGAAGCTCGGTGTTGGTGGGAACCACGTTGTTCTTGTCCAAGATGGCGTTCTCAACACGGGCGCCGCTCTTGATGATGCAGCTCTGGTTGATGATCGAGTTGGTCACCGAGGCGCCTTCCTCGATCACAACGCCGCGCGACAGGATCGAGTTGCGCACGGTGCCCTTGATGATGCAGCCGGCCGAGATGATCGAGTTGCAGGCGTGGCTGCCGGTCGCGTAACGCGAAGGCGGCACGTCGTGGGCCTTGGTCAGGATCGGGCGCTCGGGGTCAAAGAGCTGATCGGCAACGGTCTGGTCGAGCAGGTCCATGCTGCGACGGTACAGCGACTTCTCGCTAAACACGCCCACAACCTCGCCCTTGTACTTGTAGCTGCACACGTCGATGTTGCCAAAGTCGCCCTGGAGTGCCTCGAGCAGGTCCAGATAGTCGGCGGCCTGGTAGTGGTCGATAATCTCGAGCAGCGTCTCGCGGTTGACGATGCAGCAGTCCATAGAGGCGTTGTCGCCGTACGCGACGCCGGCGCTCACGCCCGTCAGGCGGCCGTTCTCGTTGATATCGAGCTTGGTCTCGTCTTCGATGTTGTGCGTGGCCTTGCAGTACACCACGGTCATCTGTGCACCGGATTTCTCGTGCGCCTCGATGATGGTGTTGAGGTCCATGTTAAAGATGACGTTGGTGCCCATCATCACAACATAGGGCTTGTCCGAGCGCTGGAACAGCGTCTTGTTGGAGATGATGTCGCGGAGCAAGAAGCGCATGCCGCCCTTGGTGGTGCCATACGCGTTGCCGGGCACCATGAACAGGCCGCCCTTCTTGCGGTCCAGGCCCCAGTCCTTGCCCGAGCCCACGTGGTCGATCAGCGAGCGGTAGTTGCCCGGCATGACAACGCCGACGGTCTTAATGCCGGCATTCATCATGTTGGACAGCGGAAAGTCGATCAGGCGGTAGCGGCCCAAAAACGGAATCGACGCGATGGGGCGATCCTTGAGCAGCACGCTGCCGTAGGTCGAAGAGTAGTTAGCGGTGATATAGCCGATGGCCTTGCGATTGATCATCGGATCATTCCCCCTTCCCGACAACGACGTCATTTCCAACGACGGCCGTATCCTTGGTGGTATCGACAGAGCCGAGCTTCACGCCCTCTTCGACCGTGGAGTTCTCGCCCAAAATAGCGCGGCAAATGTGCGCGCCGCTCTTAACGTGCGCACCCGGCAGCAGCACGGAGTCCTCGACCACGGCGCGCTCCTCAATGATGACATCGGTCGAAAGGATCGAGTGGCGAGCGGTGCCGTAGATCTTGCAGCCATTTGAGACCAGGCAGTCGTCCAGGCGACCGTCCGGGCCAATGTAGTGCGGCGGGCGCGTGGTGATGTTGGACATGATGGGGAAGCTCTTGTCAAACAGATCGAACTCGGGGTTGTTGCCCAGCAGGTCCATCGAGGTCTCGTGGAAGCTGGCGATGGTGCCAACATCCTTCCAAAAGCCGTGGAACTCGTAGCTGTACAGGCGCTTGTCCTCGGCGAGCAGCTTGGGGATGATGTCCTTGCCAAAGTCGTGGCTCGAGCGCTGGTCCAGAGCGTCCTCCTCGAGCGCCTTGACCAGCACGTCGGCCGAGAAGATGTAGATGCCCATGGACGCGAGGTTTGAATCGGGCTTCTCGGGCTTCTCCGTAAACTTGGTGATGCGGCCGTCCTCGGGGTCGGTGGTCAGGATGCCAAAGCGGCTGGCCTCCTCCCACGGCACGGGCATAACGCTCACCGTGAGGTCGGCGTTGTTCTCAATGTGCGTCTTGAGCATCTTGCGGTAGTCCATGCGATACAGATGATCGCCCGAAAGAATCAGGACGTACTTGGGGTCGTTGGACTTGATGTAGTCGAGGTTCTGCGTGATGGCGTCGGCCGTGCCCGCATACCATGCGCCACCGGTTTGCGTCTCGTACGGCGGCAGGATCGACACGCCACCGTCGCGGCTGTCCAGATCCCACGCCTCGCCAGAGCCCACGTAGGCATGCAGCAGATAGGGACGATACTGCGTCAGAACGCCCACCGTGTCGATGCCCGAATTGGAGCAGTTGGACAGCGAAAAGTCGATAATGCGGAACTTGCCACCAAAGCTAACCGCCGGTTTAGCGATCTTTTGGGTGAGTGCCCCCAATCGGCTTCCCTGTCCTCCTGCGAGGAGCATCGCGATGCATTCTTTCTTACTCATCGGTTTCTCCTTCTGTCATCGATGTTCCTAAACCCATTAGCGACGGGCGCGGCGCTCGGTCGCGCCCGTCGAGTAATGCCGTGCGGCAAAGGGAACTCGCGGCCTTTAAGCGTGCCAGATCTCGTCGCGGTACTCGCGAATGGTGCGGTCGCTCGAGAACCAGCCGCTCGAGGCGGTGTTGAGCAGCGCCTTGCGGTTCCAGGTCTCCTGGTCGCCATAGCTGCCCGTGAGCTTCTCCCATGCATCCACGTAGCTGCGGAAGTCTGCCATGACCAGGTCGGGGTCGTTGTTGTTCATAAGCTCGTTGTAGATGCTCTCAAAGTTGCCCGAAAGGCCGGCAAACGTGTTGTCCTTGAGCTCATCCATCACGCGGCCCAGACGTTCGCGATCATTGTTGAGCGTATCCCACGCAAAGTAGCTGTTCGATGCCCAGAGCTGCTCGACCTCGGGAGCGGTCAGGCCAAAGATCGCCTCGTTCTCGCGGCCGGCCAAATCGGCGATTTCGATGTTGGCGCCGTCGAGGGTGCCCAGCGTAATGGCGCCGTTCATCATGAGCTTCATGTTGGACGTGCCCGAGGCCTCCTTGCCAGCTGTGGAAATCTGCTCCGAAATCTCGGCGGCAGGGTAGATGAGCTGTGCGTTGCTCACGCGGAAGTTGGGGATAAAGCAGACCTTCATGACTTCGTTGACGCGCGGGTCGTTGTTGATAACCTCGGCAACGGAGTTAATGAGGCGGATGGTCTCCTTGGCAAAGGTGTAGCTCGAGGCAGCCTTGCCGCTAAAGATAAAGGTCGTCGGTGTCACGTGGAAGTTGGGATTGGCGATGCGACGGTTGTAGATGTCCATCACCTTCATGATGTTCATGAGCTGGCGCTTGTAGGCATGAAAACGCTTTACCTGAACATCGAAGACGGTGTTGGGGTCAATAACCAGACCGGTCTCTGCCTTAACGTAGGCGGCAAGGCGCTCCTTGTTGGCGCGCTTGGAGGCACCCACGGCCTTAAGGAACTCGGTGTCGTTCTGAAAACCTTTAAGTTTCTCAAGCTCAAAGGCGTCCTTGAGCCAGCCGTCGCCAATGGCCTCGGTCACGAGCTTGGCGTAAGTGGGGTTGGCCTCGGCAAAGAAGCGACGGTGCGAGATGCCGTTTGTCTTGTTGTTGAACTTCTCGGGCGTCAGGGCATAGAAGTCCTTGAGCACATTGTTCTTGATGATATCGGAGTGAATCTTGGCCACGCCGTTGACGCTGTGGCTGCAGATCACGGACAGGTTGGCCATGCGAACCTCGCCGTCCCATAGGATGGCGGTCTGGCGCAGACGCTCCTGCCAGCCCTCCTGCGTCGTATCGAACGACTCATGCCAACGACGGCTGATTTCGTCGATGATCTGGTACACACGGGGGAGGAGCTTGGAGAACGTGCCGATGGGCCACTTCTCCAGGGCCTCGGGCAGGATGGTGTGGTTGGTGTAGCTCACGACCTGCGTCACGATGTTCCAGGCGTCATCCCACTCGAGCTTCTTCTCGTCGATGAGGATGCGCATGAGCTCGGGGCCGCACATGGCGGGGTGCGTATCGTTGGTGTGGATGGCCACAAACTGCGGCAGCAGCTCCCAGTTCGCGCCGTGTTCCTTCTCAAAGGTGTCGAGCAGGCTATAGATACCGGCCGAGACAAACAGGTATTCCTGCTTCAGACGAAGCAGACGGCCGTGCTCGCCGGCGTCGTTGGGGTAGAGGATGGCGCTGATGGCCTCGGCCTCGGCGCGCTCGGCGTCGGCCAGGGCGTAGTCGCCGCGGTTGAAGGCCTCCAGATCGAAGTGCTCCTCGACCGGCTCAGCGGCCCAGACGCGCAGCTTGTTGACGGTCTCGCCGGCATAGCCCACCACGGGGATGTCGTAAGGGACGGCCAGGATGTCCTGCGTGTCCACGGTTCGATAGAACGTGCGGCCGTTCTCCTCAAAGCCCTCGACGCGGCCACCAAACTTAATGGTCACGGCCTTGTCCTGACGACGGACCTCCCAGGGATAGCCGTTGGTGAGCCACTCGTCGGTGGTTTCGACCTGGCTGCCGTTGACGATCTCCTGCTTAAACAGGCCGTAGCGGTAGCGCATGCCGTTGCCGTAGCCGGCAATGCCCTCGGCTGCCATGGAATCCAGGAAGCATGCGGCCAGACGACCCAGGCCACCGTTGCCCAGCGCCGGATCGGGCTCCTGGCTCTCGATGACGGACAGGTCAAGGCCCATATCGTCGAGCGCCTCGGCGACCATGTCGCGCACGCCAAAGTTGAGCAGGTAGTTGTCGAGAAGGCGGCCGATCAAAAACTCAATCGAGAAGTAGTACACGCGCTTCTTGCCCTCGGCGGTGGCGCGGGCGTCGCTCTTGGTGGCAACGGTGCGCGCCTTCTCGGCCACGAGCTTGGCCAGGGCGTTAAAGCGATCCAGATCGCTGGCTGCCTCGACGCTCTTGCCGCTAATGCTCATGACGGCATCGCGATAGAGCTCGGTAAACTCCTGCTTGTTGTCGAAGATCTTATTCATACGTTCCTTTCCCCCGGGGATGTTTCTCCCGGAACGGTCGTGACTTGTATCCTACGCCCCGCTGGGACGGGTAATTACAGCTGTAACGGCTTTGTTACGCATCCTTAGGTGACGACTTAACAGAAGCAGACTTGGCTTTGGTAGCGGCCTTCTTGGCGGCCGGCTTCTTGGTCGCGGTAGCCTTGGCAGCGGGCTTTGCGGCGGCCTTAGCCTTGGCCTTGGTCGTCGTAGCCTTCGCCTTGGCCGGAGCCTTCTTGGCGGCCGCTGGCTTGGGCTTCACCGAGGACGCACGCTTGCGGGTCGCCTTCTTGGGCTCCTCGACCACGGGCGGCTTATAGCTGCTGGGGCCGCGACGCTTAAGCACCACGCCTGCCAGGCTGGGCACCTTAATTTCGATGGAGTCCATCTGCCCGTTCCAGGGATAGGGCTCGCTCGAGCAGGTGTAGGGCTCCTCGCCAGCATAGCCGCTGCCGCCAAACTCGGGACGGTCGGAGTCAAAGATGACCTCCCAGTCGCCCTCACGCGGCACGCCCACTCGGAAGCTCTCGTAGGCCGCCGGGTCAAAGTTGATCAGGATCACGAGGTCGTCATCGACGTCCTCGCCCTGACGCACAAAGCTCACGATGGACTGCTTGGAGTTGTCCGCGTCGATCCAGGTAAAGCCGTCGTCGTTGTAGCCGCGCTCGTACAGGGCGGGCTCGGCGGTATACAGGTGGTTGAGCGCCTTAATGAACGCCTGATGGTGTGCATGGGTCTCATACTGCTCGGTCAAGAACCACTGAATAGATTCGTAGTAGCGCCACTCGATAAACTGGCCGATCTCGTTGCCCATAAAGTTGAGCTTGGCACCGGGGTGCGTCATCTGGTAGAAGGCGAGCGTGCGCAGGCCGGCAAACTGGCGCCACCAGTCACCCGGCATGCGGCCGATGAGCGAGCACTTGCCGTGCACGACCTCGTCGTGGCTCAGCGGGCAGATAAAGTTCTCGGTAAAGGCGTACATGATGGAGAACGTGAGCAAGCCATGGTTGCCGGGGCGCCACGGAAAATCGGTCTGCATGTAGTGCAGGGTGTCGTTCATCCAGCCCATGTCCCACTTGTAGTGGAAGCCCAGGCCGCCGTCCTGCGGCGGATAGGTCACAAGCGGCCACGCGGTGGACTCCTCGGCCATCATCATCACGTCGGGGTAGTGCGCTTCTACAGCGCAGTTGACCTGACGGATAAACGCGCTGGCGTCCAGGTCCTCCTCGGTACCGTACTTGTTGAACTTCTTTTGGCCAGGATCGTCAATGCCAAAGTTGAGGTACAGCATGCTGGACACACCGTCCATGCGAATGCCGTCCACATGGAAGTTCTCGATCCAGTACAGCACGTTGGAGACCAAGAAGGAGCGGACCTCGCCGCGGGCGAAGTCAAACTTGTGCGTGCCCCAGTTGGGGTGAATCTCGTGCTCAAACAGCATGTGGCCGTTAAAGGTGGCAAGGCCGTGGGAGTCGGCGCAAAAACCGCCGGGCACCCAGTCCATGATCACGCCGATGCCCGCCTCGTGGCAAGCATCGATAAAGTGCATGAGCTGCTGCGGGTTGCCGTAGCGCGACGTAGCGGCAAAGTATCCGGTCGTCTGGTAGCCCCAGGAGCCATCGAAGGGGTGCTCCATAAGTGGCATGACCTCGATATGCGTGTAGCCCATATCGCGCACGTAGTCCACGAGCTCCACCGACAGGTCGTCGTAGGTGTAAAACTCGCCGCGCTGCGCAGGGAAGGGGTCCATGGGACCGGGGTAGTTGCCGTACTCGTCCGGCTCGCCCTGTGGCTCGTCTCCGTGGCGCTTCCACGAGCCAATATGCACCTCGTAGATGTTGAGCGGCTGCGACATGTGGTTGTGGCCGGCGCGGCGCTTGAGCCACGCGGCGTCGTTCCACTGGTAGCCATCGAGAGTCCACAGCACGCTCGCCGTTCCCGGAGGGCACTCGGCCTTAAAGGCGTACGGATCGGCCTTGTAGAGCTTTTCGCCCTCGTTGGTCTCGATGAGGTATTTATAGAGCTGCCCCTGCTCGGCGCCAGGAATAAAGCCTTCCCAGATAGCGCTCGTGTGTACGGGCACCAGCGGGTTGGCTTGTTCGTCCCAATTGTTGAATTCACCGATAACGTGGACGCTCTTAACGTCGGGCGCCCATACGCAAAAACGCCAGCCGCGCGTGCGCTGCTGCGTGTCGGGATGCGCGCCCATCTTTTCCCAGCTGCGCTCCCACATTCCAATGCCAAACAGATAGACATCGTCCTTGGTGAGCTCCGGTGCGTGCGGGGCGGTTTTACGGGTAGCGGGCTTTTTGGTTGCTGGCTTTAGCTTTGTATCGCTCACGTTTGATCCCATCATGACGCGGCAGCGTGTTGCCTTGGTGACTAGATGCGAAAGGTCCAAGGCTGCACGAATCGAAGGGACGGCGATAGCTCTATGATTCGTCCCACCTCGCGTGCTCGGTGGAACTTTCGGCAAAAACCACAATAACACCTGTCCGTTACTTTTATGGACGAAAGTGGATTTACGGTGGCGTTTAATCGGTGAGCGCCATGTTTATGCCACTGACAGAATTGCGATGGTAAAACTCTTGACAGTTTTACCAATTAGGGTTTCAAAATTTTTAGATTTACGTTTGGTAAAACGTTTTTAGCAGGTTGTTTACCATTTGACATTGAAAGGTTTGCGAATGAACCACACAGCCGCCTCTAATGTTGCTTTTATTTTTGATTGCGACGGCACACTGGTAAATAGCACCCCCGTTTGGGCCTATGCCCAGCCCGAACTATTGCGGCGTCACGGCATTGATGTAACGATTGACGATTTTGCCCAGTTTGAGCATTTGTCGCTCGAGGACGAGTGCCAGGCCTACCACGACACGTGGGGCATTGGCGAAAATGGCGAGGAGCTGTATCGCGAGCTGAGCGACATCCTGATCGATGGCTACTCCAAGGTGCCGCCGCGCGAGGGGCTCCTGGCATTTTTGGAGCAGGCGAAGTCGGCCGGCATTGCCATGTGCGTGGCCACGTCCACGCCGGCCGAGCTGGTGCAGTCCGCACTCGCGGGTGCGGGGCTCGACGCCTATATGGAGTTTATTACCACGACGGGCGAGGCGGGCCGCTCCAAGCAGTTCCCCGATGTGTACGAGCTGGCGCTGCGCCGCCTTGAGGAGCGCCACGGGCACCAGTTTGAGCGCGCGTGGGTGTTTGAGGACGCGGTCTTTGGCCTTAAGAGCTCTGGCACTGCAGGCTTTAAGCGGGTGGGCATTTATGACCCACACGGCCGTATGGAGCGCGACGAGGTTCGCGATAACTGCGATATCTTTATCGATAGCTATGAGGACCTGGATCTGGCCCGTGTGCTTGCGTTTAAGGGCTAGGCGAGGGCCGTGGCTTGCAAGGTATTAGTTGTTTGCGGCTCGCCGGTGGTGGCGAGCGCGGATCTGTTGCGTCGACTAGCGGGGGAGTGCGACCACGTTGTCGCCGTGGACCGCGGGCTCGACGCGCTGCTGGGCGCTGGCCTGAGTTGCGACGTGTATGTAGGAGATGCCGACACGGTGAGCGACACCGGTCGCGCGTTGGTCGACGCCGCCGAGGCCTTTGAGGTAGAGCGCCACGACCCCTACAAGGACTATACCGATCTGGCGCTGGCGCTCGATTCCGTCCGACGCCGCTGGCCGGGTGCCGAAGTGGTTGCGACCTGCGCCACCGGCGGTCGCCCGGACATGGCCCTGTCTGTGTTAGGACTACTGGCAGGCTATGCGGACGCCCCCGTCTGGATCGAAGAAGACGAAGTGACGGCCAGAATCCTGCACCAGGACGAGACCTTGACCATCGAGGGTGCCGAGGGCAAAACCTTCTCCATCATCGCCATAGCTCCTGGGACAGTAGTAAGCGAACACGGTCTCGAGTGGGAACTGGACCACAGCCCTCTAGGCCTGTTAGCTGACACGGGCATCTCTAATGTCGTAAGGAAAACGGCCAAGATTCAAGTCCACCAAGGCATCGCAATCGGTTTTTTATACCGTGAGGGTTTTATCGGGACGGTGGGCGAGTAGGCAATCGCCGCGTGAGGGTTTTATCGGGACGGTGGGCGAGTAGGCAATCGCCGCGTGAGGGTTTTATCGGGACGGTGGGTTAATTGACTGATTTTGCCAAAGTCAAAATCAGTCAATTCAGCCCCGTCCCAGGAAAACCCGTAAGTAAGAAGATCAAGCCAAAAAACTTCTTGCACAACCAAGGATCTTACCCTATAATATCTCCTCGTCACGGGGGCGTAGCTCAGCTGGGAGAGCGCTTGACTGGCAGTCAAGAGGTCAGGGGTTCGATCCCCCTCGTCTCCACCATCGTGAATGCAAAGGCCTTCGGAAAACCGGAGGCTTTTTTTCTTATAAAGAGGCTCAATTGGTTGACTGTGTTCGCGGCGGGCGTTTCGGCGCAAGTCTATAAAAAGGTTTAATCATTTCAATAAATGGCGGCGTGGTCCAGCGGGATTTACGAGTACGAGCATCCCAAGATCTTCGACACCTATTACGAGAAGGTCTTGCCGTATGAAAATTGGTTTAGCTGCTGGTTAAGACGACGAGTGTAGGAACAGGTCGTTGTGCTGCAAGTATGCCGTAAACACGGATTGTGTCGGAGTGGTCTGGCATACGATTTTAAAATCGAAGCCAAAAAGTTCTTGGTAATCCTCGCGTTGCTATGTTAGTATCTCTTTTGCCGAAAGGCGACGGGCGATTGGCTCAGGGGTAGAGCATATCCTTCACACGGATGGGGTCACAAGTTCGAATCTTGTATCGCCCACCATCAAAAGCACAGGTCAGAGGTGATAAGCCTCTGGCCTTTTTCTTTTTGACACAGAGAGTGTGATCAAAAAAGTTTCTTCAAAATTGTTCTTGCACCCTTGGAGGAGTTCCCGTATAGTACTTTTTCACACGGGGGCGTAGCTCAGCTGGGAGAGCGCTTGACTGGCAGTCAAGAGGTCAGGGGTTCGATCCCCCTCGTCTCCACCCGAGCATTGAATGAGGCTCCAACGCAAGTTGGGGCCTTTTTTCATATAGGCACACAAGGTCAAAGGCAGGACCATGATCCTTCCGATCGAAAAGATCGTGCGTTGAATGACCATTGCGCGCATGGTAGTATTTCACGTCGTGGTGCAACGACACGCTAAATGGAACTTCTCCATGGCCTTTGCAACCACTAATATAAAGGGCTCTTGGCGCAACGGTTAGCGCAGGGGACTCATAATCCCTGGGTTCTGGGTTCGAATCCCGGAGGGCCCACCAGGTTTTTCAACAGGTCAGGCAATTTGTCTGGCCTGTTTCTTTTTCATGGCAACATTTTCTTGCAAGTAGCTTGTTTGCCCACTTCCAAACGCCTTGGGTCGCGTTCATGGCGGGAGGTCCCCGGGGGCGACCGGGCTGGAGCCGGAAAGGCGGGCTGCGGCAGCACCGCACGCCTTAGGGCGCGCCCTGCGGGCATGGCCAGGCATCGCGGACCCTCGATCCTGTGCGGGTCCGCGCCCCCGCGCCGCGACGGCGAAAGTTTTTCTAAAATTGTCCTTGCATCGCCGTCCGAGTTCCCGTATAGTACTTCTTCGCACGGGGGCGTAGCTCAGCTGGGAGAGCGCTTGACTGGCAGTCAAGAGGTCAGGGGTTCGATCCCCCTCGTCTCCACCCGAGCATTGAATGAGGCTCCAACGCAAGTTGGGGCCTTTTTTCATATAGGCACACAAGGTCAAAGGCGGCACCATGATCCTCCTGGTCGACAAGATCGAAAAAAGCTTCGGCGCGCGCGTCCTCTTTAGCGGCGCGTCCTTTCAGATCAACCCCGGCGAGCGCTTTGCGCTCGTGGGACCCAACGGCGCCGGCAAAACCACCATGCTCAAAATCATCATGGGTATCGACAGCCCCGACGCCGGCCAGGTCCAGTACTCCAAGGACTGTCAGGTGGGCTACCTCGAGCAGGAAACCAACCTGGAGCACAAGGACACGACCATCCTCGCCGAGGTCATGGCCGCCGCCAAGGAAATCCGCCGCATGGGTGAGCGCGCCAACGAGCTGCAGGCCCAGATCACCGAGCTCTCTGAGCAGGGCAAGGACGTCGACGCGCTCCTTAACGAGTACGGCCAGGTCCAGGACCGCTTTGAGCACTTGGGCGGCTACGAGCTCGAAAGCAACGCCCGCAAGATCCTGTCCGGTCTGGGCTTTAAGGTCACCGACTTTGAGCGCCCGTGTTCCGAGTTCTCGGGCGGCTGGCAGATGCGCATCGCGCTGGCCAAGCTCTTCCTGCGTCATCCCGACCTGCTACTTCTGGACGAGCCCACCAACCACCTGGACCTCGAAAGCGTCCAGTGGTTGCGCGGCTTTATCGCCAACTACGACGGCGCCGTGCTCATCGTCAGCCACGACCGCGCCTTTATGGACGCCTGCGTCGACCACGTCGCCGCGCTCGAGAACCGCCGCGTGACCACCTACACCGGCAACTACAGCAGCTACCTCAAGCAGCGCGAGGACAACCTGGAGCAGATGCGCGCCAAGCGTGCCGCCCAGGAGCGCGACATCGCCCACATGCAGGTTTTCGTCGACAAGTTCCGCTACAAGCCCACCAAAGCCGCCCAGGCGCAGGAGCGCATCCGCAAGATCGAGCAGATCAAAAAGGAGCTCGTCATCCTGCCCGAAGGCCACAAGCACATCGACTTTAAGTTCCCCGACCCGCCGCGCTCGGGCGACATGGTCGTGGGCCTGGAGGGCGTATCCAAGTCCTACGGCAACAAGCACATCTATAGCGATATCGACCTCAAGCTCTATCGTGGCGAGCACGTGGCGCTCGTCGGCCCTAACGGCGCCGGCAAGTCCACCCTCATGAAGATCATCGCCGGCCTGGAGCCGCCCACTGCCGGCACGCGCGAACTGGGTACCAACGTGGGCGTGGCCTATTACGCCCAGCACGCGCTCGAGGGCATGACCGAGTCCAACACCGTCCTGCAAGAAATCGACACCGTCACGCCCAAGTGGACCGTGCCGCAGCAGCGCAGCCTACTGGGCGCCTTCCTGTTTAGCGACAACGATTCTATCGAAAAGCAGGTTCGCGTTCTTTCCGGCGGCGAAAAGGCGCGTCTGGCTCTGGCTAAGATGCTCGTGGCCCCCGAGGCACTTCTGTGCCTGGACGAGCCCACTAACCACCTGGACATCGACTCGGTGGACATGCTCGAGAACGCCCTACAAAACTTCCCCGGCACCATTGTTCTGATCAGTCACGACGAGCACCTGGTGCGAGCCGTGGCCAACCGCGTGATCGACATCCGCGATGGCAAGGTCACGGTCTATGACGGCGACTACGACTACTACCTCTACAAGCGCGAGGACCTCGCAGCCCGCGCCGCCGAGGCGGCAGGGGAGAGCACACCTTCCGCGGCCAAGCCCACCAAAGCCAGCGCCGCCCAGGCCGATACCCCCGCTGCGGCCCCCAAGCCTGCCGAGGGCAAAAAGACCAAGGAGCAAAAGCGTGCCGAGGCCCAGGCCCGCGCCGCGCTCAACAAAAAGCTCAAGGGCGTGCGCAACCAGCTCAAGAAGATCGAGGCCGAGCTCGACAAGAAGCGTGCCCGCTATGACGAGCTTATGGAATTGATGGCAAGCGAAGAGCTTTATGCCGATCAGGATAAGTTCAACGCCGCGCTGGGGGAATATAACGGGCTTAAGCAAGAGCTGCCCAAGCTCGAGGACGAATGGCTGGAGCTTTCCACCCATATCGAAGAGGAGACCGCGCGTGAACTCTCGTAAGGCCGCTGCCGTGGCGATGAGCATCATAGCCATCGCGTGCCGCATCTGCGGCATCTTTATGAGCGCGATGACTGTGCTGCTGTGCTTTAGCGGCCTCACCGCCAAGCTGCAGATTGTGGGCTTTGTCGTTGAGCTTTCGCGCGCGCTGCCGAGCGCTATCGCGGGCTACGGCGTCATCACATCGCCCTTTGGCGGCGTGTTCCGCCTGGATTACGCCATCGTGGCCGTCATTTTGTTTGTGGCCGACTACCTGCTCACGCGCGCCTCGCGCCGCGTCCGCTAGGGGAGTGCCATGTCCAGCAGCTACCTCATGAACCTGCTCGCGAGCGCCGTCGCCGTCATCGTGGGCATCGTGATCCACGAGAGCGCGCACGCCGCCGCGGCCTGGGCGCTCGGCGACAAAACGGCCCGTTCGCGCGGCCGCGTCTCGCTCAACCCGCTCAACCATATCGACCCGTTTGGCACTATCATCCTGCCGCTGCTCATGCTCGCCGCCGGCGGCCCGGTGTTCGCCTTCGCCAAGCCCGTGCCGGTCTACCTCAACAACCTCAAGCACCCCAAGCGCGACGAGGTCTTGGTGAGCGCGGCCGGCCCCGCATCGAACATCGCACTGGCATGCCTTGCAGCCGCCATCATGCACGCAGCATACGGCAACCTCTACACCAGCATGTCCTTTGCCGTAGCGTCCCAAATCATGAACTTTGGCGCCACCTTTATCGTGGTCAACCTGTCGCTTGCGTTCTTTAACCTCATCCCGATTCCGCCGCTCGACGGCTCGTCTATCATCGTGCCGTTTCTCAAAGGCAAGGCACTCGCCAACTACTACCAACTTCAGCAATACGCCATGCCGATCCTTATCATTGTGCTGTATCTGCTGCCCATGTGGACCGGCATCGATGTGATCGGCCGGTATTTCGACGTTACCGTGTATCCGCTCGCTGGGCAGCTGCTCAACTTCGCAATCGCCGGCATCTAAGGTAAACTTACAGGTCGACCGTGCAAAACGGTCGCAACATGCACCCAAACCGCGCCGCGAAGGCGCCGTCAAAGGAGGTCGAAGATGTCGTATCGCGTGTCGACGCAGGTCTACAGTGGACCGTTCGACCTGCTGCTGCAGCTGGTAACCCGCCAAAAAGTTGATATCGGCGCCATCTCGATCAGCGAGGTGGCCGAGCAGTACCTTGCCGAGGTCGAGCGTATTGAGGCGCTGGACCTGGACGTGGCGAGCGACTTTTTACTGGTCGCGGCAACCCTTCTGGACATCAAGGCCGCCTCGCTGGTGCCGCAGGAGGCCCCCAGCAAAGCCGACGACGATGACGAGATTGACGAAGACCTCGAGGAGCTCAGCGCGCTCGACGGCGACGCCCTGCGCGAGGTCCTGATCCAGCGCCTGATCGCCTACAAGCAGTTTAAGGGCGCGGCGGCGGCCCTTGGCGCGCGCATGCAGGCCGAAAGCCGCATGCATCCGCGCGTGGCCGGCCCCGACCCCGAGTTTTTGGGCCTTATGCCCGACTACCTGGCCGGCATTACCCTGCGCGGCCTCGCCGTCATCTGCGCCGACCTGGACGGCAAGCGCCAGACCTTCCTGCTGGAGGCCGAGCACGTGGCGCCGCATCGCGTGCCGCTCGACCTGACGGTGGCCTCGGTCGACCGCTTTACTATGGCGCACCAAACCTGCACCTTCCGCGAGCTGCTGGACGGCGACGCCACCACCGAGCAGCTCGTCGTCACCTTCCTGGCCATGCTGGAGCTCGCCAAGCGAGGCTCGCTCACCCTGAGCCAGGACGAGATCTTTGGAACCATCCGTATCAACCGCGTCGAGGGCGCCGAGGCATACGTGCCCGGCGAGGGCCCCGAGCTCACCGAATAGGAGCGGAACCATGTCAACCCTTTCCACGCTAGAGGCAAACAGCCTCAAAGGCGCCCTCGAGGCGCTGTTGCTGGTTTCGAGCGATCCCGTCAGTGCGCCCGCGCTGGCAGATGCGCTGGATATCGCCCCGGGCGAGTGTGCGTCGCTTTTGGCCGAGCTCAAAGTTGAGTACGAGGAGGCCAATCGCGGCTTTCAGCTGCGCGAGGTCGCCGGCGGCTGGCGCTTGTTTACGCATCCCGCCTACCATGACGTGGTCGAGGCCTATGTGCTGAGCTGGGATACGCAAAAACTGTCGCAGGCGGCACTCGAAACCCTGGCCGTCATCGCCTACCACCAGCCCGTCACGCGCGAGGTGGTCAAGGGCATCCGCGGCGTCAACTCCGACGGCGTCATCGCGTCGCTCGTTGACAAGGGTCTGGTGCGCGAGCTCGGTCGCGACCCCCAGCGCGGTCAGGCCATCATTTACGGCACGACCAACGCCTTTTTGGAGAAGTTCGGTCTGCGCTCCACCCGCGACCTGCCCGATCTGGAGCAGTTTGCCCCCGACGAGCAGTCGCGCCAGTTTATCCGCGAACGCCTGAGCGGCCGCAGCATTCAGTCTACGCTCGAGGAGCAGGTCGAGGACCTGGACGAAGAGCGCGAGCTGCTGGATACCGATGTTGAGGATGTCGAGGCAGTCGGTGGCGAGGAAACACTTGCCACCGACGACGCTGCGGAGGATACGCATGACGAGGACTAGCGAAGCAGGGGAGGCGCGCGCCGTCGCTGCCACGGGCGCGCCCGCGATCGACCCCCAGCCCGTCTACCCGCACACCATGCGCCTGCAGCGCTTTTTGGCGCGCGCGGGTGTTGCGAGCCGCCGCGGCTCGGAGGACCTGATGACCGCCGGCCGCGTGACTGTCAACGGCCAGGTCGCGACCGAACTGGGCACCAAGGTCGATGTGGACCGCGACCATATCGAGGTTGACGGCATGCCCGTCAAGCTCAACCAGGGCGCCGTGTACCTGATGCTCTACAAGCCGACCGGCTACCTCACCACCATGAGCGATCCGCAGGAGCGCCCCTGCGTGGCCGACCTTGTCCCGCGCGACCGTTTTCCGGGGCTCTTCCCGGTGGGTCGCCTGGACCGCGACACCACGGGCCTTTTGCTCTTTACCACCGACGGCGACCTGTCGCAGGACCTGCTGCACCCCAGCAAGCACGTCTACAAGACCTATCAGGCGCTCGTGGACGGCCACCTGACCGATCGCGACTTGGAACCGCTGCGCCGCGGCATCGAGCTCGACGACGGCCTGTGCCAGCCGGCAATCTGCCGCGTCATTACCGCGCGCGAGGCCGAGGCCGTGGCTCCGCAGGGTGTGAAGCCCGGCACAACCGCTGTGGAGGTCATTATCCGCGAGGGGCGCAAGAACCAGGTCAAGCGCATGCTGAGCAAGATCCACCACCCGGTGATCCGCCTGCACCGCTGCAACTTTGCCGGCCTGGAGCTCAAGGACGTGGCCAAGGGCTCGTGGCGCGAGCTCACCGACCGCGAGGTGCAGATCCTCAAGGCCGGCGGCATCCCGCCCAAGCAGGCCAGCTCCAAGCGCGGCGCTGCGCCGGCGACCAACCCCGCGGCTCGCAAGCGCCATCACGGCAGCCACGGCTCCGCGCCCAAGCGCAACACCTACCGCGAGCGCTACACGGGCTAGCCAGTCCGCCAAGCCGCAGCGCCCGCGTCCCATACCAGCACGTCAACCACCGAAAGGAAGCATTGCATGATCGTCGCCATCGACGGCCCCGCCGGTTCCGGCAAGTCCACCATCGCCAAGGAGATCGCCCGCCAGCTGGGCTTTAACAAGCTCGACACGGGCGCCATGTATCGCGCCGTCACCTTCGCCGCGCTCGACCGCGGCATCGATCTGGACGACGAGGCGGCCATCGACGCCCTCGCCGAACAGATCGAGATCCGCTTTACCAACGGCACCGGCGAGGACACGCGCCTGACCATCGACGGCGCGGACGCCTCGGCTGCCATTCGCACCCCGCAGGTCGACGCTACCGTGTCCAAGGTCTCGGCCTACCCGGGCGTACGCGCGGCCATGCTCATCCATCAGCGTCGCGCCGCCGAGGACCGCGATATCGTGGCCGAGGGCCGCGACATCGGCACCGTCGTGTTCCCCAACGCGCAGGTCAAGGTGTTCCTGACCGCCGATCCGCGCGAGCGCGCCCGTCGCCGCGTGCTGCAGCGCCACCAAAACGACGCCCAGCCGCCCACCGAAGAGCAGCTCGAGGCCGAGGTCGACGAGACGCTCGACGCCCTCAAGCAGCGCGACAAGCTCGACAGCAGCCGCGAGGTCGCGCCGCTCGTGCCCGCCGAGGACGCCGTGCACGTCGACTCCACCGCACATACCATCGACGAGGTCGTCTCGATAATCGAGGACCTCATCAACCAAAGGAGGTAGCTCATGCGCCTGTTTAAGCAGACGCCCGAGGATTACTACAACGCGCCTTATGCCGAGTTCCCCGTGCTCATCCGCGGCACCGTCTTTGTGGTCATGGGCATCCTGTGGGTCTTCTCCAAGCTCATGTGGCGCTGGAAGGTCGAGGACGCCGACCTGCTGTTTGAGCGCCAGGAAGGCCGCGGCAGCGTGGTCATCTGCAACCACACCTCGATGGCCGAGCTCCTGGCTGTAGAAACGGCGCTATTCTTTGGCGGCCGCCGCATTCGCCCCATTTTTAAGTCCGAGTTTGCCAAGAGCAAGATCGTGCGCTGGGCCTTTAGCCGCGTGGGCGGCATTCCCGTCGAGCGCGGCACCGCCGACATGAAGTGCCTACGTGCCGCCCAGCACGCGCTGCAGCGCGGCGAGGACGTCCTGATCTTCCCCGAGGGCACACGAATCCGCTCGCGCGAGATTAAGCCCGAGGTCCACGGCGGCTTTGCGCTCATCGCCCAGATGGGCAAGGCACCCGTCAACCCGCTCGCCATCTGCGGCTGGTCCGATATCACGCCTGCGGGCAAAAAGCTCATGCGCCCCAAAAAGTGCTGGATCCGTGCCGGCAAGGCCATCTCACTATCCGATGCACCGGCTGAGCTCAAGCGCAAGGAGCGCCTGGCATGGTTTGAGTCCGAGGCCATGAGCCGCGTCTACGCCATGCGCGACGACCTGTGCGCCGAGCACCCCGGCAGGTTCTAGCCATGGGCGAGAACGTCATGAATACCGCCGAGGCTGCGCCCGGCAAGGCAGACGCCCCCACCATCGAAATCGCAGCGCATGCCGGTACCTGCTACGGCGTACAGCGCGCGCTCGACATGGCGCTGGCCGCCGCGCCGCAGGCAGGGGAGAGCGCTCAGGTCCACACGCTGGGTCCGCTCATCCATAACCCCATCGTGGTGCGCGAGCTCGCCGAGGCAGGCGTCGGTCTGGCAGACACCTTGGACGACGCCGCATCGGGCACCGTGGTCATTCGCGCGCACGGCGTGGTGCCGCAGGTCATCGAGGCTGCTCGCGAGCGCGGCCTTACCGTGGTCGATGCCACCTGCCCCTACGTGAAGAAGGTCCATGTGGCGGCCGAGCGCCTGGTGCGCGAGGGCTACCGTGTGATTGTCGTGGGCGAGCCGGGCCACCCCGAGGTTGAGGGCATCCTGGGTCACGCCGGCGATGACGCGCAGGTCGTGAGTTGCGCCGCCGATGCGGACGCGCTGCCGCTCAAGGGCAAGGTGGGCCTGGTTGTGCAGACCACCCAAACCGCGCAGAACCTGGCCGAGGTAGTGGCCTCCATCACTCCGCGTGTGCAGGAGCTGCGTGTGATCAACACCATCTGCGCTGCCACGAGCGAGCGACAGCAGGCAGCCGCCTCACTTGCCAACCGCTGCGACTGCATGGTCGTCGTGGGCGGCAAAAATTCGGGCAATACGCGCCGCCTGGCGCAGATTTGTACCGATGTCTGCGAGCACACCCATCACATCGAGGAAGCCTCCGAGCTTGAGGCCGCATGGTTTGCCAACGCGCGCCACATCGGCGTCACCGCCGGAGCCTCAACTCCGCAAGAACACATCGAGCGCGCCGTTGCGCGCATCAAGGAGCTTTGTCGCTAATCATGGACCAGACCGTACCCGCATACGCCGCCGAGGTGGCCGATTACGGGCGCAGCCGCGACCCCGAGCCGGGTGAGGGCGCGCTCGTAAAGAACGTGCGTCCCGAATCGCCCGCATGGGATGTGGGTATCGAGCCGGGCATGCGCGTGCTCACGGTCAACGGCGAGCAGTTGACCGACATGATCGTGTGGCTCTGGGAGGCCGACGAGGACACCGTCGACCTAGAGGTTCTCGACCCGCGCGACGGCACCGTCACCCCCGTCGAGCTCGATCGCTTTCCCGGCGAGGACTGGGGCCTTGAGTTCGACGGCCCTATCTTTGACGGCATGCGTACCTGTGTGAACGCCTGCGTGTTCTGCTTTATGACCATGCTGCCCAAGGGCGGCCGCTCCACGCTGTATATTCGCGATGACGACTACCGCCTGAGCTTTTTGCAGGGCAACTTTGTCACGCTCACGAACCTTTCTGACGAGGACGTGCAAAACGTTATCGACCGCAACATGAGCCCCATGAACGTGTCGGTCCATGCCGTAAGCCCCGACGTCCGCCGCCGCATGATGGGCCGTAACGCCCAGCGCGGCATGGACGTGCTCGAGACCATCATGGCCGCCGGCATCGAGATTCACGCGCAGATTGTGCTGTGCCCCGGCATGAACGACGGCGGGGAGCTGCAAAAGACCCTACGCTTTTGCGAGGAACACGAGCAGATCACGAGCCTGGGCATTGTGCCGCTCGGTTTTACCAAGCATCAGAGGCGCTTTACCTGGTCATACAGCGACAAACCTGAGCTCGCGCGCGAAACCATTGCCATGATCCGTCCCTTCCAGGATCGTGCCTACAAGCGCTTTGGCCGCCACACCTTCCAGATGAGCGATGAGTTCTATCTGGACGCCGGCATCGAGCCACCCCAGGCCGATTTTTACGACGGCTACCCGCAGTATTACGACGGCATCGGTATGATTCGCTCGTATCTGGACGAGACCGACGACGTACTTGCCGCCGATGCCGAGCGTCTGCGCCGCGTTCGCGAGGCAATCGCCGCCCGTGGCCAGCGCCTCCTGTGCCTCTCCGGCACCAGCGCGCGCGACACCGTGGCACGCTTTGTGGAGTCTCCACGGGGCCTTGCCGGCACCGTCACCGCTATCGAAAACCGTTACTTTGGCGGCAACGTGGACGTGACCGGTCTCATCGTCGCCTGCGACATTCTGGAGCAGCTGCCGCAGGACCTCTCGGGGGTTATGCTCTTTGTGCCTAAGCTCATGTTCAACGCTGACGGTATGACGCTTGACGAGTATCATCGTGACGATTTACTCGCAATCCTTGAAGCTCGCGGCGCTGAGGTTCATGTGGTATCGACCATGCCGCATGAGCTGCTCGATACCCTGGAACATATCCTTGGCATTGTGCCCGCCGACTCAACTAATTCCACTGACCCTACCCATTAAAGGAGTGCAGATGAAACCTATCGTCGCCGTCGTCGGACGCCCCAACGTGGGCAAGTCCACGCTCGTTAACCGCCTGGCCCAGACCTCGGACGCCATCGTCCATGAGTCCCGCGGCGTAACGCGCGACCGCTCCTACCACACGGCAGATTGGAACGGCCGCGAGTTCACCATCGTCGACACGGGTGGCATCGAGCCGCTCAAGAGCGATGACGTCTTTGCCACGTCCATCCGCGACCAGGCCCTCGCCGCCGCCGAGGAAGCCGCCGTCATCCTGTTTGTGGTCGACGGCCGCACCGGCGTCACCGAGGAGGATGAGTCGGTCGCCCGCATGCTCAAGCGCTGCGACAAGCCGGTCTTTCTGCTGGTGAACAAGCTCGATAACCCCGATCGCGAAAACGACAGCATCTGGGAGTTTTATTCGCTCGGCATCGGCGAGCCAACGCCGCTCTCGGCCCTGCACGGCCACGGCACGGGCGACCTGCTCGACGACATCGTTGCCCTGTTGCCCGAGGAGGAGGACGAGGTCGCCGACGAGTTCCCCGACGCGCTGAACGTCGCCATCATCGGCCGCCCCAATGCCGGTAAGTCGTCGCTGTTCAACCGTATCCTGGGCGCCGACCGCTCTATCGTGTCAAACATTGCCGGCACCACGCGCGACGCCATCGACACCGTCGTGGAGCGCAACGGCAAGCACTACCGCATGGTCGACACCGCGGGTATTCGCAAGAAGAGCACCGTGTACGAGAACATCGAGTACTACTCCATGGTCCGCGGCCTGCGCGCCATCGACCGTGCTGACGTGGCGCTGCTCGTCGTCGACGCCTCCGTGGGCGTTACCGAGCAGGACCAGAAGGTCATGGGCTTGGCCATCGAACGCGGCTGCGCCATCGTCGTTCTGCTCAACAAGTGGGATCTGCTCGACGACGACCGCAAGCGCGAGGCCTGCATGGAGACCGTCGACCGCCGTCTGGGCGTCATGGCTCCCTGGGCCCAGTACCTGCGCATCTCGGCCCTGACCGGCCGCAGCGTCGAGAAGATCTGGGCAATGGTCGACGCTGCCGAGAAGACGCGCTCGCAAAAGATCACCACTTCGCGCCTCAACACCTTCCTCACCGACCTGCGCGAGTTTGGCCACACCGTGGTGGACGGCAAGCGTCGCCTGCGCATGCACTACGTGACCCAGACGGGCGTCAACCCGCCGACGTTTACGTTCTTCGTCAACCACAGCGACCTGGTCAACGACACCTACCAGCGCTACGTGGAGAACCGCATGCGCTCGACCTTCGATTTTGCCGGCACGCCCATTCGACTCTTCTTTAGGAAGAAGGAGCAAAAGGATGCATAATCCGATTCTGCTGACCGCCATCTGCGCCGTGGTCTCGTTCTTTATCGGAGCGATTCCGTTTGGCCTGATCCTGGGCCGCGTGTTCAACCACACGGACATTCGCAAGGCGGGCTCCGGCAACATCGGCACCACCAACGCCCTGCGCGTAGCCGGTCCCAAGGTCGCCGCGCTCACGCTGCTGCTCGACTGCTTGAAGGGCGCCATCTGCGTCCTTATCGCGCGTCCGCTCATCGCGAGCGTGGGCTATGCCTTCCCGGTGAGCATTATGGCTCCCGGTGCCGCCGGCGACTGGATGCTCGGCGTCATTTGCCTGGCTGCCGTGTGGGGACACATCTTCTCGCCCTACCTCAACTTCCACGGCGGTAAGGGCATCGCTGTGGGGCTGGGCGTCATACTGGCCTGGTACTGGCCCATCGGACTTTCGCTGCTGGGCATGTTTATCGTGGCCGTCGCCATCACCAAGTATGTGTCGGTGGGCTCGCTTGCCGCGGCCATCGGTCTTCCCATCGCCGCCTGCGCGGTCTTTCCGTACAGCAGCCTGGGCCTCAAGTTTTGCATGGCGATGATCGGCATCACCGTGGTGTGGGCCCATCGCGCGAACATCAAAAAGCTCATGACGGGTAAGGAATCCAAGCTCTCGTTTACCAAGCGCGTCACCGAGCCCGACGATAAGTAGGAGAGAGTCATGAATGTTGCGCTGATTGGCTCCGGCTCCTGGGGAACCGCCGTCGCCGGCCTTGCCGCCGCGCGAGCCGAGCGCGTGACCATGTGGGCCCACAGCGAGCAGACGGCCGCCGGCATTAACGGTGAGCACCGCAACCCGCGCTATCTGGTGGACTACGAGCTGCCCGGCAACGTCGTCGCCTCCACGGACCTGTCGCGAGCGCTCGACGGTGCCGATGCGATCATCTTTGCCGTGCCCTCCATGCACCTGCGCGACGTGTGCCATCGGGCAGCGCCGTTTATCGATACCGAAACTCCGGTCCTGTGCCTCACCAAGGGCATCGAGCCCGAGTCCGGCATGCTCATGAGCGAGGTCATCGCCAGCGAGATCGGCAACGAGATGCGTGTGGCGGCGCTCTCGGGCCCCAACCATGCCGAGGAGATATGCCGCGGCGGACTTTCCGCCGCCGTCATCGCCAGCAAAGACTCGCAGGTAGGGGAGACCTTTAAGGACCTGCTCCTATCCACGGCCTTCCGCATCTATCTGTCGCAGGACATGACCGGCGTCGAGGTTTGCGGCGCCATGAAAAACGTCATCGCCATCGTGTGCGGCATCTCCGCCGGTACCGGCGCAGGCGACAACACGCTCGCCCTTATCATGACGCGCGGCCTGGCAGAAATCAGCCGACTGGTGCACGCCCGCGGCGGCCAGGCCATGACCTGTATGGGTCTTGCCGGCATGGGCGACCTTATTGCCACCTGCACCTCCGAGCATTCGCGCAACCGCACCTTCGGCTACGAGTTTGCCCACGGCGTATCGCTCGACGAGTACCAGGCGCGCACGCATATGGTGGTCGAGGGCGCCGTCGCCGCCCGCAGCGTGAGCGAGCTCGCCCGTTCGCTGGGCGTAGACATTCCGCTCACCTTTGCCGTGGAGCAAACGCTCTACAACGGTGTTACTTTGGATAGGGCGCTCGAGATCCTTACCGACCGCGTCCCCTCTCAAGAGTTCTACGGACTCACCGACTAGCGCAGAAAGGCTACTACCATGGGTTCCATCAAAATCGCTCCGTCCGTCCTCTCAGCCGACATGGCCAACCTCAAGGGCGAGCTCGACAAGATCGCCGGCGCCGACTATGTGCACTTCGACGTCATGGACGGTCACTTTACCGGCAACCTCACCTTTGGCGTCGAAATCCTCAAGGCCGTCAAGCGCTCCACCAAGGTGCCGGTCGACGCGCACCTGATGGTGTCGAACCCCGACGAGACCGTCGATTGGTATGCCGACGCCGGCGCCGATATGATCACCGTGCACTATGAGGCCTCCACGCACCTGCACCGCACGCTCACACACCTACAGCAGCGCGGCGTCAAGGCCGGCGTGGTACTCAACCCCGCCACCCCCGTCTGCGTGCTCGAGAGCATTATCGAGGTCGTCGACATGGTGCTGCTCATGAGCGTGAACCCCGGCTTTGGCGGCCAGAGCTTTATCCCGGGCACGCTGCATAAGCTCCACGAGCTCAAGGCCATGTGCGAGCGCCACGGTGTGTCGCCCATGATCGAGGTCGACGGCGGCATCTCTTCCAAAAACATCGCCGAGGTCGTCAAGGCCGGCGCCAACGTACTCGTAGCCGGCTCCGCCGTATTTAAGTCCGAAGATCCCGCCGCCGAGGTTGCGCTGCTGCAGAAGCTGGGCAACGAGGCCGCACAGGAGGCATAAACCCTTATGACCGCAGGTCAAAACCGCATACCCGTGAATCTTGACTATGCCGCCTCGACGCCCATGCGCGCCGAGGCGCTCCTTGCGCAGCGCGAGTACGACGAAAGCGAGCTTGCAGGCGTCAACCCCAACTCGCTGCACTCGCTCGGCCGCAAGGCTGCCGCACGTCTGGAGGTTGCACGCCGCGAGATCGCCCGCAGCTTTGGCGCGCGCGTTCGCCCGTCCGAGATCGTCCTAACCAACGGCGGTACCGAGGCCAACCAGCTGGCGCTCCTCGGACTTGCCGAGGGTGCTCGTCAGCGCGATCGTAAGCGCGAGCGCGTGATCGTGTCTGCGATCGAGCACGATTCGATTCTGGACAACCTGCCGCTGCTGCGAGCCGCCGGCTTTACCGTCGACCTGGTGCAGCCCTGCCGTGCGGGCTACATCGAGCCTGCCGAGCTGAGCGACTTGTTGGGCGACGACGTCGCGCTCGTGAGCATCATGGCCGCCAACAACGAGACCGGTGTGGTACAGCCTATTCGCGAGCTTGCCGCGGCTGCGCACACCGCGGGTGCCCTGTTCCACACCGATGCCATCCAGGGCTATCTGCATATTCCGCTCGATGTGACCGAGCTGGGCGTCGATGCTATGACCGTTGCAGCACACAAGATTGGCGGCCCCGTAGCCTCCGGCGCCTTATACCTAAAAAGCCGCACGCCGCTGCGCCCCCGCATCTTTGGCGGAGGACAGGAAGCCGGACGTCGTGCCGGCACGCAGGACCTGCGCACGCAGCTGGCCTTTGCCGCTGCCGCCTCGTCTCTGGCGCCCCATGTGGCTCAGGAGCGCAAGAAGCTGCAAGCCCTTTCCGACAAGCTCTACGCCACGCTTACGGCCAATCCACGCATTCACGCTACCATGGGCGACTACACGCAGGCCGACCGTCTGCCCGGCATGGTATCGATCTATATTGACGGCATGGACTCCGAGGAGCTCATCATCAAGCTTGACGCCGCTGGTTTTGAGGTTTCGGCCGGATCGGCTTGCTCGAGCGGCAGCATGGACCCGAGCCACGTGCTCAGCGCCATGGGCATTGGTCGCGAGCAGGCGCTGGGCGCACTGCGCATCTCCTTCGATGACCGCGTGAATCCGAGCGATCTGGACGACTTTGCCCAGACGCTGCTCTCGATTGTAGGTGCCGCATGATCGTCGCCGAGCTCGAGCGCGCCCTGCTGGCACGCTATCCCAAAACGGACGCCGAGCCCTGGGACCACGTAGGCTTATCCGTTGGCGACCCCGACGACGAGATCCGCGGCGTTGCCTGCGCGCTTGACGCTACCAGGGACAACGTGCAGCGCGCCTTGAAAGCCGGAGCCAACGTGTTGCTCACGCATCATCCCGTCTACATCAAGGCGCCCGAGTCGTTTTGCCCGCCCAGCGCAACGCGCCCCCAGTGCAGCGCGGCGCTCTACGAGGCGGCCCGCTGCGGGGTGAGCATTATCTCGCTCCACACCAACCTGGACCGCTCGCACGAGGCACGCATCTGCCTAAGTAAGCTGTTGGACGCCGTGCCCGATAGCTCGCTGGAGCACGTGGACGACCCCAAGGCCTGCGGCCTGGGAGTTTTTGCGACACTCAACGACCCGTGCACGCTGCGCGATCTTGCCGCCCGTGCTGCCACGGCCTTTGGCAGCGACCCACGCGTATGGGGCGATGCCGAGCGCCCGTGCCGCACCGTCGCTATTCTGGGCGGCTCCCTCGGCGACTTTGGCGAGCTTGCCATCGCCGCCGGTGCGGATGTCATCGTGACGGGCGAGGTGGGCTATCACGTGGCGCAAGATCTTGCCTTGCGCGGGCTGAGCGTGATCTTGCTCGGCCACGATCGCTCCGAGGAGCCGTTCGTGGATATCTTGATGAACTCTGCGGTTGACGCCGGGGTCGACCCCCGTCATGCGATTAAAATACTGAACCCTTGCCAATGGTGGACTGTGACAAAAGGAGAGAACTTATGAGCGCCGGCGCTACGCTACTCAAGCTGCAACAGATCGATTTGGAGCTCGCCCGCAACAAGAGCGAACTTGCCAATATGCCGGAGCTCAAGGAGCTCGCCTCAAAGCGCAAAACCTATGTAAAGCTTAAGTCCGAAATGACCAAGCTCTATGCTCAGCGCAAGGACCTCGACATTGAGCTGGACGATCTCAACACCACCGAGATCCAGACCAACAACGCCATCGAGGCCGCCAAGAAACGCCACTTCGACGGCTCTGACTACCGCGAGGTCCAGGATCTGGAAAACGAGCTCGCCACCCTGGCCAAGCGACTGGACAAGATTGAGCACACCCGCAAGGATGTCGTTGTCGCCCACAAGGAGGCGCTCGACCGTGAGGCTCGCGCGCAGGCCATCATCGCCAAATTCGAGGAGGGCGTGAAGGCCGACACCAAGGCCGCCCGTGCCAAGGCCGCCGACCTGCAGGCCCAGATTGATGCCGCCACCAAGGAGCGCACCGCGCTTGCCGCCACGCTGCCGACCGACGTGCTCACCGACTACGAGCGTCTGCTCAAGCAGTTCCGCGGCCTGGCCGTCGAGACCATTAAGGGCAACATCCCCACGGTCTGCCACACCGCGCTGCAGGCGTCGTCCATGAGCGACCTCAACCACGACGGTAGTGAGATTACGCACTGTCCGTACTGCCACCGCCTGCTCGTGCTCCCCAACAAGGAAGCCTAACAATGACGACGGCACCCGACAATTCAATGCAACTTGAGGGAAAAACGATCCTGCTGGGCATTACCGGCGGGATCGCCGCCTATAAGTCGTGCAATATCGTGCGCCTGCTGCAAAAGCGCGGCGCCCGCGTCAAGGTCGTTATGAGCGAGCATGCCACCGAGTTTGTAGGCCCGCTCACTTTTCGCGCGCTCACGGGCGAGCCGGTCGCCGTGGGTCTGTTCGACGACCCCTCCGACCCCATCCACCATATCTCGCTGGCGCAGGAGCCCGACTTGGTGGTCGTGGCGCCCGCGACGGCCAATATCATCGCCAAGATGGCCAACGGCATCGCCGATGACCTCATCTCCACTACGTTGCTTGCCACGCCGCGTCCTATCGTGGTCGCACCAGCCATGAACAATGGCATGTGGAAGGCGCCGGCCACGCAGGCCAACATGACCACGCTGCGCGAGCGCGGTGTCCACGTTGTGGGTCCGGGTAGCGGCTACCTTGCCTGCGGCGATGTGGACACGGGACGCATGAGCGAGCCCGAGGACATCGTCGAGGCCGTCTGCAAGCTGCTCGACCCCGCTCCTCAGGACCTTGTGGGCAAGCGCATCGTAATCACCGCCGGCCCCACGTACGAGCCGATCGACCCCGTGCGCTTCATAGGCAACCGTTCATCGGGCAAGATGGGCATCGCCCTGGCGGGGGAGGCCGCGCGCCGCGGTGCCGCCGTCACGCTTGTGCTGGGACCGACATCGCTCGACGTTCCCCGCGGTGTAGCGTGCGTGCGCGTACAAACCGCCGCGGAAATGCTCCAGGCTGCGCTGAGCGCCTTCCAGACGGCCGACGCGGCCATTTGTGCCGCCGCCGTCGCCGACTACACGCCTGCGGCCCCGGCGAACCATAAACTCAAAAAGGCCAACGAGCGCCTGGGTCGAATTGAGCTCGTCGAGACCGTTGACATCCTGGCCGAGCTCTCAAGCCAAAAGGGCGATCGCCGTGTGATCGGCTTTGCGGCCGAGACCGATAACGTCGTGGAGTACGCGCAGCGCAAACTCGTGCGCAAGGGTTGCGATGCCATTATCGCCAACGATGTCTCGCGCGCCGATTCGGGCTTTGGGACCGATACCAACAAGGCCTGGATAGTGAGTACAGCGGGCACGCAAGAACTTCCCGTACTAACAAAACCCCAGCTCGCAGATACAATTTTAGACTTGCTTCAAAATTTGTAAAAAAGTTCTTGCACAAGGACAAAGTTTCGGGTTACTATACTCCCTGTTGCGAGCGAGAGCAGAGCAACAAACAAAAGCTTCGGGACGTGGCGCAGCTTGGTAGCGCACTTGACTGGGGGTCAAGGGGTCGCTGGTTCGAATCCAGTCGTCCCGACCAGAAGTTTGCAGGTCAGGCACCTAGTGCCTGACCTTTTTTGTTTTAAGCAATTGCTTAATTTTGATTAAGCAACAGGGTGCCAAAAATCTACCTGCGCGATAGCCGCTTTTTGCGGCTACTTGCGCGTTTTGCACGCGCTTGTGCCGATTTATTAACGCGTTATGAATCTACATACGCGTAGCTGGTATACAGTGGAGTACAGGCTGTATTTATCGCGGCGATTACACAGATATAGCAACTGTAACGAACAAGCGTGTCGCTGTATTTATTCCAGTAGTTCACTTGATCGGTGGACAAGTGGGCTGTTGCAACGAAACGCCAAGCGGGATGGACCCCATACGAGGTCGCCGCAAAGATAATGGCGGGGGAGTGCGGCAGACGCTCTGAGAGCCGCTGTATGACCCCTATTTTCCTCAGACCGATAACCTGTACCATGAACCTCAAATTGTTCGAGTAATCGCTAAAAGAAAGGTCCGCGCAATCCTGCACGGACCTTTATCCATATGTCAGCTTATAGGACTAAATGTCTAGAAGCACCAAGCAGGGAACACGCTATAGGGGTCCTTCGCGTTCACGACGCGATAATCGCCGTAGGGACTGACAAAGCGAAAGTACCCGGGGTTGTACTCAAGCAAGGAGCGAGTCCAGTGACCGAAGACCGATGAAGCGCCGGAATGGTTCGATTTCGTCACGCCCTTGGATTTGTAGTACTCGTACTGTGTGCCGCCGAACCTCATATCCCCGTAGATTTCCGTCGTCGAGAGCAGGAAGACCTTGTCGGTCGTGGCCGAGGAACTCTCGGTACTACCGTCGTCGCTGTTATTGGTCATCTTCGTGACGGACTTCACCTTGGACTGGAGCTCGCCGGGTAGGAGCGACCAGAGGTCACCGGTGTTGAGACGGCCGCGGAGCTCAGACTTCTCCCAGCCGCCGGCGCTGGTTTCCGTGGCGTTTATGCGCTGATCGCCCATAGCATTGTTGGTTGACTCGAACGCAAGGCCGGCCTTGCCCGAGCCGTCGGCCAAGTCGTCGTGGTTGATGCCGATGATTTGGTACTCGAGCGTCTTGCCATTGGTCAACTTGACGGAGAACTTCGTCCCCGCATCCATGGCGGCCTTTGCCTTGGCGTAGGCGGGCGATGCCTCGCCCTTGGCGGCGATGTCCTCGGCTATGGCCTTCTGCTCATCGAGTGTCCAGTCCTTCGCGTCCTTGGCGATAGCCGCCTGGACGTTCGCGGAATCGGTACCCGTAGAGCCTCCACTGGTTGCTCCGCCGCCCTCCGTGCCTTCATTAGTCCCGCTATTGAGCGTGTTGCCCACCAGGTTGAACTGGTTTCTGATGGCTCCCGCCACGCCGGGCCCCGCGAACACGATGACCAGGCCGACAATCGCGATGATCAGGACGTACTCGATGATTCCTTGGCTTCGGAGGCGGATACTCCTAGGAGATACCCCCCCCCGAAGGTCAATTGCCGCTGCATTCATATGCGACACTCCCTTCGCTCAGGGTTTGCAATACGAGCCGAGCGTAGGGCAATTCCAGAAGGTTGCACCGCTCTTGCCGCAGCGGCATCCAGACCTAAGGCAAATTTCCGTTCAATGCGCTACAATAGAACATGCGTTCGTTAGTGTTTCGGGAGGATACCACATGGGGGAGAACGAGAAGTCAATCCGTCTGGTCACGGCCCTAGTCGAGTGCCGACCCGACGGCGAATACGTCCCCTGGGGAATCAAATGGTACGACGGCACCGTCTACCCGTTCGACCGCATCGAGTCCTACAGCGCCCGCTCGTGGGCACTCGGCAGGACTAGGCAGTCCGAGTCCTGGCGAGTGGTCGTCGGGGACGGGACCTGCCGCGACATCTGCCATTACGGGAACAGCTGGTACGTGGTCCACGACCCCGACAACGATGCCCCCGCGGCGCTTCCGAAACGGGGACCATGTAAATAGCACCAATGGACATCAATCCTGCCGGCTGCCGACGATTGCCGACGCGAGCATATCCGAAAGTCTTGAAATCTGCCCAGACGCGTACTCGACTATAAGCTCCGGCTCGGCCATTTCCCCGTGGGCGGCCGCCTCGAGCGCCGAGGCGAGTCCGCGCATCTCGTGGCAGACGTCGTAGACCCTGCCCTTGGCCCGCTCGTCCATATTCTCACCTCCCTTCGGTTGGAAACGCGATAGACCATACTTCATCTGGCGCACCCCGGGCACGCCCGGAACGCGACCGTTCGCCAGATAGAATTTGTTGCTCAATAAATCGAGGGGCGCAATAAGTAAACTTATGGCGTATGGCAACGAATGCGGGGCTTGCGGCGCGACTGCGCCCGCCGGCCCCCGACGATTATTTCCGGAGGTCCCCATGGGGAGTCGCACGGTGAAGAACTACCCCTCGCCGCGCCTGATGGCGAACATCGGCGCGACCAACCAGTCGGTTCCCGAGTCCATCGGCGAGCTGGTCGCGAACTGCTTCGACGCTAGGGTGGGAAATGAGAAAGTCGAGGTCGCCGTCGTGCTCGGCGACGACAAGATCAGCGTCATCGACAACTGCAGGGGCATGACGGGCGACATCCTCGAGAAGGCGGTCTGCATCGCCGAGGACATGTCGCGCCATCTCGAGCGCGGCGAGGACGCCAAGGGCCACTTCGGCATGGGCTTCAAGGCCGCGTGCTCGGCCCTCGGCGCGTACTACGAGATCTTCACGCGTCCGGTCGGCGAGGACACCGAGTACCACGTCGCGTTCGACATCAACGACTACAGTCGCAGGGACTCGGGCGCGGACGCCTGGGACGTCGTCATCGAGGACAGTCCGGTCGACGGCACGGGCGTGCTCGCCAGGGTCCCCCACGGCAGCGCATTCATCATCAGCCGCCTGAGGAACCCCGACCCGATGCCGGGCGCCATCGTCAGGTACCTGGGCGCCGCCTTCAAGGGACACCTCGAGACGGGCGACCGCATCGTGCTCGTGCAGGGGCGCGACAGGACGGAGATCGAGCCCGTCAGCTACAAATACCTGCCCGGTACCAAGGTCGATATCGACACCGCCTGCGGGCCGAACGGCAAGTACCGCATCACGGGCTGGATGGCGCTCAGCGACCAGACGCACAACGACGGCATGTACGGCTTCAACATCTACCGCCACGGGCAGCTCGTCATGCCCTGGGACAAGTCCTGGTTCAAGGCGCACCTCATGACGAGCCGTATCATCGGCGACGTCGAGCTCGGCTTCATCGACTCGACCTTCTACAAGCAGGGGCTTCAGGAGACGCCCGAGTGGAAGCTGGTCTCCAGCTACATGAAGGAGTACCTGAAGACCCTCGTCGCGGGCTCTCGCCACCTGTCTCGCTCCGGCAATGTACACGACGCGCAGGAGGTCCGAAGGGTCGCGGAGAGCCTCGCCGAGCAGTACGGCGGCGAGTCGATCCTGCCCGACGACGAGCTGACCGCTCCCGTTGAGGAGAGCACCGCGGCGGACACGGCGGGCATCAACACGACGGTGCGAAACGTCGTGACCGAGAGGTCCCTCGAGCTCGAGTCGGGCCTCACCGTCAACATCACGATCGTCAACAGGGGCAGGGGCAGCGACGTCAACGCGCCCTTCGACTACATCTACGAGGAGGGCGACGACGACGGCGACCCCTCGGCGCTCCAGGTGATCGTCTACGAGGACCACCCGCTGTGGAAGAAGAAGGTCAGCGACGAGGTGAGGCAGGTGCTGGCGGCATCCGACGCCATCTACCGCGTGCTCGTGGAGAAGCTGTCCGTCGCCCCGGCGGAGGCGACCAGGATGCGCAACGACTGGGTCGCGGTGCGCTGCGGCATGAAGGGAGAGGAGTAGCATGAACAGGCTTGATGCGCTCGAGTCGGTCAAGAGGGCATGGGACGACCCCGGAATGCCGCTGGACGAGAGGGCTTCGTCCGTCTCGTCCGACTTCTACTCGGCGGGACTCGACCTCGGCACCGCCGCGGCCTATATCAACGCGACGCCGTCCGAGCTGGAGGCGCTCCTCGAGCTGGGCGGCCTAGACGAGGACCTCCTCTCCGAGATCGCCGCCGCGAACCCGCCGAGGACCGCGTGGACGTTCCTCAACTGCGCGAGCGAGGACGAGGCGAGGCGCTCGCTGGAGGCGCTGACCGCCCAGCGCGGGCGGGACTCCCGCGACCGTATGGATGCCGCCGAGGCAATGTACCGCTCCATGGTCGCCATCGCGGAGCCGACCGCCGACCAGAGGGTCGCGGCGCTGTCCGGCGCCGACATCAGGCACGCCCTCGAGAAGGCCAGGCAGTACAAGGCGGACGACAAGTTCATGGTCAAGTTCATGACGAGCGTGGCGGGGCAGAGGGGCAGGGGCAAGGTCCTGTCCGACAAGCAGTCGAGCAAGCTCCGCGAGCTCCTCGAGAAGATCGCGGACGCGGGCGCGATATGCCGCGACAGCATCGACGGCGATGCCGACGCCTGCGACCGCATCCTCGACGCGCTGGGAAGGTAGCGCATGCCCCGCGACCAAAGGCGGGAGGGCTTCCCCTCCCTCGGCATCGGATACGTCTACACCGGACACGGCAGCAGGCTGCTCTCCGAGTTCCTCCTGCCGCTGCTCGGCGCGGCGAGCGAATACGACCGGGTGACGAGCTACTACACGCTCGACTCCCTCATCGCCATCTCGGCGGGGGTGGAGGGGCTGTACGCCCGCGGCGGCCGCATGCGCCTCATCGTCGGTATCCACAGCGTCCCCGGCGAGCTGGCCGCGGCGGCGGACCCCGCCGAGCCACTACGCGCCGAGGCGGAACGAATCGGCCGCGAGATCGGGGAGGGCATCCTCGGCCTATCCGACGCAATCCAGCGCGAGCGGCTGGCGACGCTCGCGTGGATGATCGCCGACGGGCTTCTCGAGGTGAGGGCCGCCGCTGTGGACGACGGCGGGCTCTTCCACACGAAGCTGTTCCTGCTGCGGGACGCCCAGGGCAACTCCGTCATCGCCTCGGGGAGCGCCAACGAGACGCGCTCCGGGCTCGGCGGCAACTACGAGACGATCATGGTGCAGAAGTCCTGGGAGACGCCCGGCATCGAGAAGGTCTGGCGCGGGGTCTTCGAGGGCCTGTGGGAGGGCTCCGCCGAGGGCGTGACGTCCTGCGAGATAACCCAATCGTTCGCATCCGCCATCGAGCGCGGCCTCGGCGGGAGCGTGCCCCGACCCGGCGCGTCGCATGCCGCGGTCGCGGAGGGCGCCATCGCGGCGGCGCGCAGGATGCCCTCGTACTTCTTCGTCTCCGGCGACATCCCCGGGCTCTACCAGCACCAGGAGCGTGCGGTCATCGACGCCCTTTCCCGCTGGCCCGTCAGGGTCCTGCTCTCCGATGAGGTCGGGTTGGGGAAGACGTTCGAGGCCGCGGCTGCCATGGCCTTCATGGTCAGGTTCTGCGGGGTGCAAAGCGTGGTCATCCTCACGCCCAAATCCGTCCTCTCCCAGTGGCAGTCCGAGCTGCGCGACCGCTTCGGCATCGAAGCGTGGCTCTACGACTCCACAAGGTGCCTCTACGTGGGCGCGGACGGGACCGAGCGCCCGCAGGCGGGAAACCCCCTCGGGGCCGGCCGCCCGGATATAGCCCTGGTCTCCGCCCAGTACGCCCGCGGGAGCCGCGGCAGGCCCGGATGCCTGGAGCGCGGCGACGCGGTCCT